>NZ_JAGDQK010000034.1:0-102277 GCF_017498755.1 Bacillus sp. XF8 | reverse complement strand
TTAGTTGTTTCTTCTGCCGTATTCTTTTTTGTATCGACTGGTTTACTTTCAGTAGAATTATTACATCCAGCTAATAAAAAGAAACTTGTAAGTGCCCCTAGTATGATTTTTTTCATTAAAAATTCCCCCATATTTTTTCATAAAAACAAACAATGACATAATTATACATTGAAAATATTTCCATAACAATCTGCTATTTTGAAAATCTATTGGTAAGTGGTGTTATCCCGTCGCCATCAAGTTAATACTTTGGCGTATTCCAATAATGAAATTTTTAGAGAACAATTCATTTCTTAAGTTGATGTACGTGGAGGATTGTCAGCATGTTTCTACTCAAAGCTGCACTCAAAATAGTATCCGATTTTGTTTGTAAACAGACCTCTGGTTGTGTGTATAAACAGGTCTATGGACGCATATCAAAGTAGTTTTTCTGTACTATTATAAATGGTGTAATGGTTATGTTTTTCCACATATCTTTTAATAAGGAGGTTATTAACATGACACGAAACACATCCGGTGAATGGTGGCTGTCTAAGAAGTGGGGATATGCAGCATCGGTCGCTCTCATTCCCTATGCCATTTTAAAGACGCTTTGGGCGTTTGGAGTTCCCTTATTGGTTTCTGAGAATGGTGTTGAGGCATTGCATGCATCTATGAGAACCAACGCTGATCAGGTTAGCCGTTTTTTATATTCCTACGGGGTTGATCTAACTGTTATTTTAGCTATCATCGCTTCATTGCTTGCACTTGCGCTGGTTCGGCCATGGGGAGTGATTATCCCAAAAAGATTACCGGGCATTGGTGGACGGAAGGTTCCTGGCTGGCTGCTACTCATTCCTGCTTGGCTCGGAGGGTTAACCTTTACCAGTGTCTGCATCGTGACATTTTATAAATTAATTGTGGGTTCCATAAGACTCTCTGACATCCAGGATTTCGAGCCAGGGGTGATAATCCCGGTTTATGGAGGATTTTTTATATGGGGAGTGACGATTAGTCTGGCAGCTTTGTCCTATCAAATTAGAACGCGCGGTCATGGGCATTCTCGATAAATTAAGTGTCAAATGTGGTTTTAGGAGTTTTTGTAGGGACAGAACAGAAACGGAAATATATAATATTAATTTGTATTATAAGTATCTTATGTTTTCAAAAGAAATAGCTACTTCATTTTTAGATCCTTAGTACATTTTTAAAATTACAATGATACTGTGAATCTGCAAATTTACAATGTGAAGTAAGTTTCACTCCAATCAAAAGGGGTAATCTCCTGTAGAAATTGCCCTTTTGATTTAATCTTGCTTAAGTAAAGTACCTGTTGGTTCACTAAACTAATTTGTACTTAAGAATATCATCCTCATATTCATTATCATTTATTTTAAATTCTTCAATTTTTCAATAAGAAAAAACAAATACATTACGGTTCATCTTTTGTAGTAACACTTAAACTGTTTTCTATTAATAGAGATAGAATTATTTTAGCTTGATAGCGATGTGGTACTCCCCTACTTACAGTATTCATTTAAATATTTTTCCAGATAACCCCTCATACCTAGAATTGTTTCCGTACCCCTTATATATTGCTAAATCACTAAATTTCATCAAGGAGTGGCGCCAACATTTAGGAAATTAACCATGCTAAGGGACTTTTAATTGTTTTGCATTCAAACTATGAAAAAACAGAGAGAAATTAATTCCAAAACTAGGATAATAAATTTGTACATTTAATTTATTATATTATATAATAAAAAACGAACGTTAGTTCTGGTTTTGTTAGGAAGGATGTGAAATAATGAATTAAGTTATGTAAGTATCTGCATGAGTATTTCTTTTCAGGTTATTAATTTTATACAGGGTTAACGAGTACTACTAAATTTTTTATTTAAGAATTAACAATGTTTTTAGAGGAATTCTTATGTTAGGAGGCTGAAATTTTATATATGAATCAACAAAACTCTTCATCTTTAAAGATATGAAAGTGAAATTGAATTTCTGAATATTTTATACATAATGATTCAAAAGAAGTAATGAATTTAATAAGTGGTTATTCGTTTTTATGATGAACTAGGATTCATAAAAGGTTGAATAGAGTGAAAATAATAACTTTAACGGAAATTTTTTATACAAAATACATTAATAATGTTATATAATGATTTACCGATTATGAATACTTAAAGGGAGAAATGAAAATATGAAAAAACAGATTGTCGCACTTACGTTAGCGACTACTCTTGGATTGGGCGTTCAACCAATTGTAAGTTCAGCAGAAACAGCTCAAAATACGCAAGCAACTCAGCAAAGTGGCTGGGTAAAAGAAGAAACTGGAACATGGTTCTTCTATGAAAACGGTGCGAAAAAGACAGGTTGGCTTGCATTAGAAGGCAAATGGTATTACCTTGATCCAAATGCCGGTGGAGCGATGAAACTAGGCTGGGCACAAGTAGAAGGTAAATGGTACTACCTAAATGGTAATGATGGTGGAGCGATGAAAATAGGTTGGGAAAAAGTAGACGGAAAATGGTACTACTTAGATGGTAATAACGGCGGAGCGATGAAAACAGGCTGGCTTCAAGAGAATGGAAAATGGTACTACCTAAATGCCAATGATGGTGGAGCAATGAAAACAGGTTGGGAAAAAGTAGACGGAAAATGGTACTACTTAGATGGTAATGATGGCGGAGCGATGAAAACAGGCTGGTTCCAAGAGAATGATCAATGGTATTACTTAGATGCCAATAATGGTGGGGCCATGGTGAATGGTTGGAATAGAATTGATGGAAAAATGAATTATTTTAAAGATAATGGTCAATGGATAAATACTCGTGAATTAACAGTGACGTCAACAGCATATACAAATGATCCAGCAGAAAATGGCTATAAACCTGGACAACATGTATATACAAAAATGGGCGATGATTTAACAGCTAATCCTAATTTGAAAGTGATTGCAGTAGATCCTTCAGTTATTCGTCTTGGATCAAAAGTTTACGTTGAAGGTTATGGACCAGCTGAGGCTAGAGATACAGGTAGTGCTATTAAAGGTAATAAAATAGATGTATTTATTCCTTCAAAACAGGAAGCAAGTAATTGGGGAAGAAAAACAGTTAAAATATATGTATTACCTTAAAAACAATTTATCTATATATCTATTTATAAATTTAGGGGGTTATTAGGATTATGAAAAAACAAATTGCAGCACTTACATTAGCAACTACTCTTGGATTGGGCATTCAACCAATTGTAAGCTCAGCAGAAACAGCTCAAAATACGCAAGCAACTCAACAAAGTGGTTGGGTGAAAGAAGAAAGTGGAACATGGTTCTTCTATGAAAACGGTGCGAAAAAAACAGGTTGGCTTGCATTAGAAGGCAAATGGTACTACCTTGATCCAAATGCCGGTGGAGCAATGAAACTAGGCTGGGCACAAGTAGAAGGAGAATGGTACTACTTAAATGCCAATGATGGCGGGGCAATGAAAATAGGTTGGGAAAAAGTGGAAGGAAAATGGTACTACTTAGATGGAAATAATGGCGGAGCAATGAAAACAGGCTGGCTTCAAGATAATGGAAAATGGTACTACCTAAATGCCAATGATGGTGGAGCGATGAAAACAGGCTGGGAAAAAGTAGACGGAAAATGGTACTACTTAGATGGAAATGATGGCGGCGCAATGAAAACGGGCTGGTTCCAAGATAATGGAAAATGGTACTACCTAAATGCCAATGATGGTGGAGCAATGAAAACGGGTTGGGAAAAAGTAGACGGGAAATGGTACTACTTAGATGGAAATGATGGCGGAGCGATGAAAACAGGCTGGTTCCAAGAAGGAAGTGCATGGTACTACTTAGATGCGAATAAAGGCGGAGCTATGGTAACTGGACAAGCTACTATAGACGGAAAGACTTATGTATTTGCTGATAATGGTCAGTGGCTTGAAAATGCTGGAGAAGTTAGTGCATATGGTTACCAAATGCCTATAAAAAACCCAAATGTGAGTTCAGGGTACGGACCTCGTTGGGATGAATCTCATAAGGGTATTGACTTTGCAGCAAAAACAGGTACACCGATTATGGCTGCTAAATCTGGTACTGTAGAATTTTCTGGCTTTGGCTCACCTGGTTCATTTAACGACTATGGAAATGTTGTAGTTATCAAGCATGCAGATGGATATTACACGTTATATGCCCACATGAGTGAAAGAATAGCTCAAAAAGGGGATTATGTTCAACAAGGTCAAGTAATAGGTAAGGTAGGAGCAACAGGAAGAGTTACTGGTCCTCATCTACACTTTGAATTGAAAACGGAATATAAATTTGGTCAAATTAATCCAACTCCATATTTACCATTTAAATAGAATTTAAGATTCAACATTTAAAAGAGTGATATATATTAAATACAATACGGTTCTAAGAATGGAGAGAGAAATATGAAAAAACAAATTGCAGCACTTACATTAGCAACTACTCTTGGATTGAGCATTCAACCAATTGTAAGTTCAGCAGAAACAGCTCAAAATACACAAGCGACTCAACAAAGCGGCTGGGTGAAAGAAGAAAGTGGAACATGGTTCTTTTATGAAAACGGTGCGAAAAAAACAGGTTGGCTTGCATTAGAAGGCAAATGGTACTACCTTGATCCAAATGCCGGTGGAGCGATGAAACTAGGCTGGGCACAAGTAGAAGGTAAATGGTACTACTTAAATGCCAATGATGGTGGGGCAATGAAAATAGGTTGGGAAAAAGTAGATGGAAAATGGTACTACTTAGATGGAAATAATGGCGGAGCAATGAAAACAGGGTGGTTACAAGATAATGGAAAATGGTACTACCTAAATGCCAATGATGGTGGAGCGATGAAAACGGGCTGGTTACAAGATAATGGAAAATGGTACTATCTAAATGCCGATGATGGTGGAGCAATGAAAACAGGTTGGTTCCAAGAAGGTAGTACATGGTATTATTTAGATGCCAACCAAGGCGGCGCAATGGTAACTGGACAATTACAAATTGACAATAAATGGCAATATTTCACTTCTAGTGGTCACTGGGTAAAGGTTCTTGATGTTGCTCAAAATTATTTGGGTGTTCCTTATGTATGGGGAGGTAAAGATGCAAGAGGTCTTGATTGTTCGGGATTTGTTTATTATTCATGGAATCAAGCAGGATATTCAAGAGCATATCAGACTTCTCAAGGATTATATAATAACTCCCAAAGTATTAGCAGAGCTAATGCTGAGCCAGGAGATTTAGTATTTTTTAGCGAATCACATAGTGCAAGCAACATTACTCATGTAGCTATTTATCTTGGCGGAGATGATATTATTGAAGCTGCTAGTGGTAATAGTATGAAAGTTAAGTATTCTAAGTTATCTACTTCTTGGTATAGTAATAACTTGGTTGGATTTGGAAGAATAACAGATTTTTAATATATAATATTTAAGGTTGTATATGTTCAATGTTCAACTGTTCTGGCTTTGTTAGTCATGTTTTTAATCACGTAGGATATCTGGTATTCTGACCAATATCACAAGGGCTTTATAATTTCTAAAAAATATAAACCCTCAACTTAGTGATTTAGTTTTCTTCCACAGTACATATGATGTTGGTGGGGATCATGTAGATATCCGAGTTTTAAATTGACCTTATAATCGTAAGCACTTTGTTGGATACGGAAGAATCCAATAATGCCGTTAAGAAGAACGTTTTAATAAGAAAAGGGAACTCTATATATGAGTTCCCTTTTCTCATTCTCTCTATAATGATTCACCCTACGAGTCCCTACTATTCTAGTTTCGTTTATAAACATTTGGTATAATGTTATACTGGTATTATAAATATTTATATCTTCAGATTTACACATAATAGTTCATTACTCATGAAAGAAAAGAGGTACAAAATGATGAGTACGAAAAAAACAGTAGCAATCTCTACACTAGCTTTAGCGATGATAGCGGGAGCTGACACAATTAACGCTGAAGTGCCTGATACCGTCAAAATACATGATTCTATCAAACAACAAGCAGACGAGAAGTTATCCGAACTAAATCAGGCGAAACAACATGCAGAAGAAAAGTTATCCGAACTAAATCAGGCGAAACAACATGCAGAAGAGCGAGTATCAGAATTAAAACAGGCGAAGCAAAATGCGGAAGAAAAAGTATCTGAAGCAAAGCAACATGCAGAAGAACGAGTGTCAGAATTAAAACAGGCGAAACAAAATGCAGAAGAGAAAGTATCTGAAGCAAAGCAACATGCAGAAGAGCGAGTATCAGAATTACAACAGACGAAACAAAATGTAGAAGAGAAAGTATCTGAAGTGAAGCAACATGCAGAAGAGCGAGCGTCAGAATTAAAACAGACGAAACAAAATGTAGAAGAAAAAGTAACTGAAGCGAAACAACATAGAGAAGAGCGAGTAGCAGAATTACAACAAATTAAACAAAATGCAGAAGCGAAATTAGCGGAATTAAAACAGACAAAACAAAATGTAGAAGAGAAAATAGCAGAATTAAAGCAGATTAGGGAAGATGCAGAAGCGAAAATATCTGAAACGAAGCAACGTAGAGAAGAGATAGCATCAGATTTAAAACAGATACAGCAAACGATAGAAAGTAAATTAAATGAATTAACACGTACGAAGCAAACAATAGAAGAAAAAGTATTAGAGTTAATACAAATGAAACAAACGATGGAAGATAAATTAGCGGAATTAATGCGTACAAAACACGCTGTAGCGGAAGAGAAAATAGCAGATGTGAAGCAAACAAAGCAAGCGATAGATGAGAAATTAAATGAATTAACACGTACAAAACAAGATGTAGAAGCAGAGATAGCTGAATTAAAACAGGCGAAGCAAAATGTAGAAAATAAAGTAACGGAATTAAAACAAACAAAAACTCCTCTTAAAGTGGAAAATGATAAGAGAGAACTTCCTAACGCCGGGGGAACAGAATCTAATACAACTACTCTAGGAATGTTATCCATTCTAGGTGGAATTGTATTAATCATGCGCAATAGAATTAAAAAAATGTTTCAATAAAATTAGTAAATCAAAACTGTTTTTTGCAATAATTTATATTTCTTTTGTACATCTATATTTATTCCGTATTAACTGTCCGTAAAAGCCCGATTGGTGAGGGCTAATAATCAGTGGGAGATGAAGAAAAACCCCACTGATTAAAGTTTCACTTTATAAAAGGTTCAAAAGGAGTGTCTCATAAGCCAATTTTTTGACTATGAAACACTCCTTTTGTTGTTTTGTAGATGGATAAGTTGAATGATTCTAGTTTGATGAATCAGAACCATCACCGCCAGTGTCTGAATCATGATCAACACTTTCGTTTTCACTAGCACTTTTCATAGATGCAGTAACAAAAGATGCTGTCATCACGGCGTCCATCCACTCTGCTTCGGCATCTTTCGTAGTTATATTAGAGTCTTTATGTCCTACTGTATCTGTTGTGGAAGAATGCTGTTTTAGTTCTTTTTCAACAGAACGATGCTTATTCATCGGTTTTCCGAAAATCTTCATGAGTACTAATAAGATGAAACAAGCTATGGATACGATTAGGATAAACAAAATGCAGTATAAAACTAAATCCAATATTTCTGTCATATGTATATCGTCCTTTCTTAAGGGAGCGTTCATGTTCTAAACAAGTGGTATATAAAGTTAAACAATAACAAATAATTCGGTGCAATGAAATAACAAATTGAATAAAATATAGATTTGAGGGATAGCTAAGGTAGCTTTTTTTCGTTTCAGAATTCATCTGATAGTCTGTATTTTACGATATACGCAAAAAATGTAATGACGTATAATGAAATAGAATCTTTCAAATGAGGTGAAGTAGATGGCTTTCCGTATTGTTCGAAGTAACTAGTTTTCGGGTTGGAAAAAACGCGTACCAACCATCAAGGGAGAGGTCTGCCTTTTTTGAAAATAAAAACTTTGAATCCATTGTGATAGTCGCTTTTTTTTATCGAACTAAGAAACTGGCCGACTTTATTAAAAGGTCCCAGAAACTTAGTTTTTACACTCTTTTGGAAGGTGGATATACAATATGAATGAGTTAGATTATAAAAAATTTTATGATAAAGTCGGAAGATCCATCGGCTGGGATTTTAGTAAACTGAAATACGAAACTGAAGGTGCGTTATGGGAGTTTTATGAAGAAGTAATAAAGAGATGCAAACCCTCAGATGTTTTGCTAGATATTGGTACAGGTGGGGGAGAGAATGTATTAAAAATTGCATCGGCAGCTTCAAGTATAATGGGGATTGATAATTCAAGTGGAATGATAGAAATGGCACAGTCTAACTTGGAAAAAGCGTGTGTGTCAAACGTTCAATTTTTCAAAATGGATTCTGAAGATTTAAGATTTCCGAATGATTTCTTTGATATTGTGTCTTGTTGTCATGCACCTTTTATGGCGACAGAAGTAGCAAGAGTAATAAAAAATGGCGGTGTCTTTCTAACGCAGCAAGTCAACGAACGTGATAAATGGAACTTAAAAGAAGCGTTTGGAAGAGGGCAATGCTTAGGAGAAAAAGACGGTACATTAAAAGAAAAGTATGTTCGAGAGTTAAAGTATGCGGGCTTTCATGATGTGCAAATTTTAGAGTATGATGCCATTGATTATTACCAAACACCTGAAGATCTCATTTTTCTATTAAAGCACACGCCTATCATACCAAGATTCGGTGAAGAGAAAGAGGACTTTGACATTTTGGGAAAATTCATCATAACAAATAAAACAGAAAAAGGAATCCGTACAAATTCAAAACGTTTTATGATAGTAGCTTATAAATCTTAACATTTGTTACCGAACAAGGAGATTCATTATAAAAGCCGATCTCGCATTTCAAGGAGAACGGCTTTTTTGTGGTACTTGTGGTTAAAATATCATTAAACGAGCTTATACATAAGAATATCGTCTACATATTCATTATCATTCATTTTAAATTCTTTTATTTTACGACCTTCTTCAATGAAGCCCATCTTTTTGTACAAAGAGATTGCGCTATAATTTGTTGAGAAAACTCCTAAACTTATTTTCTCAATAAGAGGATTTTTCTCTGCCCAGTCTAATAAAGCTTGTAGTAGCATTTTTCCAATTCCTAGTCCTCTATAATTTTTATGAATCATAATTCCAAAGGAACCTGTATGAGACAATCGTTTTTTATTTTCGGTAAGAAATACGATCCATCCAACAACTTCGCCGTCTTTTTCAGCTACAAGTAATGTTTCTTTTTCATTTTCCAATACGCCCTGTACCCATTTTCTTTGCTCTGATGATGTTTTTTTAAACTCTTCAGGTAACGAAATGAGAAAGTGGCCTTCAGAAACAATGGATTTCTGTATATCTAAAGTTGATTCGGAATCTTCTACTCTTCCTGTACGAATTGTGTAACTAGCAGTACCTTTTGGAATTGGCAATGATATTCCCCCCTTATAAAATCTTTTGTTATTATTCTATCTCTCTTTTAGAAACTCCTACTTAAATGAAACTGCTCCGTTTTTTTGAAGGAAGTTTTTAGTTATTGGCGTATCTATTAAGTTGTCATTGGATTTCAGAAACTTTGGCGACGGGAAGGGTTAGATATTTACTCATATAAGGGAGTGGGAAGGTCTATGATTAGTAAAGTCGGTCAAATTATGTTGTATGTAAATAACCAAGATGAGGCAGTGAACTTTTGGACAGAAAAAGTAGGATTTACTGTAGTTTCTGAAGAAAATAATGGTCAAGGAATGAGATGGATTGAAATTGCTCCAACAAAGGGAGCAGAAACAAGCATCATTCTGCACAATAAGGAATTCGTTGCTAAAATGTCGCCTGGATTAAATCTTGGTACACCTTCTTTAATGTTTTTTACGGAAAATCTCGATGAATTACGTAGCAACTTATTAAATAAAAATATCACAGTCGGAGAAATTGTTAATATGCCTTCAGGTAGAGTATTTAACTTTGCGGACTATGAAGAGAATTACTTTGCTGTGATGGAGAAAAAATAAATTGCCAAAAACCCCCTGCTTTTTGAAGGAAAAGTAGGGAGTTCTATGTTTAATATTCGCACTTATTTGTTAAACACTACACTACATTTAAGTAGAAACTTTTATAATTTTAATAGAATAAAGCAATATATAATGAATTCATAAGACTTGTTTCAAAATGCTTATCGCTGTAAATCTGTATTTTCTGGGTGCTATCCCATTACCATCAAGCTAAACAGTTTAGGATATAAAAAACAAGCTGTTATCATTCATGTTAAAAAGACTGAATTTTCTGTATTATATTTCTAAATATTAGTTGGCAATAAGGATTAGTCTATCTGAAAAATAATTATGTTAATATTTAGATAATAAATGCGGAGAAGGGGGATTCATTTGGGTATAGGTATTGTTACAAGTGCTGAATATAAATTGTTACAAAATTGGTACCATGAAATGCTTTCTCAACATATTGAGAAAGCACGCATTCTAAAAAAAGAAGTTAATAGTAATCTTAATAGAATTAAAGAAAACAAAGAGCTTTTTACTTATTACTCATTGTTAGAGTTTAGATACCAAATGTTAAGTGGGAATTTTGAAAACGATCTTGAAGGATTTGAATTTATTCAAGATCAACCAGATAGCTTTTTAAAATACTATTATCATTTCTTTAAATTTATCTATGCTACGGAGATAGGCAACTATTCATGCGCGGAGTATCATTACGAACTTGCTGAACAGTTACTTATCATGATTCTAGATGAGTCGGAAAAAGCGGAATTTCATTATCGTGTTGCACTATATTACTACTACTTATCTCAGCCTACTTTAGCAATTAACCATGTTAACAAATCGCTTGATTTTTTTGATGAAAATGTAGGGTATGAAACAAAAGTTGGGGCATGTAAGAATACGTTAGGTATGGCCTGTGTTACATTGGGACAATTTGATTTAGCAGAGGAATACTTAGTATCCGCATTAAATACATTCCAACAAGAAAATGAAGAACGCCCAGCTTTAACAGTTCGATATAATTTAGGATTATTCTATGCAGATCAAGACCTTTCAGAATTAGCGATACGTCATCTTACAAGTGCTTTCAAACAATTTGCTCATCCCAAAGAACCTTATCAAAAAAGAGGGACTTATGTATTAGCTAGAGAACACTTTAAGTTAGGAAACTACAAAGAAGCAAGTTTCTATGTAGAAGAAGGTTTACAGTCTTGTACGAAGGAGTACATATACCACTTCACTATTTTAAAAGCGATAATTGAAAATGAACCAATCGAAAGACTTGAAGACTTGGTATTAGAAGCTATTTCATATTTCAAAGAGCAAGAATTATTTAAAGACATGCAAATTTATACCGAAGAATTGGCAGCAAAATGGTATGATGCAGGTGATGAATGTAAAGCAGGAAAATACTTTTATATGAGTTATGAGGCCAAAAATTTATTAAAAGAAAAGGGGCGTCTAAAATGAGTAAAATTAAATTAATCGTATTAGGTTTAGTAAGTGTTGCTGTACTATCGATTGGATTGAATGAACCCGTTCCAAAACAGGTTTCAGTAGATAAGAACATTCCAGTTCAATATTCAGAACATGGTGGTGGAATTTAATTAAATTAAAATACAGATGCATTTACCCTCCACACTTTTACAACATTTAAGAATTACGTTATGATACAAATTAAAAATATAGGATGTGTTAACATCCACCCTTCAATAACCGCTATCGTCAGGATAGCGGTTATTATAATTGTTTATTTTTTTAATTACAATACAATCGTCATTACCACTTGTATGACTTATCTTCTAATATAAACCACCGCCATTTATAAAAAATACACGCAAGAACCAAATATAAACTAATATTTTTTCATAGTAATCCATTCATTCTTTACTGGAAAAAGAGTAAAATTATTGAAGTGGAAGAGATACTAAAAAATGCATTGAGTAAATGAAACAAAGTATTTTTTTGCTAATACCTGATTACATGTAAGTTTTTGTGTATAATTTCTTATATAGTAATATTCATATGGATTAAACGATGAAGGAGCGCAACATGTATTATGACAGAGGCTGATATTTTTTGGCTACTAGCTTTCATTATAGTACTTATTATAGTAGTTAGAGATATGTATAAAAAACATAAATATAAAAAGAAATATAATCTTCTCAGGCAAGAAGAAATAGCACGTAACATTCAAAGGGAAAAACTTAGAATAAAAAGAGAGCAAGAAATATGTCAGTCAAACATCGATGAAATTGATTGTATGGAAGGTAAAGAATTTGAACAATATTTGAGGGTATTATTCCAATCGCTTGATTATCATGTAGAAGTTACGAAGGAATCCGGTGATTTTGGAGCGGATTTAATTTTAACAAATAATAATAATAAAATCATTGTACAAGCAAAACGTTATAAAAATAACGTGGGTATCCAAGCTGTCCAAGAAATCGTTGGAGCAAAAGGATACTATAACGCTGATCATGCTTGGGTTGTAACTAATAGTTATTTCACAGCACCAGCACGTAAACTAGCTGCAGCTAACGAAGTATTACTAATAGATCGTGAACTATTAATTAAGTTAAGCGCACAGGTAAACCAAGAAAAACTAAAAGAAACAGTATAAAGAAAATTTATATTAAATTTTATAAATAGTTATATATAAATATGATTAGGTGGAAACCTAATATACTTGTATTGTAAGAAGAGACTTGTTGATGTGGAGCGAGTCGGATAAAGGCAACTGAGGGTGTCTTTTCTATTTCATGAAAAAATTTTAAGAAATCCTGCATTTCATAGATTGCAGTAATTTCTGTTTAAATCGTCCATCAGGCTAGTGAGAATAAGTACTCCCAAATAGTCAAATTGATATCACCAGGGTAAAGAATGTACAGAATTCTTGTTTTTGGGCGGTTTTTGGGGGAAGTGGCGAAAACACATATGGCAATACTTTTGTTAGTATTCATGTACGAGGTTGTCAAGGTCTGAGTTCGATATGGTTTAAAGAAAGACGGCTCCTATCCGATTTGTTGAAGTAATTAATATGTTTACAAAATACAAAAAGCCCCAGATGTGTTTACACGTTCACACCTGAGACTAATTCTAACTACCAGCTAGCCACCCCAACATTAGCTTTTAGCCATTTCTCCCAAAGTGGATCTTCTATTTTCAGGAAGCTTAATGAAGTGCCTTGCATATCTAAAGAGGTTAGATGGGTTCCGACTTTTACAAATCGAATATCTAATCCTTCAAGTTCACATAAACGGCGAATGTCATTTGCGAATATATACTGTTCCATTAATGGGGTAGCACCTAAGCCGTTAATCAAGATGGCAAACTTGTCTCCTTTTTTCCAACGGTAAATACTTTTGAGCTTATTCATAAGCTCAATTGCCAGTTTTTCAGAAGAGAATAATACCTCTTTACGATACCCTTTTTCTCCGTGGATGCCGACTCCGTAAAAAACTTCATTGTCTTGTAAAGTAAAAGAAGCTTTGCCTTGGATAGGGTCGTTTGCTGGGGAAAGTGCAACTCCTAATGTATGCAGATTCCGAATGACAGAACGACCAATGTCCGTTAATTGTTGTAATGAATAGCCTTCAAGAGCTGCTGCTCCGAGTATTTTATGAACGAAAACTGTACCAGCAACTCCTCGTCTTCTTTTATTAAAGGAAGCATCATCTTCAATGGAAACATCGTCATTTACAATGACATGATCAATAAGTCTCCCTTCTTCTTTTGCCAAAGATTCAGCAGTTAAAAAGCTTTCTACGTCAGCTTTAAAGTTTTTTATGATTAATAGGATACTCTTGTCCTTAGGCACAGAGCGAATTGCTGCTAATATTTGTTCTGATGTAGGGGGAGTGAAGATTTCGCCATTGACTGCTACTGACAACATTCCTTCTCCTACATAACCAACATCAGCTGGTTCATGCCCGCTACCACCACCGCTTATGATGACAACATCTTGCCTAATTTTGGCAAGGTCTTTCCGGTAAATGACGTTGTGTTCTCGGTTATAAGATATTCTATCGTTATGTTCAAAATAAAAGCCATGCAACATATCTTGAACAATATTTTGAACATCATTCATAATTTTTTTCATTGTTTTTCCACCTTATGATTTGTTTGCTGATTGCTTTAGTAAAAGGACTAATTGATTGTTTATCATATTTTTCATCATCGAAGACATGATAGATGGGTCTACAGCGCAATGATTTTCAATCCAATCTTTTATTGTTCCAACAAAGCCATGACTATAAAAAGAGGCTAGTGTATCTTTTTTCACCTCAGAAATCGCTAATTTACAGCCAATTAATAGCTCATCGATAATCTTGATGTATAAGTTTTTCGTATGTTCGAATAGATAATAATTAAATGAATTTTGCTCGATTACTTTAAATGCATTTAGGTAGAACCTTTGATTTTGATGAAAGTAATGGAATAATAGGTCGAAAATATTTTCCCATTTTTCATAATCAAGAAAGTCTATAATATTTTCCTTCGTTTCTTCTTTATAAATCCAACCTAATAATTCAAATTTATCTTTAAAATGATAGTAAAAGGTTTGCCTGCGCATTTGACAATTCAACATAATATCACTCACAGATATTTTATGAAAAGGTTCTGTTTCCATTAATTGTTTTAGCGAGTTCGCTATGATTTTTTTTGAAATGATAGAAGAGGTCATTATAATCATCCCTACAACTTTATTCGTTTTTAATAATTAACATCCTAGTCTATAAATGAAGTGGGTGTCTTTAGACAAATCGTTCATTTTGTCCGTTTACCATAAAACGCTTTCATTTTACTATAGTTAATAAGAATGCGCTTTCAAATATATCATAATTCAGAAGGGAATGTATCGTGGCAGGAATCCCCTATGAATCAATCCAATTATGAAAGTGTGGATACGAATAGGTTTGCGAAGAGTGTAACAAAACTTACAGAGGAGGAATAATAAATGAAAAAAATTATAAATCAACCTGAAACCCTTGTTATGGAGATGTGCAATGGAATGGTTATGGCTCATCCGGAACTTGAGTTGTTAAAGAAATATAAGGTAATTAAGAAAAAAGAAATGAATGAAAATAAGGTTACTTTAATTAGTGGCGGCGGTAGCGGACATGAACCGGCACATGCGGGGTTAGTAGGGAAAGGAATGCTGGATGCGGCGGTATGTGGAGATGTGTTTGCTTCTCCTTCACAAATCCAGGTATATCAGGCAATTAAAGCAACAGCTAGCAAAAAAGGTACGCTGCTTATTATTAAAAATTACAGTGGAGACATTATGAATTTTAAAAATGGAGCTCACTTAGCTACTGAAGACGGAATTCAAGTAGAATATGTCCGCGTAGATGATGATATTGCAGTAGAAGATAGTCTTTATACAGTAGGACGCCGCGGTGTTGCAGGGGTTGTGTTAGTGCATAAAATTGCTGGTGCGGCAGCAGAAGAAGGTATGGATTTAATGCAGGTCAAAGCTGTAGCGGAAAAAGCAGCGGCAAACGTTCGAACAATTGGTCTAGCGCTAACTTCCTGTACAGTTCCTGCTAGTGGATCACCTACTTTCAAATTGGATGAAGATGAGATGGAATATGGCGTCGGTATTCATGGAGAGCCAGGCAGAAAACGGGAAAAAATTGCGACTGCAGACGAATTAGCCTTACGCATGACAAATGACCTTGTGAAAGATTTAGGACTAGATAAGGATGCTGAAATTGCTGTTCTAGTAAACGGCTTCGGCGGTACACCGCTTCAAGAACTGTATCTGTTTAACAATGCAGTTACTAGAGAGTTAAGTAAAAGAAATATACGAATCAATAGAACGTTTGTCGGTAATTACATGACGAGTATTGATATGGCTGGAATTTCTCTAACTGTAATGAAACTGGACGATGAGCTGAAAACATTATTATCTAAAGAGTGTAATACACCTGCGTTTAAGGTAGATGGACCAATTGAGAGCGTAGAATACGTTGATATTGAAGAAGAAGTAGAAGACAAGCCTGTTTTCTTTGAGACGGAAACAGCGGAGGAACATGCGATTATCAAGAATGAGGTAATCACATTAAATAATATGATTTATCTTGTAGATAAAATGAGCGAAGTTATTATTAAGAACGAAGTACCATTCTGCGAATTGGATACGCATGCAGGTGATGGTGATTTTGGAATGAGCGTTGCTAAGGGATTCAAGCAATTAAAGAGAGAATGGCGCTCGATTTTGGATCAAGAGCGTTTAAATATAGGAACATTCCTAGATGCGTGCTCTATGGTTATTATGGAGCATTGCGGTGGAGCTTCTGGTCCAATTTGGGGCGGAGCTTTCCGAGCTGCAGGTAAGGCTGTAGAAGGGAAAATGGAATTAACAGTCGGAGAGTTTGCTGAAATGCTGGAGGCTTCACTTAAAGGGATACAGTCTATCGGTAAGCGATCTTTCGGAAGAGGAGCAGAAGTAGGCGATAAAACGCTTGTAGATGCACTTGTACCTTGTGTAAATTCTTGGTCAGAAAGTGCTGCAACTGGCACAGACTTTAAGACTGCTTTTGAAAAAGGAGCAGCGGCTGCCGTTAAAGGAGCAGAATATACAAAAGAAATCGTAGCTCGAATGGGTCGCGCTGGTACGGTTGGCGAAAGAAGCTTAGGGTATCCGGATGCTGGTGCTTATGCGCTAGGAGTTATTTTTACGGAGCTTTCTAGCAGTTTAAAATAATGACAGTGCGGTGTTTTTAGATACTGGAGAGTATAAATTGTGTAGATAAATAGAAGGAAAAGAAGAAAGAGGCAACGTCCAATAAAGTGAAACTTCCATCAGTGGGGGGCTTCATCCCCCACTGATGGTTAGTTGAACGAATCGGGTTTTTACGGGCAGTTGTCCCCCACCTATCTTCCTCGTTTCTCTCTGAATCTTGAGGTGGGGGTCTTACTGCCCGTTAATGCGGGATAAAAAGGTACCTTACGAAGCAGTAGGTACCTTTTTAATCTTTATTTTTTCTATGTAGATATCTTTAATGAATTCTATATTGTCCCATTAGTTGTTCTTGACCCATTCGAACTAAACGCTTTGTAATTTCTCCTCCAACAGAACCGTTAGCACGTGCAGATGTCTCTGGACCGAGTGTAACTCCAAGTTCACGTGCGATTTCATATTTCATTTGCTCAATTGCTCCTGCTGCGCCAGTTATAAGGATTTCATTTGAATTATAATTATGTTCCTGAATATTCAATTTCAACACCTCCATTTAATTGGTATATAATATTCCTCTAACTCAAGCTAAGAATGCATACCAATATCCGGAAGTTTTTGATACATTCCAATATAAATCTCGGGAATCTCATATGTTTCATCAAACTGTAATTGGTTAATAAGTTGCTCCATATCTAGTGGAATTTTCACACCAGCATTTTGACGACTACCGCCTGAACCTTGATAAGTAGAAGCGAATTTATCCGGGACCTGAAAATGTGTGGGCTATCCCTTTTAGTAGATATTACAAAATGCATATATTATGCATTTTGTAATATATTCTTTGTCATGGAACTATAACATATTTAAAATAAAGCATATCTGACAAATCTCAGATATGCTTGCATTTTGAATATGATGGATAATAATATTAATTAATCTGTTACTTGATTAACCTTTGCCTTTTGTATTGCTGTTTTTTTAGGCATAAAGCATGCAAATATTAACGCTACAATAGATAAAACTAACATAAAGGCATAAGCATCATTTGAGCCAAAGATAGAAGCTAGTTTCGCTAGTTGGATAGCTGTAATATTTCCATTTTCCATAGATAGCACAGAGGCATGTGAAGTTGCTTGAATTGTATACACTGTGATGACAACTGCTGTTCCAATAGCACCAGCTAATTGGCGAATGGTATTATTTACTGCTGAACCATGTGAACCCAATTCTCTTGGTAAAGCATTCAATCCTGCTGTATTTAAAGGCATAGAAATGAAGCTTAATCCAATTCGTAAAATACAGGTGCGAACCATTAAATACATATAAGTTGTGGATTCGGTTAAATCAATTACTCCCCACATGGAAATAATGATAAATAGTAACCCTGCAATAAAGAGTGGTTTAGCGCCATATCTATCATACATCTTACCTGTGACAGGTGATAAGAAGGCATTTATCACAGCTCCGGGTAATAAAAGTAAACCTGCTTCGAAAGCTGTAAAACCCCGTCCGTTCTGTAAATAAATTGGTAAAAGAATTAAATCTGCATACATAATCATTGTAATTAGTATATTGATGAACGATGTGAGAGTGAAAATTTTATACTTAAATACGGATAGATTTAATAATGGATCTTTGGATTTCATTTGACGTAAACAGAATAAAATCGTAACGATTATTCCGACGATAATTGTTGTAATAACAACGGGATGATCCCATCCCTTGCTTCCTGCACTACTAAATCCAAATAAAATACAGCCAAAGCCAATTGTTGATAAAATGAAACTTGTGATATCCAATTTCGCTTTTGTTGTTTCTACAACATTTATTAAATATTTGAACGCAAGAACAATGACGATTAATACAAATGGGGCTAACCCAATAAATAGCCATCTCCATGATATATATTCAATTATAAAACCAGATAATGTAGGAGCGATGGCTGGTGCAAAAATTATCGCAAAGCCAATTGTTCCCATAATACTTCCACGCTTTTCGATAGGGTATAAATATAAAATAACTGTCATCATTAGAGGCATAATAATTCCAGCACCAATTGCTTGAATCATTCTTCCTGTTAACAGCATACCGAAATTCATCGCACAGGCACAAAATACAGACCCGATGAATAAAAAGAACATCGAACTAATGAATAGCTGTCTTGTTGTAAAACGTTTCATTAAAAACGCTGTAATTGGTACTAAAACACCATTTACTAGCATAAAGCCTGTTGATAACCATTGTACAGTTGTAGCCGTTACATGAAATACATCCATAAAACCACTTAATGCAACATTTAATAACGTCTGATTTAATGTTGATAAAAAACAGCCTGCAATCAGTATAATTAATAAAACTTTTTTATTTTTCTCTGTTATTTCCTTCTGCATCCATAAACTCCTTTATTTTAGACTTGCATTCTCGACATCGTGTCGATAAAATCCATAGTAACAAAGATACATATTCCTGACCATGAACAATTTTTTATTAAATGTTCACTAATCGACATAGAAAATATATGATGTCGAGAAAGTCGAAGGAAAATCTATAAAGGAGTTTTAAAATGTCTATACCTAAAAAAGAGGATCCTCGTACAATTCGCTCAAGAGAAATGTTTAAAAATGCTGTCTTTTCCCTTTTACGCGAGGAATCCACTATTTCAAATTTAACGGTTCAGAAAATCGCAGCCAAAGCAGGATTAAATCGAACAACGTTTTACTTACACTATCAGGATATTCAAGATTTACTAACGCAAATCACCGATGAGATTTTAATAGAGCTTTCTAATAAAATTATTGCTTTAATACATGCAAAAGATCTATCAGAAAAACAACAGTTAACACAATTGCTTGATTATTTATATATTCATCGAAATTATTTGCCTATTTTATTTAATATGAATCAGTTTGAGGAGCAATTATTTTTATTATTAAAGCAATTAGTAGAAACAAGAAGAAAGAATACCAAGGAGGATTTACCTGCTGATTATGTTGCTATTGAGATTAAAACGGCCTCATTAGTGGGTATCATCATGTGGTGGATAAGAAAGGGGCTTCATTTCAGTTCAGATTATATTACAAATCAAATTTATTTAATGTACAGAGGGCAATGATTCTAGACTATATATCAATAATGTAAAGAAATGATTAGAAGTTAGTTTTTATTATTTTAACCGAGAAGATCCCCTCCTCTAAACGAAGTGAAGGTGGGGGTAGTTCAATTAGTGAGAATAAATGAAACAGTTGTTATTTTACTTCTTAATGGCGCTAATGGGTGCTTTAGTTTGAGATGGTATGCTGATTTTCATTTGTTTTTCTATTTTCGTTATTCTATTTAATTGGAAATTGTAGAATAACAAAAATAGAAAATAATCAAACTTTATGTAAAGTGACAAAACAGTTGTTTAATTTACGATAAAGTCGTTTGAAAAATAATAAAGTTGTTAAAAAAATGCAGGTCATTCTATTCCACGATCGGGCCATTTAATGAAATAAGAGGTTGCATAAAACATCACTTCTTTATACAGCCATCAGGCGCACTTGGGCGTGCGCAAACGTTGATTTTTAAACAATATATAACTTGCTACATAAACGATAAAAACAGACTCGTTGAACCCCCTTGGGCGCCAAGAGGGTTGGTTTTGGTTCAGTTCTTATAAAAGAACATTATGTAAACTGGAAATAAATGCAATATTCAGTGTGAATTTCTAAATCGGATTTTATGTCAATAAAAAGAGATTGGATACTTAAAAAGGTATCCAACCTCTTTGAGATAGTTTTTTTCAAAAGTCTGAAAAGGAGCTTCTCCCAAAACAGAAAGGCCCTGTTTTCTATATCTTACTCCTGTCATTCATCATCTTCATCGTCTTTATCTTCATCTTCAAAATCTTCCAATTCCTCATCATCCACCACATATGGGGAAGTATCCTCACGAATAAATCGTACCGCATTTAAACCGATCATCTGAGCAGCGGTGGAAGTGTTGCCATCTGGTAAAATAGGAGCGATGGAAAGATCAGCGACTTTAAGGTTTTTCGTTCCAAAAACATTCAAGAATCCATCAACAACTCCTTCTTCAATATTTTCACCCATTTTACACTGCCCTCCAAAATGAGTGAAATTCGTGTAGGAGGCCTTGACAAAATCAGTAAGTCGGTTTCGCTTTTCTTCTTCATTCGTTAAATTGAATATATTTTCGGGAGGGTATACAACCTTATAAATACCATTCGGATCTAGTTCACGAGCTTTCATCATAATATTGAAAGTCTCAATATATTGATTCACCATATAATTTAAGTCATCAGGATTTTTTAACGGATTAAAACTAATCGATGGATAAGCTTCCGGATCACTATGTGCGATTGTAATCTTACCTTTACTTTTAGGGTTAAGATCTAAAATCGAAAAACTCATGATATTGCTTTGCTTTTCGGAATTAAATTGCCATTGATTAATAAACACATCTTGAATCGGGATAAAGAATGGTAGTGGAAGCCCTATTAATTGAAGGCGACGACCACCAGGTTCTTTTTCCTTTTTAAAGGCACCTAGTACTATTGGCTGATCAGGGTCAGCAGACAATACCTGCAGAAGTCGATTTGTTTTTACTTCTACTCCCATTCCCACAAAATAATGAGTTTGAAAATTGTGACCAACATTTGGACTCTCTATTAATGTTGATATCCCTGCTTTAGCTAAATCAGCCGGTCTGCCGATTCCTGAACGTTGTAGAATAACGGAGGAAAAGTTGCCTGCAGAGACAATGATTCCTTTTCGGGCAAAACTTCGTTGTGATACTCCGTTCCTGACATATTCAATGCCAACAGCAATGTTAACCCCCTTTTTTTCTTTAAATAGAATTTTATTCACTGTTGTTTTTGCGAAAATGACCAATTTTCTCTGACCGACCCCAAACTCATCTGGGTGGACTTCATTCCCCTGTGTAACAATATTTTTATTTAAGTATCCAGTTACAGTAGATGAACGAACAAACTTTCCATCTACTTCTTTTTGAATAAATTGCGATTTGAAAAATGTACAATCTCTTATGCCTGTATTATAATCTTTGACAATAGGGATATCTAAAACTTTTGATGTTGCTTTAGCTAAAGTATTTATAAGTCCATCATTTGGGATGATTTGTTGTCTAACAAAAATTGGACCTTTTGTTCCCCGTTGATCCGGTTTTTGTGTATTTCCTGTGTAGGTTTCATTTTGTTTGAATAAGGAACGAACATTTTCGTAACTCCATTGAGGTCCAACGAGTTTTGCCCACTCATTATAAAGATTACGACTTCCGCGTACTGCATACATAAAATTATGTTGCGAGCTTCCACCAATTACTCTACCATTCGATAATTTAAGCTGACGTCCTATATTTTCCTCCGTTTTAGAAAGAGTGTTAACCGAAAGCTTGTTATCATTAGCTACATTTGCTGCTTCCTCAAGAGAAGGACTATTGTTCGACATATTCGTTCCTGCTTCAAGGACGAGGACGGAAGTTTTTTTGTCATCTGTTAATTTTTTAGCAATTACCCCTCCGGCAGTTCCAGCACCAACCACGATATAATCAAAAATATTTTTTTTTGACACACTATCATTCCTTTCAATATAGGATTTAAAACAATTTGTTCCATCATTTACCATATGACACCGAAATGCTTCCTATGCTGAAATGACTGGTATTGAAATCACCTTTCTTATTCAAGGCGACATATTAGATACCGTAATTAATAAAGTATTACCCCTTTATTTTATTCTCTTATTTCAGAGCGGACTGTTTACTTGTCAACTCTATGAGCTTATTTTTTGTAAAATAGGCAGAGAAAGAAATGTGCTTTTCTTATTCAGCAATCGGGCGCTTTAATTGAAAAAGGATCACAAAAAAGATCAAACTTTTTTATAAAAGAATGATCCATTTAAATATATTAAGAGCGTATTTTGATCAATCTTTTTTTTAAACACGCTCTTTCTTTTGTTCGTTTATCAAGGTTATTAGTATCAATTTGATCAAACATTATTCTAAATCAACAGTAAACATTGGCGGGGGAACTCGCATTTTTGAGAGGATTTTCTTGGTTATTCATCTCCATTACAATACTTTTGTTCCTTTTCTGTGGATATAAAGCAAATAAACTTTCTGAAAAAAATAGAATTAATGTTGGATAAATGAATGAATTGTTTTAATGAGAGCGCTTAAAAATTTATACTTAAAAAATGGCTTCGATATTAGATCGGAGCCATTTTTTTCTAGAGGATATAATTTGTTTTTGATATATTAATAGTTGGGAAATACAAATAAGGGGTAGATATGCAGAAATGGAATTATTTGATTATTATAAGCGGAAAGGGAAGTTTAAACTTCTTATTGGAACTGGTATTTTTCTGTTTGCGCTATGGTGTGTATACGGAACTTGGGGACAGGTTAATTGGGGACAGATTATCTTTATTATGACCGTTTCTTCTGTTTTTTTCGGAATTGGATTTTGGCAGTTAAGAAAAGGGAATTTGATACAAAAGAATGCGGTGAAAAGTAATGTAGCGTTTTGGGATGTTGATACTTTTGTCGTATTAGAATTACCTAAAGGGAACAAACAATTTGGTTTATACCATCCTGATGGTGGATATGTTGCTGGAACAAAGATCATTTCATCTAATATTCTTTTTTCAGTAATACCTTTTTTGAAAAATAGAGATGTTTATGGATTAGAAACGAGTAGCGGCGAAATTCTTGCATATTTTCATACTGGAGCTGACGGGTATGATTGGGTAATGTATGATTCGAATTATAACCAGATTGGTATGTTTAATGAGAAGATGATACAAAGCCTTGGCTCGATACGTGGTTCTTTAATGACTGATAAAGAAACGAAGTTGTCCGATGTCGAAGTTGAGGTTGATTTTATTCAAAGTACTCTTCGTACAACAGATGGACGTACATTGGCAATCGGTAAGCAAGGGTATATGCCTATAGAATGGAGCGAAAGATTTATGGGATTAAATGTACCTACTATTACATTAGGTTCCAATGCGTCTAAGAATGAACAAATTCTAGGTCTAGGGGTACTCCTTTATAGCTTATACATAATTGAGATTAGAAAAAGTAGAGCGAGTGTTTAATGGAGAAAATATTTATGAATTATTACAAAGATGTCATCTTTCTGTAAGGTTATTAGATAGTTTATTTATTTTTTCAATGTAATAATAAAAGTATAAGAAACGTCAATAAATTTTGATAGATTATAGGAGAGTGTTAGTAATGATTGTAACAACAACGTCTGGAATTCAAGGGAAAGAAATTATTGAGTATGTTGATATTGTAAATGGTGAAGCGATTATGGGTGCAAATATTGTCCGCGATTTATTTGCTTCTGTTCGTGATGTTGTAGGTGGCCGTTCTGGTGCATATGAAAGTAAATTAAAGGAAGCGCGTGATATTGCAATGGAAGAAATGAAACAACTTGCGAAGCAAAAAGGAGCAAATGCAATTGTGGGCATTGATGTAGACTACGAGGTCGTTCGTGATGGAATGCTAATGGTTGCCGTAAGTGGTACGGCTGTACGTATATAAAATAAAAAAGTATCTTATGAAATGAGACGATCATCCCCTTAGAGTAGATATACTTTAAGGGGGTTTTTGTAGTTATTCCTTTCAGTTACGAGAATAATCCTATCTCTATAATGTGGAAAGTTTTATCAAAAGGTCTTTAAAATTAGATACGTAAAAGATAGTTTTGGCACTGTAGCAGAGCCGTTTTTAATTTTCTCAACATTCCATGTAGATAAATGTGGTAAAATAGTAATTGGATGGGAGTCCAATTACATATTATTAAAATTAAAGTGGTTATCAAGTCGGAGAGGGGCACCCATAAGGGTGTCTTTTCTTTGGGTTTAAAGCCAATAACCTCTATAAAATAAAAAAGTGCTTAAAAGGTAGTTTTGGTATTGTATCCGGTTCGTCAGCTATTTAGAAGAGGATATAAGTAATCTTTTTTATAAATGCATCTTTTTGATACAAAGGATATTGCAAAAGAATATCATGTTTTCTCCAAAAATAATTGTGTTATAAGCCATGTTTTAAATCAGAATGATATCCGAAAAGAAAAAGAACTCTTACTTTTCCTTGACTTTTCTAAACGAAATTTTATAATAAAAGTTGTAATTTTAAGGAGGATTATTAAAAAATGACACATGCTATGAGACTTCGTTTCCCAACTTTGAACCAGTAATTAAATATGTTCAAAGGCTCTGTTTGTGTATGCAGAGTAAATGGGATTAGTCTGTCCTTTTTTAATAATCTTCATTCGCATAAAAATATGTGTTATGTAGAAAGGTGGATTGTTCTGCCTTTCTTTTTTTATTCAGTAAAAGAAGGGTAATTTTGTGACGGCTATTTTGGCTTCCTTTTAATTGCATAAGGATGGGTTTATTCCCTTTTACTCTGAATCACAGGCAGATTACCTGTGATTTTCTAATTTGAAAGGAAGCGGTATGGTGGTAAAAAAATAAAAAGTGAGAGAGCGTGATGGATTGATAATTAAGGTTATGCCTTGCCCCAATTATTTGAAAGAACTAAGAGAAGTAGTTGGGATAAATAAGGAATGATGTAAAATATTTTTGCGTTGTATAAGGAATTAGAAAGATATATTATCTGTAAAATAAACAAGCCATGGCAAATGAGACTATTTCAGAAGGCATTTTAAATAATGGATTACTGCTCATTATATTTGTTTATGGTGGAAATATCGGAGGAACTTTATGGAAAAGAAGATTAATTCTAGAGTAATATTAATAACTTTCATCATTGGTGCATTTTTCGTAATATTAAACGAAACCTTATTGAATATTGCTTTAACTAAGTTAATGACTGTATTCAACGTTGATGCTCCAACTGTTCAGTGGCTGGCAACTGGGTTTATGCTTGTTATGGGTGTTTTAATGCCAATTTCCGCATCATTAATTCAATGGTTCACTACAAGACAATTGTTTATAGGTGTTATGACTATTTTTTTAATTGGAACAATGATTGCTGCTTGTGCAGTGAATTTTCCAATGTTGTTAATCGGTCGTATGGTACAAGCTATTGGTACAGGGGTGTTAATTCCTGTTATTATGAATGCTTTGCTCTTACTTTATCCTCCTGAAGTGCGTGGGAAAATTATGGGGACCTTTGGCTTGGTTATCATGTTTGCACCTGCACTGGGGCCTACTATATCGGGGGTAATTGTTGATTTATTCGGTTGGCGATGGTTATTCTTATTTGTTATACCTTTCGTGTTATTTTCAATTGTATTTGCGTTAAAATATTTACAAAATGTCGGAGAGGTTACACGTCCTAAGATAGATATTATATCGATTATTCTCTCAACTATTGGTATTGGTGGAATGATTTATGGTTTTAGTAGTGCTGGAGAACATTCAAGAGGTTTCTTATCAACAACAAGCATTTCTATTATCATGATTAGCATAATTAGCTTAGTCCTATTTATTTTGCGCCAGTTGAAATTAGAGCAACCACTATTGGATGTTCGTGTATTCAAATATAAAAGTTACACAAGAGGCGTCAGTCTTTTTGTTATTGTTATTATGGCGATGTTTGCATCTGAAATTGTAATGCCAATGTATTTACAAGGACCTCTCGGATACACTGCAAAGGTAGCTGGATTATTGTTATTGCCAGGTGCGTTATTAAACGGCTTGATGTCACCAGTAATGGGTACTTTATTTGATAAATATGGTCCTAGAAAATTAATAATTCCTGGTACAATTATGTTGGTTGGGGTCATGATATTCTTTAGTAATATCACTCCTTCAATACCGATATGGTCTTTCATAATGGTATATATCATATTGATGCTATCTATTTCAGCAATTATGATGCCAGCTCAAACAAATGGATTAAATGAATTACCGAAGCATCTATATCCACACGGCACAGCTATTGCAAATACTTTGCAACCAATTGCAGGAGCACTTGGAGTCTCTATCTTTGTAAGTATTATGACCCAAAGTACTCAAAGTCATATTGAAAAACAATCAACTCCAGTAACAGAACAGTTAATGAATGAAGCCATGACAATCGGCGTACACCATGCCTACTGGTTTGCCTTATTCCTATGTTGTATTGCTTTCGTTATTGCGCTATTTATCAAAAAGGCAATTGCTCCAGAATCTGATACGGAGTCTTGAAAGTAAGGTTTTCATTCGATAAGTTAATAGATTTATCATATATTGTTGAATAATTAGATCCTCATTTTTTAGTGATGCCACTGAAAAATGAGTTTTTTTATAAAGAATGTTAATCAGAATGTCTAAAGTACTACGAAAAATAAAGTAATTTGAAAATGAAAGTCGATATTCTCAACTACGAGGGTATCGACTTTTTCCATTTGTGGACTTGAAATAGAGTCATGATGCTTTATCCCTTTAATCAAAGAATGCTAAGTGAGTTTTGATCAAGCTTTTTTATAAAGGGAAACCTTAATCAGTGGGGGATGAAGAAAACCCCCACTGATGGAAGTTTCACTTTATAAGATGTTTTCTATCAAACTTCATTTCAAAGAAACACCATTAGCCAATAGTTCCAAATTCAGGCATGATTTTTAAATAAGAAGGCATCTTTGTTATGAAAATTGTAATTAATATATACAACAAAAAAGTTTTAAAGGAGTACTTGAACCTAACACGATGTCAGGTTGTATAGTAATGTTGCCGGCAAAAATAATTCGTACGAAATGAGGGGTTGATTCTGAATAAAAAAACTTGGAAAGTTGG
This sequence comes from Bacillus sp. XF8, assembly GCF_017498755.1. Taxonomy (NCBI): domain Bacteria; kingdom Bacillati; phylum Bacillota; class Bacilli; order Caryophanales; family Bacillaceae; genus Bacillus; species Bacillus sp. XF8. Next base: position 74,822 of record NZ_JAGDQK010000034.1, on the reverse strand, counting down.
GGAATTAGCTAAGCAAACCGGACTTACGGTACGGATGCTCCATCATTATGACAAAATTGGATTGTTTTCTCCTTCGCAGTCTTCTGATAAGGGACATAGGATTTACAATGAAACAGATATTTCCAAGCTACAACAAATTATGTCACTTAAACAGTTAGGTTTTGCTTTGGGTGAAATGAAAGAGATGATGGAAAATCCAAATTTGAATCCGATCGAAGTTATAAAAATACAGTTAGAAAGTATAAAAGAGCACATTCGAATACAAGAACAATTATGTAGTCGGTTGGAAAGAATATACGAGTTGCTGAATAGTCAACAAGAAGTAAGCGCAGAGCAATTTATAAATTTGATTGAGGTGATTAATATGAGTAAAGATAAATATTTTACCCAAGAGCAACAGGAGAAGATGTTCAAACAAATGGGGCTAGAGGAAAGAAAGCAATATGTAAGTGAATGGGCCGAAATAACTGCAAAGATACAAGTGGAATATGAGAAAGGAACACCACCTGAAAAACGAGACGTAACGCAATTGGCAAAGCGATGGAATGAACTCCTCAATAAGCTGACTTTTAGAGATACTGAGATATCCAAAGCAGCTGAACGTTATTATAAAGAGAATCCTAAAATAGGAGAGAAATTAGGGATAGATAAGATTGATAAACAGCTTTCTAACTACATTAAGAAAGCTATGTCACACAGTTAAATTCATCTTTATTATAGAAAAAGTCGTAAGCATTTGTATGGCTACGACTTTTTCTTTTTAAGCGATCGAGCGAGAGTATTGAATAATTTCTTAGACTTAAACAACCTTAATATCCCTTTTTAAAGCATTTGCTATTGCATTTATCAAAATTTAAACAATTTTAAAGGACAATGCTACTTACGAATTGTAGTGTTGTTCTTGGTTTTTTGCATCAAAATTAAAAGACATTATTATCTGTATACATATACGTCTCACTTCATGTATTTCCTTCATACGTAAAAAAGTAATTACAAATATTGATACAAAACACATTACAAATTCAGTTGCAATTTTGATTACATTTTCAGATTTTGCGATAGGAAACGGGTGCTTTAGTAAAAAGTGTAGGGGCCATTTTTGCAGCTCTATCGCATTTCCACTTTCCGCAATCGGGCACTTTTCCGGAACACGGAAAGCGTCATTTTTAATGGAATAAAGGATTAAGTTAAATAACAAGTTTTGTAATAACTGTAATTTAGCAAACGTGGCAGGATATAACTGAGAGTTAAGTAAATACTTTGTGGGGTGCGCTGAAAAAAGGACCACTAATTGCTGGATTTGAGCCATGAAATTGTTTCTTCAAAACGGTATAAGCGAATATATAACAAGAAATTTAGAAATCTTCGTCTACAATTAGTATGAGTTTGTAGATTCAAAAAAAACACAACAAATTCATTTGAAGTTTTACTAACATGGCAATATTAAATTTAGAGAATTGTAAGGAGATCACAATGAAAATAAATCAATTAATTGCGAACAATATTAACAAATTAGATGCAGGACTTCCAACTGATCAATCGTTAGGCATTGCTGGTTTATCTGGATCTGGTAAAACAACTTTTTGTCAGACAATTGGTGAAGAGTCTAAGAAACGTCTCGTTTCATTATTGCCAAAGACTGAATATCAGTATTTATTTCCTGATATTATGGAAACAAATTTCAAGTTATTTTCGACTAATAATAACCCCTTCTATATAATAATTATTGATTTTGATAAATAAAAAACCGCCTTATTAAAGGCGATTCCTAATTTCTGCTTTTTCCATCCTTTTGATAAATAAGTATCTTTTAAAGAAGTTACATACACTGTTCTACATTAACGTGTTTCTTTTTCTCGTCTTCTAAGACCAAATAAACCTACTAGTCCTAATAAACCAAGCCACGCCCAATTGTTATTATTATCGCGAGTATCATTCAAATCATTTGTTGTGTTTACATTTCGAGTTCTCGTATCATTATTAACTCTATTCAAGTTATTGTCATTAACTTGAGTCGTAATATCATTATTAACTCTATCCATATTATTCCCATCATATTCAGCATGAATATTTGTACCCAAAAACATAATAGTTAACACTAAAGCACCTAAAATAGATGATAATTTTTTCTTCATGGTTTTCTCTCCTTTCATATTTAGTAATAATGTCCCCAGCTTCTTTGAACATTATTCGTTCGAGAATGTATAAAGCCATTTAGGTTAAAAGTATAATAAATATCTTTAATTTCCATTATTAAAAGTGCTGACAAATACAATGAAGTTAAAGAAATCCATAACTTAGGAGTTATTACGAAAGGTACGTTTCAAATTTCTACTATAATTAAGTTTTGGATGTTTTGGAATGCTGCTTTTATATTGTTATTTATCTTATCCAAAGAATTTTTTAAGATTATTTTTAGACTTAGGTGCTTGCATTTTTTCTACCGATGACAATGGATTATGTTACTTAAAATACACATGTTATTTATAAGAATAAAATTTTTGTAACAGCATATCCTACAAGATGTAATTACTATATTTGGGTAAGGTGTTCCATATGAGTTATAAGAACTTATTTTCTCTAATCTTGAACATGGTTAGGAAAATTTTTTCTATATTAAGCATTGTTGTTAAGCGTTTAATTTCTTTAAGGAGGAAGATTTTAATGGGTGTTTTAAGTGGGAATCCACAACATGAACCAATGCATTACGGAGAAGTCTTTGGAATTTGGAGTTATCTTGCAGCGGCACAAGGCACAATTGCTGGTTATCAAGTTCTCATTAACCATACAGGAGATGAGGATTTAAAAAAATTTTTAGAAAATCTTGTAGAGAATGATATCCAATCAGAAGTTGAAGAATTAAAAAATTTATTAAAATTAAATGGCGTCGCATTGCCACCAGCACCTCCAGAAAGACCAGTTGCATCTATTGAAACGATCCCTCCTGGTGCTCGTATTAATGATGCAGAAATTGCAACTAAAGTTTCTATAGACCTTGCTGCTGGTTTAGTAGCATGTAGCCAAGCTATGGGACAATCTCTTCGAGAAGATGTAGGGATGATGTTTGGTCAATTCCATATGAAAAAAGCACAAGCTGGAGCTATATTGCTTCGTATGAATAAGAAAAAAGGTTGGATTATTCCACCTCCTTTACATGTTCAACAATCAGAACAAGCATAGTATTTAGTAGCAATCCAATTTCTTTTTGTTATTATTGTCTTTAAGCTGGATAAGATTAAAAATAATTTAGAATTGCGTAAAAAAGATGGTGTCCAACCATCTTTTTTATATACATTAGAAAAGAAACATATATAAATGTGATTGCTTATTGTATTAAATGATATATATTAGGGGTCACCATACATCGCCATCAAGTAAGTATCCCAAAAACGAAAACTTTATCTTTTTACAGTTATTTATGAGAATTCAGCTCATTTTTTTCGTTTTGGGGAACAACCAATTTCTTAACTTGATGGTAATGTGACGGTACCCCCGTTAGAAGTTTTCCAGAGGAGGGAGATACTGAAATAGAAGTCATTCCGTTTTCTTGGATGGACGAAATGACTTCCTCCAAAAAAGCATCTTGACTATGAAACACTGAATCGATATAACTGTTAATTTGTTTCACCTTTAAGAATGCTGCCATGTAGGATGTTATAAGATTGATTTATAGTATAATCTAATGGTGGAGGTGGAAAATGAAGAAGGTAAATTCAAATATAGATTTAAATACAAATTTATTAGAAGCGGTGTTTATTCCGAGGAAATTTATAATGTTATGGATAACACTCGTATATATAGCTTCAATGCTTTTAGGATTTCATAATAACCTTTTCTCTATTGATAGCTTGTTCTTTACAATCGTAATTGTTATACATACTATTTTTCATTGGTGTGCTAGTTTATTAAAGAGGAATCAATTGCTTTACTTCTTTTTCATTCAACTTTTTATTGTATTTTTCGCTGCATTTATTGTGCCAAATGGTTTTATAGCGGTTTTTGTTGGGTTAACTCCCATTTTAATTGCACAAAGTTTATATGTATATAATAAGATATTCAAAGTAATTGCTGTCTTTACGATTATGTATGCAATATTTTGTGTTGCAATTAGTATCAATTATGGTGTAAATAAATTATCTATTCTTATCTCGATGTTCCTTTTAGTGTTAGCAATTATTATTCCTTTTTCCTATATTAATAAGCAGCAATTTGATGCACGTAATCGCATACAGAGATACATTCAAGAGTTAGAATCTGCATATATGAGAGTGGAAGAATTGACGTTAGCTAATGAGAGACAGCGAATGGCAAGAGATTTACATGATACATTAGCGCAAGGTCTAGCAAGCTTAATTATGCAATTGGAAGCAATAGATGCCCATATGCAAAGAGGGAATACTAAGCGATCTCAAGAAATTATTAAACAAACTATGGTAAGAGCCAGAAAAACTTTACATGATGCAAGGTTGGTTATTGATGATTTGCGTTATACCACCAATTCATTTAATAAAGCGGTAGAGGAAGAAATCCAACGTTTTTCTGAGGCCACATCTATACATGTGAGATTTAATATTCAAAGTCCCCCGCATATTTCAAGCTTAGTAAAGGAACACTGTTTATATTTAATAAGTGAATGTTTAACAAATATTGCGAAACATTCACAGGCAACGGATGTAAATATAACAGTCGATTATATGGATGACCTTGAGATACTAACTATTGAAATTGAGGATAATGGAATTGGTTTTGATACTGGGTATATCGGGAAGAATCCTGGACACTATGGTTTAATTGGTTTAAATGAGCGTGTTCGTCTGATTGAGGGGAAAATACAGATAGTAAGTGAAAAGATGAAGGGTACGAAAGTATACATTCAAGTACCGATGAATAAAGAAGGGGATAGACATGAAGTATAATGTATTAATTGTTGATGACCATTTTGTTGTAAGAGAAGGTCTGAAATTAATAATAGAAACTAGTGATTCATTTCAAATCATAGGTGAGGCTGAAAATGGAGAAGAAGCTCTTTGTTTGATAGAGGAAAAGAAACCTGATGTCATTTTAATGGACTTAAATATGCCTAAAATGAATGGTTTAGATACAATTGAACATTTAAAGAAACAACAGATTAATATTCCAATTATTATATTGACTACCTATAATGAAGACGAATTAATGATAAAGGGAATTAAGCTCGGGGCAAAAGGATACCTATTAAAAGATACTGGTCGTGACAATTTGTTTCGAACATTGGAGGCAGCTATTAGGGGTGAGACTTTACTACAACCAGATGTTATGGAAAAGCTAGTTAATTATAAAAGGAAAAAGGTATATACGAATCCTGTTGAAAAACCTAACTTGACCGAAAAAGAACTTTTTGTTCTAAAAGCGATTGCACGTGGATATAAGAACAAAGAAATTGCATTTGATATGGGGGTAGCAGAACGAACAGTAAAATCGTATTTAACCAATATATACAATAAACTAGGCGTTAATTCACGATCAGAAGCAGTAGCTGTATCTATTGAAAAGAAGTTAATCTATCTGTAGAACAATATATTATATATGCCCAATCGTACATTGTAGGCTTGCCCTTTTGTACGATTTTTTTATTTCTTCTTTATGCTATGCTACAGAAAGTATCGGAAAGTTACATGTTTTATCATTTTTATTTTAAAAGTAAGAGTCAAGAAAGATTGAAACAATTCAATCTTATTAGATATACAGAATCATCTAATAGAGAAAGGAAATAGAATCATTAAATGGTAACTTTGTTTTTCATTTCTATAGTGATTTTTTTTGTTTGGATTCAAATTAAGCCTCGAAAAATAAAATGGATGGATATTTTCATTTTCCTAATTGTTGCAGGGATAATTATATACACAATACCACATCCTATGACCTGGGATTTACAGGCTGAGCTGCTGGCGATTACACTCTTTGCTTTTGGTATTGGCGTTTGGCAAGGAAGTATAATGGCAGTCTATTATGAGGATGAAATGGTATATATCAAAAGTAGGAGACAGTATGTACTCTCTTGGATCATTTTAATAATCGGTCAAATACTTATTATGGATGTATTTGAAGGAGAGATTCCATCTTTAGTGAATGTAACATGGCTACTTTTGGTTAGCGTTGTTATTGCATCTGGAGTAAAAAGTTGTATTGTATACATTTTTTGTAAGGTATCTAGCAAGCAATAATATGTGAAAGTAATCAATGGGTATTTTCTTTTTATTTACTCATAGAGTGTATAGCTGTAAATTTATTTCATTATATCAGGGATATGTTACTGGTTTGAATGAATTAAAAATGTTTGGAGAAGTGGAGGAGAGAATAACACGAATGCTTCCATCTAATAGTGTTATTGCCGCATTGTACAGGTTTAGTTGGCGAAAAAATTTGAGTTTTAGTCCTAAAAAAGCTGATAGGAATCAAGCATTTCAGGGAATGGAAGAGGGAATAGAAAAGAAGCGTATTCGATCTGTTGATTATATTGATACAAAAATAATGGTAGATTCCGTGACACGTAGTGATACGTGTGTAACAGGTCATGCAAAACCTCATTCAACAATTGTACTAACAGGTAACCACATGCTTATTGGGAGCGGACGGGTCGATAAGTATGGAAAATTTAGTATACATACGTATAATCATTTGAAGGATCATTCTATAATAAAAGCCCAAGTGATATTGGATGGTTTTTATCAAGAGAGCATAATGATTCATGCTCATTAACTACGAAAGTCATATTTGGTATGTAGTAGATGAAATGTAAAATAAAAAGAAGCAACGTAAACAAACGTTGCTTCTTTCCTGTATTAAGCCGATTCTCTCTGAACTCTCTCAAGTAAACTAGCCAACACATGCGTACGATATGATTCTAGTTTTCTACCTTCATAAGAACGGATACCTAATTTTTTTAATTCTTTTACGTACCAACCTTTGCTACCGAAATACATGTAATCGCTCCCCTTCATTTTTGGTGTAGTTTATTTGTTCTGATTGTTACTTGGAGGTACGGGAAATGGTTGAAGGAAATGAATTTCGTGTGAAAATGGTTAACTTCGGTGCAAAAGACATATATACTATAAATAGTATATAACGAGGTGGGCGAACGTGATTATAGAGAAGCACGAAATTCAAATTGATCAAATTACGAGCGGAAAGGTGAATATATTTACTTTTTACCGAAATAGAAAGCAAATTGACGATCCATTTTTACGATTGCAAGAGCCATCGCTTACGGCGAACTACTATTTCCATTTTCATTTGGATGCAGAGAGCCTTAGTCTTCTGCAGGAAGAGTTTCCTAGCGTATATCCGTACGACGGGAATGGAACCATTCACGATTGGACGGAAAAGATGAAACAAGAGCTAACGCGTCAAATTCAAACTGGAGAGTGGAACAGGCGCGTGCGTATTGGTAACCGGATTCTAGATGTGGTATTTACGTGGTGTGATGAAGATATAGAATGAAAAAGAAGCGGATGACGCTTCTTTTTTTAGCGCTGGAATAAAACGAGCTTTCCTGCTGAAGATGTGCAGCGATGTGTTTTCTCATACAATCCTTTTTCTCGTAAAATGGATTCTCCTTTTGATTTCGCTTCTGCTTCTGTTGTCGCCTCGAATGATTCGTCTAATGCTTTTGAACCATCTTTTTCAAAGACTGTTAGAACGTATACTCCCATGAAAATTCCCCTCCAAAGATTAAAATCAGAATCTTATAACTATTTTGTCATAAAACGATAGAATATGCAAAGAAATATATGACATAGCATGTTAAAATAAAGTGAAACTTTGGTCAGTGTTTTTTTACTGACCATTAGTTGAACCAATCGGGCTTTTACGGGCAGTTTCTCCCACCTAGCTTCTAAGCCTTTGCTGAATTTTTGGTGGGGGTTATTGCCCGTTAATGCGGGGTAGAGTGAAACTTTTATAGGATAAAGAAAGGATCGTTTATTTGTGAAACAAGTGAAGTTTATACATGCGGCAGATTTACATTTGGATAGTCCGTTTAAGGGAATGGAAATGAATGTGCCGTCATCTGTTTGGGAAAGAATGAAGCAAAGTACGTTTCAGTCGTTTGAGCGTATTATCGATAAAGCAATTCAAGAGCGCGTTGATTTTGTATTATTAGCAGGAGATTTATATGATGCGGAAACGAGAAGCCTCAGGGCCCAAGTGTTTGTGAGAGAGCAGATGAAGCGCCTTTCGCAGTATGAGATTCCTGTTTATATTATTCATGGGAATCATGATCATTTAGGCGGAAGCTGGGCGGCAATTGAGTTTCCGGAAAATGTCCATGTGTTTATAGAGCCATATGTAGAAGAAAAGCCGTTTTATAAAGATGGTGAACTGCTTGCCTCTATTTATGGATTTAGTTACTTGCAGCAAGCAGTAACGGATAATATGACGGCGCAGTATGAAAAAATGAGCGATGCACCTTTTCATATTGGGATGCTGCACGGGAGCGTGGAAGGCGATGCGGAACATAATCGTTATGCGCCGTTTCAAATTCGTGAGTTAAAAGAAAAAAGATTTGATTACTGGGCTCTTGGTCATATACATAAGCGAGAGATTTTAGCAGAGGAGCCGTATATCATTTATCCAGGTAATATACAAGGGCGTCACCGGAAGGAAACAGGTGAAAAGGGAGCGTATCTTGTTGAGATAACAGAGCGAGGAACGAATTGTTCCTTTTTCAGTACGGCAGATGTTGTTTGGGGAGAGACGGAGATTAGTATTGATGAACTGCAAACAGTTGATGATCTTATGACAGCTTGTACGGAAGCGCTGAATGAATGGCGTAAGGCAGAGGAAGGCACTCTTTTGACAGTTGTGTTTACCGGACAAGGGCCATTGTCTCCTTATTTACGTGATGAAAAACGAGTGGAAGAGATTTTTCATATTTTAGCAGCGGGAGAAGAACGAAGAGATTTTGTGTATGTGATGAAGTGGAAGAATGAGACGGTTTCGTTTGCGGAAATTGAAAGGTTAAAAGAGGAGAATCATTTTGTTGGTAGTGTACTGCAAGAGCTAGAGTCATTTACGAATATGGATGCGGTGCTGCGAACGATTTGGACATCTCCGGTTGCGCGTAATGTAATTGAGTCTTTTTCAGAAGAGGAAAAAGCAGATATTCAAAAGGAAGCGGAAAATATTATATTAGAGCAATTATTCCAGCAAGAGAGGGATAAAAAATGAGAATTGAGAAACTCCATATTTACGGTTATGGGAAATTAGAAAATGTGGAAATGGACCTTTCGATGCTGATGGTGCTGTACGGTGAAAATGAAGCCGGAAAATCAACGATTCGTTCGTTTATGAAGAGTATTTTATTCGGTTTTCCAACAAGGGGACAGCGGCGTTATGAACCGAAAGAAGGCGGGAAATATGGCGGGACGATGACTGTTATGACGGAGAAATATGGTCGTCTCAAAATTGAGCGCCTGCCGAAAACAGCTGCCGGGGAAGTAACGGTTTATTTTGAAGATGGAAAAACGGGCAGTGAAGAGGTATTACACGACTTACTGAGCGGGATGAATGAAAACCTGTTTGACTCCGTATTTTCTTTTGATATGCATGGTTTGCAAAATATTCATCATATTGGTGAAGCGGAAATCGGGAATTATTTGTTTTCAGCAAGTGCAGTTGGAAGTGATGCATTGCTTCAGCTAGATAAAAAGTTAGAAAAAGAAATGGATCAACGTTTTAAACCGAACGGTCGTAAGCCGGAAATTAATGCGTCACTTCAGGAAATAAAGAAGCTCCAGGAAAAGCTTGGGGCGTGGCAAGGGAAGATTGGTACGTATGAAAAGCTAATGGGGCAGTTAAAAGAAAGTGAAGGGCGCCTTGCTCATATTCGGAATGAAAAAGAGATGGCAGAGAAACGTAAGCAAGACTATGAAGTATTGGCCGCATTACAACCTCTTGTGATTGAAAAGCGTGCATATGAAAAAGTATTGGAAGAGCATGGGGCTCCGTTTCCTGTTCGAGGAGTAGAACGTTATGAAACGATAAAAGCAAGACTAGAGCCGCTCGGGGTGCAATTGGATTCCATTCAGAAAAGGATGGAAATGGTACAATCAGAAGTGGATGGGGTGGAAGTACAAGAAGAGCTCTTGCAGAAAGAGAGCTATGTAGAAGAACTTCGTATGCAGCATATGTCATATGAAAATGCACGGCAAGAATTGCGTGATATTACAGTAAACATTGGAAATATGAAAGAAGAGATAGAAGAACTCGAGCAACAAATTGGTACCACCTTTGAAAAGGAGAGTGTACTTTCATTTGATACAAGCCTTGCCGCAAAAGAAATGATAACGCAAACTGTGCAAAAGGAGAGAGAATTAGATAAGCGGAAAGAGCAGCTGGATGAGCGGTTTAAAGTAGCTCAAGAGCAACTAGAAGAACAGGAAGAGAATGTAGGGCACATTCGAAAGCAAATGTTATCGAATGAAGAGCGGCAGGCGCTAGTAGAAAAGGAAAAATCGTTTCAAGATACAGTTTTTATAGGTACTGGTGCAGAACGAATTAAGCGTAAATATGAAGAAAGAACAAAAGCCGCGCAAGAAAAGAAAAAGCGCTGGCAGACAATTTGTTTTCTTTTGTTAGCTATTAATACAGTGATTTTGCTGACAAGTGTATTTTTAGATAACCGTGCGTTGCTATTTACAAGTGTTATCGTCTTTGTTCTAATTGTACTTGCGCTTGTTTTGTATAAAGATACTTCTTCAGATAGCTTACAAGAAGAACTGCTCTCGCTACAGCAAAGTGCGGGCGGAAGGCAAAATGAAGAGGCACTGTCCATTCGTTATCAATTAGAGAAAGATGAAGAAATCCGTAAATTATTTGAGCGAGAATCTTATAAGTTACAACAAATTGAAAGAACATATGATAAAAGTGTTTCTGCATATGAAGAATGGGAACGAGATACATTTCATGCGGGAGCGCAAGTAGATACATATAAAGAGCGTTATTCTTTCCCAAGTTTTTATACATATGCACATGTATTGCCGGCATTTGAACGCATTGAAAAGATGCAGCAGTTATATCGCGAAATAGGAAAACAAATGGAGCGAAAAGGAATATTATATGAAATGATTTCGCAGTTTGAACATAAACTAGAGAACGTTATGGAAAATACAGATTTTGATCATCTTCATATGATTAGTGATCGTATTCAAAAGGAAAAAGAAAAAAGACAAAAGGAGGAGCAGCTTTTAGGAAAACTTGCTGATTGGAAAGAAGAACGAGAACTATTACAGCATCAAGTGGAGCAACTCACATTAGAAAGAGATGCGCTCTGGAACATGGCAGCAGCTACTGATGAAGAAACGTTTTTAGAAGCGGGCAAGAGGGCGGAGAAACGTGAAGAGGCAGAGAAGCAAGTAGAGCGTCTATCACCACAGATTGATATGTTAGAAAAGCGTTTAACAAGCTTATCATTAGTGGAACACTATCAAGTGGAAGGGTATGAAGAAAACCTAAATCAAGAAGTGCTCCATATACAAGACTTCCTTTCAGAAGAGAAGAAATTGACCGAGCGCATTGCGGAGCACCGCGTGGAGATTGCGAACTTAGAAGAAGGCAGTACGTACGGTGATTTATTACATGAATGGGAAATGAAAAAATCACAAGTACGTGAGCAAGTGAAGAAATGGGCTGCATATGCAGCAGCAAAAACGGTGTTAACAAAAACGAAGCAATACTATCATGAAGTACAGCTGCCGCGCATTTTACAAAAGGCCGAGGAGTATTTTGTATACTTAACAGGCGGAAAGTATAGTAAAATATTTTCACCATCAGAAACAGAGCCGTTTATCGTAGAACGAAGTGATGGTATTCGTTTTTACAGTCATGAGCTCAGTCAGGCGACAGCGGAGCAGTTGTATTTATCACTAAGGTTTGCGCTAGCACGGACGTTTGAACATGATTATCCATTTATTATTGATGACAGCTTTGTGCATTTTGATGCACTACGAACAGAACGAACAATCCAGTTAATAAAAGAAATTGCGAAGGATAGACAAGTGATTTTCTTTACATGTCATGCTCATCTATTATCATTCTTTGCGGAAAAACAGATTATAAAATTAACACGTGAGCATAAAGAAAATAAGGTGTAGTGTGCTATACTAAAAGTACTTAAGTTGGTGGAGGAATCAGGATGAAAAAGAAAATTGCAGAGTATGAAGTTGGTGAACAAGTCGATATCTTCTTGTTAATTAAGACAGCGACAAAAGGTATCGCAAGTAATGGGAAGCCATTTTTAACAGTGATCTTGCAGGACCAAAGCGGAGATATTGAAGCGAAGCTATGGGATGTATCACCTGAGGTAGAGAAGCAATATGTAGCGGAAACGATTGTGAAAGTAGCTGGAGATATTCAAAACTATAAAGGGCGCATTCAACTTCGTGTGAAGCAAATTCGCGTTGCAAATGCGAATGAAGTGACAGATATCTCAGACTTTGTAGAAAAAGCACCAGTGAAAAAAGAAGATATGGTAGAAAAGATTACACAGTACATATTTGAAATGAGAAATCCAAACATTCAACGTCTCACAAGACATTTATTGAATAAGCATCAAAATGAATTTTTAGACTATCCAGCAGCAACGAAAAATCACCATGAGTTCGTATCAGGACTTGCTTATCACGTTGTATCGATGCTTGATTTAGCGAAAGCAATTTCTACGCTATATCCATCTCTAGATAAAGATTTACTTTATGCGGGCGTTATTTTACATGACCTTGGTAAAGTAATTGAATTATCTGGTCCAATTTCAACAACGTATACATTAGAAGGAAATCTACTTGGCCACATTTCCATCATGGTAAACGAAATTGGAAAAGCAGCAGATGAACTGAAAATTGAAGGAGAAGAAGTATTAATTCTTCAGCACATCGTCTTATCTCATCACGGGAAAGCGGAATGGGGTAGTCCAAAACCACCATTAGTAAAAGAAGCTGAAATTCTGCATTACATTGATAATTTAGATGCGAAGATGAACATGATGGATCGTGCCCTTGGACGCACGAAACCAGGTGAATACACAGAGCGTGTCTTTGCGCTTGATAATCGTTCGTTCTATAAGCCTTCTTTTCATAATTAAATAAATCTTATGAGGCAAGTGGTTTAAAATCACTTGCCTTTTTTATTTTCAAAACTGAGGGTTGATGCAGTTTTTGTGAAGGGGTTATGAAAGCCATCTCTTGTGAGGTGGTTTTTAATTGTGTATAAACATGAGGATATTCTGATAATTATTTTTCAATTAACGTAAAGGAGGGGTTTGATATACAATTTGTGTAATTATATTAATATTCAGGATATTAAAGGTAGAAATAAGGGGGAAGCGTTATGAGTATACATGTAGTAACGAAAGAGCAAATTAAACATTCATTAGACGCTTGGTATCAGTCAATGTTGCAACAACATGTAGAAAAAGCGACAAGCTTAAAAGAAGAAATTGATGGGAAGATTGCTAAGGTCGAAGAAGATCAAAATTTATTGTTATATTACGCTTTATTAGATTTTAGATATAAAGTGTTAACTGATAGTTTAAGTATTACAAAAAATAGTTTTGATGTTATTAAATCATATAACAAACCTTCTGAGGAAATTCTTTCTTATTACTACCACTTTTTTAAGGCAATACATGCTACATTAACAACGAATTATAATGAAGCAAGAGAATACTATGAAAAGGCTCAAAGGCTATTGCAGTATGTCCCTGATGAGATAGGAAAAGCGGAGTTTAATTATAGATTAGCATCATTTTATTATCACGTAGGAGAAGCTGTGCAATGTATACAATATACTGAAAAAGCAAAAGAGGTATATTCTAAACATTTAGGTTATGAGATTGGTATTGCGTTATGTGATAATGCTTTGGCTTCATCTTATTTATATCTAAAGCAATATGAACAAGCAGAAGTTTATTATACATCTGCAATCAATATTTTAAACAAACAAAATGAGGAGATATTGTCCTTAAGAATTAGATATAACCTGGGTCTGATGTATGCAAAACAAAATATGTCAAGTTTAGCAATTCGTTATGTTTCGGAAGTATCTCAAAAAATTCCTAATCATTTTAAAGCAATCTTTGTAGAAGCAAGAGAGCGAAGTAAATTAGGAGAAAACAAGATTGCAGCAGAACTTGTTGTAAGGGGAGAAAAAATTTGTGAGGAAGTAAATAACATTGAATATCAACATCGTTTTAAGATGTTAAAACTTTTAAATCAAAAAGTTTCTGCTTCAGAATTAGAAAAAGACTTTCAAGCAGGGATATCTTACTTTGAGAAAGAAGGTTTATGGGAATGCATTCAAGAATATGCTGCAAAGCTAGCAATTCAATTTCATCATGATGAAGTATATCAGAAGGCAAGTGAGTATTTTTATATGAGTCATGAGATCAATAAGAAAATATTAGAAAAAGGGGCGTTAAAATAATGGGGAAATTCAAATTAGCGGTAGTAGGACTAGCTTTTACAGGGATTGTTTCTTTAGGGTTAAATTCTTTTATAGAATCACAACAGGCAGGAGAGGCGGATTTACCAGCACCTGCAAGACCTGACTATGTTAATATTGGAGATGGCGGAGCGCCTGCTTATAATGGAGGAGATACACCTGCACCAGCTTACAATAAAGGAGATGGTGGCGGAGCACCTTCTAATCTTTATGGAGACTATCCAGCACCAAAAGAAATTTAAGTGAATTTACAGCAAAAAAAAGAAGAACGTTTACCCTCACTGATAGGCGTTCTTCTTTTATTTTGCGTCTTTATTCTTCATCTTCAAAATCATGTAAGCTAGAAAGTAGTTCTTCAAAAGATGAACAAACTGGATAAACTGAAATTTGATATCTATTGAATATAATAGTCAGGTTCGTCAGCCATTTTAATTAAAAATTCTTCTAAAGAATCTGCTATCTTTGTTTCACCATAATGAATAGGACATTGGCCTGATTCATTTTCTTCTTTAAATTTAATTGTTAAAAAACTTAATTCCGTTACTTCAAAGAACGCTAATGATTCCTCATCGTCTATACCATCTAAGTTTGGATCATATTCATAAATATCTTGTCTTAAACGAAAATCTGCAACCGAAATCGGGTCCATGAATCTGTTGAAAAACGTTCTTTTATTAGATTTTAAAAAGCCACAACCAATTTCTTGATAAAAACGTTTTAATTCTTTAGGAAGCTGTATTTGTAATAGATCTTCTGCTTCATCTATCTCTTCTTGATATATAGGATAGAAAATAGGTGTTTGGTTAGAGCGGACACTTCTGTCTGCTACAACGTACTTTTTCAAAAAATTAAACATATTCTTTACTACCTCCGTTATGAGAGAGACTGTTTTATCTATGCAATTAAATTGCGCTTTATTTTCAATTAAGACGTGTTTTTAATGCTTCCTCAAGCATCGTATTAAAATCATTATATATTTCCATTACTGTACCAGATGGTTTATCAAGTTCTAGATAAGTACCATCAGATAAATTTTTGCAAAACCAAGCAATATTTGAATCTCCAAGGAAAAGATACTCTTTTTGAAATTCATTTTCATACCAGATTTCATTCGTGTCTATAAGCCCACAAATTGGTTCGTCTCTGTCTGTTTCTAGTAAAGAAGAATCGACTCCATAAATCACTAGTCCGTTAAAATCTAAGCCATTTACAGTTTTAAGAAATTCTTCATATTCACTTGGTAAATCAACATTAAAACTCTTTTTCACACGTTCTCTTAATTTCTGAACTTCAGTATCTGTTGCTGGTGTATTCAGCTTATCATTAAAGCTTTTCTCTATTTTTTCGATTTCTAAAATCAGATTTTCCCACATATAAAAACCTCTTTCTCTAATCCCCTTTAGGATAGAAAATATCTTTTGGTATAAACCAATGTATTTCTATTGTATCTCCACTAGCTTGTTCTGCACCATACCAAATCTCTTTACTTGGTAGATCGATTCAGTAGAGAACAGACGATTCAAAGTACTGAAAGGGTGTTAATGTTGTTTGGGTTTGAAGAAGGGCAAAAGTGTTATTAGAATATTACGGAGGCTGGGATATTGATGTGGAATGGTGTGTATTTGCAAGGAGGAATGGCGAAGATGGAAGGGAAAAGAAAAGTGACGTTTTGGTATTTAAAGGAGTAGATGTTAGATGAGAGGGCAGGGGAGCTATTATGTATAATATAGTTTAGAAAGCTGGCCTTCTATTAGTTGTTATCTCTATAAGATTTTTGTGCTTTTCCCCAAGCTTCAATTAATTTTCTTAATTCGATTGTTTCAATTTTACATATATTAGGATCATGGATAGAAAATAGATCAGCTATTATGGTGTCATCTTTTTTTACTTGAACTGCGCATAATGTACCTTTAAATTCATTATGTTCTTTTAAGTTATCTAATACTTCGTCAATTTGTTGTAACCACCAATTAATTGGAATGCATTGTATATCATTTTCTAAAAATGTTGCGACAATTTCTAGTTCTTTTGGCAATTCTATTTTTAAAGAATCTAGGTCTTTGTTTTTTATTATGGTATATTTATATTTCATATTTTGGTACCTCACATTCTTTAATACATTGGATAAGCAGTTATGATTTTATCATAGTCCTCATAAGCATCCTCGACATCATGTTTAAATTTCCCAAGTAAAGATTCATCTTTTTTACTTTCTTTTTGCTTCCCTATTTATTATAAGACGACTGAATGATGTTCGATAAAATTATTTTAAGCTTCCAATTTTAATAGGTTAAAAGGAAGATAAATTTCTCTAAAAAGAATTGACTTACTTTTTGTTTGTAACTATAATGATTACAAGAGAGTTAAATAGTATGAAAGTAATCAAATATAAAAAATATTCCAATGCATTCTTATTTAGAGAGAAAGCGTGTTTTTTTTATTATAGTTGTAACTGATTAAGTTACAACTATATGGCTATAAAATACTTACAAAAAGTGAAAGCTTATTTTAAGTGTGTTTTTTCATGATTTAAAGTAGCGGAAAGGAGACAATCAACTTGAAACGATTAAAGTTCTATATTATTAGTGGCATTGCGCTTCTATTATTAGTAATTTTTAATATTGTCGAAAAACCAACAGCAAAGGTAGAAGAAGTAAAGGATACAGTAGTAACGAAACTAAATACAGAAGAAAAAATGGTAGAAATAGATGGACAAACGATATATTTTAAACAAATTGGTGAAGGGAAGCCGCCGTTACTTATGCTGCATGGCTTTGGCGGTTCTTCTGATGGATTCCGTGATATTTATCCAGAATTAGCGAAAGATCATACAATCATTGCGGTTGATATTTTAGGGTTTGGCCGTTCTTCTAAGCCGGTGGATTTTGAGTATTCCTTTCCGAACCAAGTAAATTTATATTATAAGTTAATGAAAAAGTTAGGTTATGATAAGTTTGCGGTACTCGGTCATTCAATGGGGGGAGAGATGTCTCTTAATTTAACATATTTATATCCTGGGGTGGTTACACATCTTGTTTTGACAGATGCGACAGGGATCGAATCCTTCCAACAAAAAGAAAGCTTCACAACTCCTAATGTATCAACAGATTTAAGTACGGTATCTGCAGTTACGGAATATCGTGAAAATGAAGTGAAAAATAGACGAGATGATAAAGAACATTATAGTGAACTGACGAAAATGAGAGAGCGCCGTATTGCGATGGATGCAAATGAAATCAAGGTGCCAACCTTAATCATTTGGGGCAGAAATGATAAAAGTGTTTCATGGAAAAATGGTGAAACATATCATCAATTATTTAAAAACAGTACATTCCATATTATTGAAAAAGGGTATCATGCTCCGTTTCGTCAAGAACCGGAAGAGTTTATGGGGTATGTCCAAGACTTTTTTGAACAACATCCGTTTTCTAAATAAGAAAAAATAAGTTTAAGTCGCATAAAACAAGGTGAATATACAGAATGTTTTTTGCGCGTATAATTAACAATAAATGTGTTCGAGAGTAGTGATTTAGCTAACTTTCGAACACATTTTTTATTATAAATCAATTGCACTAGATAACTTCTTTGTTTGTTAATACTAAGTGTTGATTTTTTTTGTAGTCAAATTGGTTCTCCGATTTCGTTATTACTACTGCAGCCAGCGCATTGCCTACTACATTAACAGTGGCACGGCCCATGTTTAATAGAAAATCCACCCCTGCGATAAATGCCAAACCTTCAAGTGGAAGACCGGCAGATCCTAAAGTAGCTAAAAGTACAACAAAAGATGCACCAGCTACTCCAGCAATTCCTTTAGAAGTTAACATAAGAATTAAAACCAATGTAATTTGTTCAGTCAAGGACATATCAATTCCATAGAGTTGAGAAATAAATATTGCAGCAATTGCTTGATATAAAGTAGAGCCGTCTAAATTAAATGAGTATCCGATTGGGATAACGAAAGAAACAATGGATTTTGGGCATCCGAATCTTTCCAGTTTCTCCATTAATTTTGGAAGAACAGTTTCAGAAGTAGCAGTAGAGAATACTAGAATTAATTCGTCCTTAAGAAGTTTTAACATTTTAATAAAATCAACTTTAAATAGTTTTGCTATTGAACCTAAGCATACTACAACGAAGAAGAACATGGCACCGTAAGTAACAAGAATTAATTTTCCTAAGGGGATAAGAGAATTGAGACCGAATTTAGAAACAGTTACACCTATTAGTCCAAATACTCCAAATGGAGCTACTTTCATGATAAGACCTACTACGTAAAACATTGCATGTGAAACGCTTGTAAAGAATTGTAAGATTGGTTGTCCCTTTTCGCCGATAGCTGCGACTCCCAATCCGAAAAGAACGGAAAAGAAGATAATAGACAATAATTGTCCATTTGCCATGGATTCAAAAATATTAGTTGGAACGATATTCACGATAAAGTCTAAATGTCCACCTTGTTCAATTTCCTGTTCAGTTTCTACATAACTTGAAATATCACCTTTTGTAAGCTCACTTAAATTAACTCCTGTTCCAGGTTGAAAGATGTTTGCAATCAGTATTCCGAGAACAATAGCTAAAGTTGTAACGATTTCAAAATAGAGTATAGTCTTAAAACCAAGTGTTCCAAGTTTCTTAGCATTACCTAATCCAGCTACCCCTACAACAATACTAGAAATAACAATAGGAACAACAACCATTTTAATTAAGTGTAAAAAGATATCACCTAGTGGTTTTAAATACGTTTCAACTTCAGGATTTTTATAGAAAATAGCACCAACGATAATACCTAAAAAAAGACCAGTTAAAATTTGGAGAGGTAATCCGAACTTTTTCATTTTGTTCCTCCTTTGTGAATGTACGATTGAGCTACAATTTGTAACACAACTATTTTTGTTCTTGTAATACAAATATGACGTATTTTCTTGATTTTCTAGATGTTAAAGTATAAAATTTTAGATAATTCGAAAAACTAATTGGATTTAGCATACAAAAACGCTTTCATTTTGTCTACACTTTTTTGTTTTTTGTTTGATTTGTATTACAAGTTCGAGGGGAGATAAAAACAATGTATGATTATATAATTATTGGTGGGGGAATTGTAGGTTTGTCTACTGGTTACGCACTTACTGAGTGTTATCCACATGCAAAAATCGCTATTATTGAGAAAGAATGTACACTTGCCCATCATCAAACCGGACATAATAGCGGAGTGATTCATTCTGGTATTTATTATAAACCTGGTAGTTTTAAAGCTAAGTTTGCACGTGAAGGAAATGAAGCTATGATTTCTTTTTGTAAGAAACATGGAATTTCTTATGAGATGTGCGGTAAGGTGATCGTTGCAACAGATTCGAAAGAACTTCCATTTATGGATAATTTGTATAAGCGTGGTTTACAAAATGAATTAAATGTGGAGAAAATTGGGGTTGAAGAACTGAAAGAAATTGAACCACATGTAAGTGGACTTGGTGCAATACGTGTTTCAAGTTGTGGAATTGTTAATTACAAAGAGGTTTCTCAAACGTTTGCCCGTCTTATTCAAGAAAGAGGAGGAGATGTGCACCTTGCGACGAAAGTAGAAAAAATAGACGAGAGAAGTGACGGTATTACAGTTGAGACCAATCAAGGTACATTTCAATCTCATTTTCTTATTAATTGTGCTGGATTACATAGTGACCGAGTTGCTGAAATGAGTGGATTACGCACGAAAGCAAAAATTGTACCATTTCGCGGGGAATATTATGAATTGGTACCAGAGAAACGAAATCTTGTTAAACACCTTATTTATCCGGTGCCGAACCCGGATTTTCCGTTCCTTGGTGTTCATTTTACGCGTATGATTAATGGTGAGGTTCACGCAGGGCCTAATGCAGTGCTTAGCTTTAAACGAGAAGGTTATAAGAAAACCGATTTTAATCTAAAAGACTTTTTTGAAGTGATGACGTACTCAGGTTTTTGGAAAATGGCGATGCCAAATATGAAGGAAGGTATGAATGAGATCATTCGTTCTTTCAGTAAACAAGCGTTTTTACGTAGTTTGCAGCGACTTATCCCGGAATTAACTGAGCGTGATATCGTACCAACTCATGCAGGTGTGAGAGCGCAAGCGCTTATGCAAGATGGAAGCATGGTTGATGATTTTTTAATTGATTCTAATCAACGTTCCATTCATGTATTAAATGCACCTTCGCCTGCGGCAACTGCTTCGATTTCTATTGGCCGAGCTGTCAGTGAACAAGTTCCGCAGCCGCCATATTTAAATAATTATCCTAAATATATTGAAAAAGGAAGATAAAAAATTGACACAAAAAGAGAAAATCTCACAAAAAATATCTCGTGAGTTGCTAGTGATGATTGAGAACGGAAAGTTTTCACCAGGTTCAAAACTACCTACAGAGATGGAATTAGCTGAATTATTCGGTGTTAGCCGAATGCCAATTCGGGAGGCTTTAAGTGTTTTACGAGCTATGGGCCTTATTTCATCTCAGCAAGGTGGAGGGAGCTATGTAGAAGAAGTAATTCCAACCTCTTTAAGTCAACATTTTCATATTCAAAAAGCAGATGAAGAGAGTATTCGACATTTATTTGAAATGCGAAAAATCTTAGAACCAGAGGCGGCTTACCTTGCTGCATGTAGGCGAACTCCTGATGAATTAGAGCGGATTCGAGAAGTGTTAAAGTGGATGGAACACGATTTTACTTTTAAGGACAAGACAGGTAGAGAAGCTGATTTTGAATTTCATCGAACTATTATACAGGCTACACATAATTCAGTGATGGTTCTTATGCTGGAAAATTTATCTTCTCTTTACAATAAGGCATTAGAGATTACCCTCAAGCAAAACGTAGGGTTGGAAAGAAAAAGAGAGATTGTTTATAAAGAACATGAAAATATTTTTCTAGCTATTGAAGCAGAAGAACCAGAGCTTGCAAAAGTACAATCTCTAATTCATCTGAAAAATGTAGAAAAGAAATTCAATTTATTTTTAAACGAATCAATTTCATAATCATTTGTTTTATAACTCAACTTTCCATAACTAAGAAGCGTGTTAAAAAAAGATTCTGCCATCATGGCAGGATCTTTTTTTATGAGAAAAAGAGAAAGGTTGTGATGAAAAACAAAAATCCTTTGTGGATTTTCCTATATTGTGCATTTTACCCTGCCCCAAAAAATATTTCTCAACATTTCATTTGTTGAAAAATATTGAATATTCATCATAATACGAATAATATTTTGTTATCGACAAAAAAACTGATAATTCGCAAACATAGGGAGGAAATGCTTTGAAAAAGAATGGAAAGTTAAAACCTTTGTCAGTATTAGCAACAGCGGCAGTATTAAGTAGTACTTTTGCATTTGGAAATCATGCAGCATATGCGGGGGCGCCATCATCATCTCTACCGATTGATGAGCATTTAATACCGGAGGAGCGTTTGGCAGAAGCGCTAAAACAACGTGGAGTCATTGATAAATCTGCATCACAAGCTGAGACATCAAAGGCTGTTGAAAAGTATGTTGAGAAAAAGAAAGGGGAAAACCCTGGGAAAGAAATTATTACAGAAGATAGTCTTACGCAAGAAGCTTCTGATTTTATGAAAAAAGTAAAAGATGCGAAAATGAAGGAAAATGAACAGGCACAGCAGCCAACAGTAGGGCCGGTGGCTGGACAAGATTCAGGATTGAATACTAGGAAATTAAATGGGAAAGTACCTACTACACCAGCGAAGCAAGAAGAGTACAATGGAGCTGTTCGAAAAGATAAAGTGCTTGTTTTACTCGTAGAATTTAGTGATTTTAAACATAATAATGTTGATCAAGCGCCAGGATATATGTATTCTAATGACTTTAATCGTGAGCATTATCAAAAAATGTTATTTGGTGATGAACCATTTACGCTATTTGATGGATCAAAAATTAATACATTTAAGCAATATTATGAAGAGCAATCAGGTGGTAGCTATACAGTTGATGGAACTGTAACGGAATGGTTGACTGTTCCAGGCAAAGCTTCTGATTATGGTGCGGATGCGGGCACTGGTCATGATAATAAAGGACCTTTAGGACCGCGTGATTTTGTGAAGGAAGCATTAAAAGCAGCAGTAGCAAAAGGGATAAACTTAGCTGATTTTGACCAATTTGATCAGTACGATCAAGATGGGGATGGAAATAAAAATGAGCCAGATGGCATTATTGATCATTTAATGGTTGTACATGCTGGCGTGGGGCAAGAAGCTGGCGGCGGTAAATTGAAAGATGATGCGATTTGGTCTCATCGTTCAAAACTTGGATCAAAACCATATGCAATTGATGGAACAAAATCCTCTGTTTCGAATTGGGGCGGAAAGATGGCTGCATATGATTATACAATCGAGCCTGAAGACGGAGCTGTTGGTGTGTTCGCCCATGAATATGGTCATGATTTAGGTTTACCAGATGAGTACGATACAAAGTATACAGGGCAAGGTGAACCAGTTGAATCATGGTCTCTTATGAGCGGCGGTAGCTGGGCTGGAAAAATTGCAGGAACAGAGCCAACAAGTTTCTCACCACAAAATAAAGAGTTTTTCAAAAAGAATATGGGCGGAAATTGGGCGAATATCGTTGAGGTAGATTATGATAAACTTCGCAATGGAATCGGTGCTGCAACATATATAGACCAAAGTGTTACAAAGTCAAAACGACCAGGAATTGTTCGCGTTAACTTGCCGGACAAAGATATTAAAAATATTGAATCAGCATTTGGTAAGAAGTTTTATTACAGTACAAAAGGGAATGACATGCATACAACACTTGAGACACCAGTATTTGATTTAACGAAAGCTGAGAGTGCTAAGTTTGATTACAAGGCATTCTATGAGCTTGAAGCGAAGTATGATTTCCTTGAAGTAAATGCGGTTACAGAAGATGGAACGAAAGTGCGCATTGATAGAATTGGCGAAAAAGATGTAAAAGGCGGTATGGATACAACAGATGGTAATTGGGTTGATAAGTCGTATGATTTAAGTCAATTCAAAGGGAAGAAAGTAAAACTACAGTTTGAATATGTAACAGATATTGCAGTAGCTTACAAAGGGTTTGCTTTAGACAATGCAGTTTTAACTGTAGATGGTAAAGTTGCTTTTTCTGATGATGCAGAAGGACAATCAGCAATGACGTTAAAAGGATTTACTGTATCTAACGGATTTGAACAGAAAAAACATAACTACTATTTAGAGTGGAGAAATTATGCTGGTTCTGACATGGCGTTAAAAAATGCACGTGGCCCAGTATTTAATACAGGAATGGTTGTATGGTATGCGGATCAAAGCTTTACAGATAACTGGGTAGGAGTTCATCCGGGTGAAGGATTCTTGGGCGTAGTAGATTCTCATCCAGAGGCAATCGTAGGGACATTAAACGGACAACCAACTGTGAAGAGCAGTACGCGTTACCAAATTGCAGATGCTGCGTTCTCATTTGATCAAACGCCAGCATGGAAAGTTGATTCACCAACGCGCGGTATCTTTGATTATAAAGGGTTACCAGGGGTTGCGAAATTTGATGATTCTAAGCAGTATATAAACAGCATCATTCCAGATGCAGGACGTAAGTTGCCGAAACTAGGATTAAAGTTCGAAGTAGTAGGACAAGCTGAAGACAATTCTGCAGGTGCAGTTTGGATTCATCGATAGAATAAGATGAAACTAAGAGCAGTACTCTGAATGGGTACTGCTTTTATGATGGGAAAAAGAATGAATGGAAAAGAGTCATAATCTTGTCCTTCCTCTCATACAGTGAAACTAACAAGGCTTGTCTTAGGAAAGGAAGGGAATCAATTGGAAACTTTGCCATGGTGGGTGTATCTCGTTATTATCGGTATTGTTGTGAGCGGTTATATGGTGTTATACACTTCTAAACAAGAGCAAGAGATGGATAATGAGTTTATTGAAAAAGAAGGCGAAGTATATATGAAGCGTTTAGAAGAAGAGCGTGAGAGACGTAATCAAGAAAGTGATAAGGATTCTGTACTTCTTTAATTGGGGTAAGGGGTGAATAACGAGTCGGTTATTCACCTTTTTTATTTATATCGGCGATTTTTCAAATATATCGACCGTTCGGCAAGGCGCGACAGTGAAGAGAACTAAAAATTTCTCTTACTAGCTGTTCTTTTTGCCTAAATTGTGTACTATAAAGGGTAGGATGACGTAAAGAAGGGGACTTTTTGAATGGAATTTCATGAACAAAAGATTTTGCCAGCTGTTCGGCAAATAAAAGACTTAGAAAAGTTACTACATAGTTCGTATGAGTATATCGTTATTTTAGATATTCATATCGGTCAATTGAAGAGTGTGGTCGCACTTGCGAAGCAGCATTGTAAAAAAGTGTTCTTACATGTTGATCTTATTCATG
The DNA here is from genome assembly GCF_017498755.1 of Bacillus sp. XF8. Classification (NCBI taxonomy): domain Bacteria; kingdom Bacillati; phylum Bacillota; class Bacilli; order Caryophanales; family Bacillaceae; genus Bacillus; species Bacillus sp. XF8. The sequence goes on along the minus strand of NZ_JAGDQK010000034.1, from coordinate 49,954 downwards.
GTTTGCAAAGTGATGGTCATGCGACAGAGTTTTTATGCCAAGAGTTTAAGCCATACGGGTTATTGTCAACAAAGGCAAGTGTCATTATGAAGGCGAAGCAAAAGGGTGTTGTTGCAATTCAACGTATCTTTTTAATTGATTCTAGTGCAATGGAGAAAAGTTGTAATCTTTTAGAGAAGACAAAACCTGATTATATTGAAGTGCTTCCAGGCGCTTTAACAGGTGTGATTGCCGAAGTGAAAGAACGGACGGGTGTACCGATTTTAGCAGGTGGTTTTATTCGTACAGTTGAGGATGTAGAAAGAGCGTTAGCAGCTGGTGCGACAGCGATTACAACATCGAAAAAAGAACTCTGGAAACATTACCAAAAAAAGTGACAAAAATGTGAAAGAATTCTGTTGACACCGCTTTCATTTGAGGTTAACATTATAGACAAGTTAATAAACGTGACGGAGAAAAGTAGAGATCCACATTTCATTGTTTCTATATTATTATATAGAAACGTGCTAGCTGTGGGTCTTTTTCTTTTGAAAAAAACGAATGGCCATTCATTTTATCTCTATCACATTGAAAGCGTTTAAACTGATTGTGGAGGGATTTTATGTCAGCATTTTTAGGTGAGTTAATAGGGACAGCGTTGTTAATCGTTCTTGGTGGCGGCGTTTGTGCTGGTGTAAGTTTAAAGAAGTCGTTTGCAAAGGATTCAGGTTGGATCGTAATTACGATGGGATGGGGCTTAGCCGTTGCCATCGCAGCATATGCAGTTGGATCAATTAGTGGAGCACATTTAAATCCAGCTTTAACAATTGGACTAGCATTTAAGGGAGCGTTCCCATGGAGCGATGTACCAGGTTATATTGTAGCGCAAATGATTGGGGCAATCATCGGTGCAATTATCGTATATTTACATTACTTACCTCATTGGAAAGAAACAGAAGATCCATCTGCAAAATTAGGTGTTTTTGCAACAGGACCAGCAATTCCGAATACATTTGCAAACCTTTTAAGTGAAATGATTGGAACATTCGTTTTAGTATTTGGTATATTAGCAATTGGTGCAAATAAATTTGCAGATGGTTTAAATCCATTTATCGTAGGTTTCTTAATTGTAAGTATTGGTTTATCATTAGGTGGGACAACAGGATATGCAATTAATCCAGCTCGTGATTTAGGTCCACGTATTGCACACTTCTTTCTTCCGATTGCAGGGAAGGGCGGATCAAATTGGAAGTATGCATGGATACCGGTTGTAGGACCGATTTTAGGCGGATCACTTGCAGGTTTATTCCATCAAGTTGTATTTGAAGGAAAACAAAATGCAGCACTTATTTATGTGATAATTGCAACTGTGATTGTACTAGCAATCTCCTATATGACAAGCAAAAAGAGCGGAAACGATACAAATAGTAGAAAAGTAGCATAAGGGGGAACCGAATATGAAAAAATATATTCTTTCATTAGACCAAGGAACTACAAGTTCACGCGCCATTCTTTTTAATAAAGAAGGTAAAATTGTTCATGTAGCTCAAAAAGAATTTACACAACATTTTCCAAAGCCAGGTTGGGTAGAACATAACGCACAAGAAATTTGGGGATCTATTCTAGCTGTTATTGCAACTTGCTTAAGTGAAGCGGATGTAAAACCAGAGCAAATCGCTGGTATCGGGATTACAAACCAACGTGAAACAGCAGTTGTATGGGATAAAGAAACTGGTAAGCCAGTTTATAACGCAATCGTATGGCAATCTCGTCAAACAGCTGAAATTTGCGATGAATTAAAAGAAAAAGGCTATAGTGAAATGGTTCGTGAAAAAACAGGTCTTTTAATTGACGCATACTTCTCTGGTACGAAAGTGAAATGGATTTTAGATAACGTTGAAGGTGCAAGAGAAAAAGCAGAACGCGGCGAATTATTATTCGGAACAATTGATACATGGCTTGTATGGAAATTGTCTGGTGGTAAAGCGCACGTAACAGACTATTCAAATGCATCACGTACATTAATGTTTAATATTCATGATTTACAGTGGGATGATGAGCTTCTAGAAATGTTAACAGTGCCAAAAAGCATGCTTCCAGAAGTACGTCAATCTTCTGAAGTATATGGTCATACAGTTGATTACCATTTCTTTAACCAAAACATACCGATTGCAGGTGTGGCTGGTGACCAACAAGCAGCGTTATTTGGACAAGCTTGCTTCGGGGAAGGTATGGCGAAGAACACATACGGAACTGGTTGCTTCATGTTAATGAATACTGGTGAAAAAGCAGTTGCTTCTGAACATGGTTTATTAACAACAATTGCATGGGGTTTAAATGGTAAAGTTGAATATGCATTAGAAGGAAGTATTTTCGTAGCAGGATCTGCAATTCAATGGCTACGTGACGGAATGCGCATGTTTAAAGATGCGAGTGAGAGCGAAGAATACGCATCTCGCGTTGAATCAACAGATGGCGTTTACGTTGTTCCAGCGTTCGTAGGACTTGGAACACCATATTGGGATAGTGAAGTACGCGGAGCTGTATTTGGTGTAACTCGCGGTACAACGAAAGAACACTTTATTCGTGCAACGCTAGAGTCATTAGCATACCAAACGAAAGATGTACTATGCGCAATGGAAGCAGATTCAGGTATTAAACTGAAAACATTACGCGTTGATGGCGGAGCAGTTAAGAACAACTTCTTAATGCAGTTCCAAAGCGATATGTTAGATGTGCCAGTAGAGCGTCCAGAAGTAAATGAAACAACAGCTTTAGGAGCAGCATATTTAGCAGGTCTTGCAGTTGGATATTGGGAAAACCAAGAAGAAATTAAGGCGCAGTGGAATATGGATAAAAGCTTTACACCAGCAATGGAAACGGAAACAAGTGAAGAGCTATATGCTGGTTGGAAAAAGGCAATTGAAGCAACAAAAGCTTTTAAATAATCATAAACAGTGTTATAATGATGATAAGTTAATAATTCGGTAGGAGATATGGAGAGACCACAACACGCTATAGAAGCGATTTCTATAGTGATGTTTGTGGTCTCTTTTTTCGTATCAAAGGGAGGAATTACCATGAAATTTTCAAGTAAACAACGTAAAGACGTATTAAACGGAGTAAATAAACAAGAGTTAGATGTGATCGTAATTGGTGGAGGTATTACTGGTTCTGGTATTGCATTAGATGGGGCAACACGTGGTTTATCAACAATTGTGTTTGAAATGCAAGACTTTGCAGCAGGTACATCAAGTCGTTCAACGAAGCTTGTACACGGTGGTTTACGTTATTTAAAACAACTTGAAGTGAAGATGGTAGCAGAGGTTGGGAAAGAGCGTGCGATCGTATATGAGAACGGTCCCCATGTAACAACACCAGAGTGGATGTTACTTCCATTCCATAAAGGTGGTACATTTGGTTCATTCAGTACATCAATTGGTCTTCGTGTATACGACTTCCTAGCAGGGGTAAAACGAAGCGAACGCAGAAAGATGTTTAATCGTGAAGAAACAATGAAAAAAGAACCGCTTGTGAAGCAAGAAGGATTAAAAGGCGGCGGTTACTACGTAGAGTATCGTACAGATGATGCTCGTTTAACAATCGAAGTTATGAAAGAAGCAATCGAACACGGCGCAAAAGCAGTTAACTATGCAAAAGTAGACGGTTTCTTATATAAAGATGGAAAAGTATGCGGTGTACGCGTTATTGATTTATTAGATGGAGAAGTATATGAAGTATACGGTAAGAAAATTGTAAATGCAGCTGGACCTTGGGTAGATACACTTCGTGAAAAAGATAACTCGAAAAAAGGGAAAGTACTACAATTATCAAAAGGTGTTCACTTAGTAATTGATCAAAAACGTTTCCCACTTGGGCAAGCAATCTATTTTGATACACCAGATGGCCGTATGGTCTTTGCGATTCCGCGCGGAGGGAAAACATATGTAGGTACAACAGATACGTTCTATGATAAAGATGCGGCAGTACCACAAATGACAACAGAAGATCGCACTTACATCATTAATGCGATCAACTATATGTTCCCAACTGTGAAGATTACAGAAAAAGATATTGAATCAAGCTGGGCTGGTGTACGTCCATTAATTTACGAAGAAGGAAAGAGTGCATCTGAAATTTCTCGTAAAGATGAAATTTGGACTTCTGAATCTGGTTTAATTACAATTGCTGGTGGGAAATTAACAGGATATCGCAAAATGGCAGAAATGGTAGTTGATTATGTAACATCTCTATTACAAAAAGAAGGACATAGTGCGTATCCGAAAAGTGAAACGAAACATATGCCAATTTCAGGCGGTCATGTAAGTGGATCAAAACAATTCCCAACATTCGTTGCGAAAAAAGCGCAAGAGGGAACAAAATATGGTTTAACAGCAAAACAAGCGGAAGAGTTTGCGAAATTCTATGGCTCTAACGTTGATATTCTCTTTAACTTAGCAAAAGGGCTAAAAGCAGATGCAAAAGAGTATAACATGCCGTTAGACGTGCTTGTACCGCTTGTATACGCAATGGACTATGAAATGACAGCAAAACCTGTTGACTTCTTCGTACGCCGCAGAGGGGCTGTATTCTTCAACATTCACTGGGTATACGATTGGAAAGAAAACGTAATTGCGTATATGGCAGCGAAATTAGGCTGGAGTAAAGAAGAACAAATGAAATACACAGCTGAATTAGAGAAAGCATTACAGGACGCTGTAGTACCTGTAGATCAGCAGGAGCAAGCAGCAGCATTAGCATAAACAAATCAACAGTAAAAAGCGCCTAAAGGGAAGAGAGAACCTTTAGGCGCTTTTTCAGCTTGTATAATATTCAAAGAATATCCTCTTGCATAGAAAATACATGATGCCTTTGTAAGAAACTAAAATAAGCTGTCAGGAAAGACCTGACAGCTTATTTGTTATGAATTATTTTGTTTCATTTTCTGCTTTTGGAGTTTCAAAGATATCTTTTAAGTCTTTATCTTCAATTTTCACGTCAGCTTTTTTCACTTCTTTGTTTTGGAAGTCATTAAGGAATTGAGCGTCCTGTAATTTTTGCTGAGCAATTTCTTTCTTAATTTCTTTTTTCTCTTCATCAAATGGTTTTGCATCTTTAATGTCTGTAACTTTAATGATGTGGTAACCAAAGTTAGATTTTACAGGCTCACTTATCTCATCTTTTTTCAGTTTGAAAGCAGCATCTTCAAACTCTTTTACAAGAGTACCTGGTTTTAATTCACCAAGGTCTCCACCTTTTTCTTTTGATCCTGGATCTTCAGAGTATTGCTTCGCTAAGTCTTCAAAAGATTTGCCTTGAGCAAGTTCTTCTTTTACTTTCTTCGCAGTTTCTTCTTCTTTTACAAGAATATGTTTTGCGAATACTTTTTTATCACGGTAACTCTTTTTCGCTTCATCATCACTAATTGATTTTTCAACAGCTTTTTCTTGAGCTAATTGAGCACGAACGCTATTTTTTAATGTTTCTTCTTTAATACCTTGTTGCTTTAATAGAGTGTCGAATTGATCGCCGTATTGTTTTTTGAATTCATCGTATTTTTTATCGACTTCTTTGTCATCTACTTTATAGTTTTTAATAAATACTTCCTCTACAACCATGTTACGTAAAACTTGTTTACCACCTTGTTGTTTCAATGCTGTATAAAGCTCATCTTTTGTTATGTCACCAGCTTTAGATGTTACGATTTTATCAGCTGATCCACATGCTGATAAGGCAATTACACTTGTTGCTGCTAAGGCAAGCATAGCTTTCTTCATTCAATAAACACTCCTACTATTATGTATTTTTAATTTATCCCGCTATTCTCGGGCAGTAAGTCCCCATCTCAAGATTCAGAGAGAAGCAAGGAAGATAGGTAGGGGACAACTGTCCGTAAAAGCCCGACGCTTTTCTTATAAAGTGAAAAGCCTGCTTAACAGGGCTTACCGAGGCTGAGGATAAAATTTAGCTGAAGGTAATTTTATTCTTTAGTATAAGCAATATGTACAAAATTTAATATATCATATTTCGACGTCTTTTCCTATTGATAAAGAAAAATTGCCGATTTGTTTATAAAGATTGTCAGATTAAAGAGAGAGTACCATATTAGGCGAATGTGCATATATATATATCCAATTTGATTTTTCAACATATAAATTGCGGCTATGAAGAATAGAAGGAGACTTCCTCTCATTTTTTCCTTCTGTTTTCGCATGGTATGGGGCTTAAAAGGGTACTGACCGCTTCTATCCATGAGCGGATTTTCTCTTCCACCTAAAAGGAATGGTTTTATGTCGGTCTTTCAATCTGTATTTATATAGAAAAGAGGAGAAGGGATGAGATGGGCGAATGAATTCATCACTTATTATTTTATTGCTTGTACTGTTTATTTTATTAGTTATAATAGGTATAATTTGTTTATAGAGGAAAAAAGTGAGGAAGGGGCTTCCCTTCCTCACTTTCCATGAAATATAATTTCTATATAACTAGAAATTAATAGAATCGTAATACATACATTAATGACTCGAAAAGCGCTCGTTTGGCGTCTCTCGGATAGTTGTTTCCGCTCACACAGTGTATGAGTCAAGAAATTCGTGTAGAATAGAACAATAAGTGCAAATGTGACAAAAACAATTTCTATAAGAGTCACGAGGAGATACCTCCTTTTGGCCAAAATACATATACTTTTATATATTGTATCATACGATATTTTGTTCGTGTTATAAAATTCAGAAATAGAAGACATTGCGTTAGAAAGTGAGGGAGAAAATGGACGTTGTAAAACGACTAGAGCAAGCGGAATATTATGTAGAATTACTTTTTCAAATGATCGACGAAGATAAGTGTCCATTTTATTCTTTAATTATAAAGAAAAAAGCTCGAAAAAAAGACATAGAACGTATATTAGCTTTATGTGAACAGTTGAACAAACAATACATAGCAGAAAAGCAAGAAGGCTTACTTTTGTTTGATGCTCTTTTAGAGCAATTTGAAAAAGCGCTTCCACATCAGCTCGAAGTAAACGAGACTGCAGAAGCGCTACATAAACAAGGCTTATTTCAGCCAATTATGCAAGAATTTTTACGCATAACAACGAAAAAATAATCGGTATTATTTTTTTACTAATTTTTGATCGTGTTCCGTAAAATTTTCCTCAATATTTTCTAGTGATTTCTCAAAAATATCGATAAAATCTTGTCCATAAATATTTCTTAAAATCGCGATTAATTCGATATTTTCTGGGAACTTACCATAAAAATTGCGAAGAGCAAGAGCGCCATTAAAGACAGAATTATTTTCAGGGTCATACTCCTCCATTAATTGCAGCAGCAATTCTTCCCCTTTTGGTGTAATTTCAATATACGTATTTCGCTTATCATCTTCTTTTTTTGAGAATACAAGATAGCCGCGCTCTTCAAGTTTTTTCGAAAAGTTAAATGCCGTTGATACGTGCATCACGCCAAACTTTGCAATCTCAGAAATAGAAGCCCCTTTTAAATGATAAGCAATGGATAAAATATGGTGCTCATTAATGTTTAGATCATATGGTTTGATCCACTGTTGCCAATCTTTTTCTACACATTTCCATAATGCCTTCGATAATTGAGCAATGCGTTGGCTGAAAATCATTGCTTCTTTGACCGAATAATCTTTTTCTCCACTTTTCATGTACTCACCCACTTTTACATTCTTATTCATTAGTATCTATTATGCCAGTAAAATAAAAATTAATAAAGTCTTTTTGTGAGAATTGTGAAAATTTTTCGGAAAAATCATAATCTTAACAGATCATGCATAATTGTGGAAGCGTTTTAGATGTCATAACTATATATGTTATCCCCACGTAGTAGAGGATAACATATATTGTAAATGCATAAAAACACGACATATCTATGTGATATGTCGCGATAAGAGAAATATTTATAAAAAATATTTGTTATATGCAAAAACTAAGAATGGAACATTGTTTACGCTTTTTCTGGAACTGTTTGTTGCAATTTTTCAATTGATTTTTGAATGTCTAAAATTTCTTGTTCAATATGACGTTTGTTTTGAGAAATATCTTGTTTCCATGTGGAAAGTGTATCTTGCATATCATCTTTCAATTCTTGAAAAACTTCTTTACCTTCTGAAGCTGTTTCAACAATTTGACGTTTTAATAATTTTGTATCAGCTGTAATATCAGCTAAAGTCTTTTTAATATCATTTCCTTTTTCTTTTAGTTTACTCCGCATATCTTTACCGGAAGAAGGAGTGGAAAAAAGAACGGCTAGTCCAGCGACAGCACCGCCGCAAATTACACCTGTTACAAAGGATTTAGCTTTTGACATAAAAGGAAACCTCCTTATTTTTTTGCTCTTATTCATGATGTATAAAAACATGCATATGCTTAAGACAAGGGGGGAGAAAAGTGAAACTTGTGACAACCATTTGTTTTATCGTAAGTCTTTTCTTTCTTGTACGTGCTATGCATTTACTGTTATTTGTAAAACAAAAAAGATCATATCCTCCAGCATTTTGGGTGAAAAAACAAGCCATGCAGTATATGTCTTTTGGAGGAGTAGGCTTGTTATGTACAATCTTACTTTATATGCTGCTATAGTACATTTTACGTTCCAGCATATGATAAATCGTATTCTTACTCTTATTTTACACCATTTGCAATGGTACTTGCGATGTTTTGTAAATTTTCCGTCGTATATTCATTTTGGTGTGATTTCCAGACAGCACCAAAACCATCGTTTTCACCGTAGCGTGGAATTAAATGAAGGTGGAAGTGGAATACAGTTTGTCCAGCTTTTTCACCGTTGTTATTTAATAGGTTAAAGCCGACTGGATTAAATTCAGATTTAATCGCATTTGAGATTTTAGGAACGACAGAAAATATATGTGATGCAATTTCTGGCGTTAAAGCAAAGATATCTTGTTTGTGCACTTTTGGAATTACAAGTGTATGTCCTTTTGTCACTTGGCTAATATCTAGAAATGCAAGTACATGTTCATCTTCATATACTTTTGAGCAAGGAATTTGTCCCTCAATGATTTTACAAAAAATACAATTATCCGCTGTATGATTCATGGTTCTCATCCTTTCAAGTAGGTCTTAGCCGTATTTTACCATAATTACATAGGAGAACAAACACGAAAAACAGGAAGCTGACTCAGCTTCCTGTTTTCTGAAGAGGGATTGAAAAAGCATTTAATTTAATCTACCGTTCACAGACACCTCATTTATTTAGGAATGTGTGGTAATTCGGCTAGTATTCTGCCGTAGACACCTCATTTACAATAAAATGATATTGCAATCCTTTATGAAATGAAATTGTTTATTTTATAAAACAGTATATACTCTCCTCGAGACACCCCGTTTCTAAAATAAAACAAACTATCTGGTTTCGTGTAAATTTTCTTTGTCCATTATGGACACCCCATTTCATGATGATTTTACTTAGTTGTATTCATCAATTTGGTGGTTGCTTTTTCAATTTGTTCCTTCTTCACTAATTATGATGTCCCGTTGTGTAAAAGATATGTAAAGAAATTATTTTTTTTTTGAAGAAATTCGGTACTATGTAGTATCTTTTATTTTTTGGTAAGATGAATATATACATTTTAATAAAAGATACGCTTATACAAGCGGATGAATATAACGAAGAAAGTGGTGTCATATGGGACAGTTATTACGTGTGGAAAATGTCACAGGAGGATATACGAAGCGGCCGGTGCTGCAAGATGTTTCATTTTCTGTTAATAAGGGTGAGCTTGTTGGCTTAATCGGTTTAAATGGAGCAGGTAAAAGTACAACGATTAAACATATTATCGGTTTAATGGAACCAAAAAAAGGTACTGTAACAATTAACGGAAAAACAATTCGAGAAGATATGACAGCGTATCGCTCTAGCTTTTCATTTATTCCGGAAACACCTGTATTATATGATGAGTTAACTCTAGAAGAACATTTAAAGTTAACAGCGATGGCGTATGGTGTAGATGAGAAACAATATGAAGAACGTGTGCAGCAGCTGTTAAAGGAATTTCGAATGACAAATCGTTTAAAATGGTTCCCAGCTCATTTTTCAAAAGGGATGAAACAGAAAGTGATGATTATGAGTGCGTTTCTTGTTGAACCATCACTTTATATTGTGGATGAACCTTTCGTTGGACTCGATCCGCTAGCGATTCAATCACTACTGCAAATGATGAACAAAATGAAAAAGAGTGGCGCCGGTATTTTAATGAGTACCCATATTTTAGCGACAGCAGAGCGTTACTGTGATTCCTTCATTATTTTACATCAAGGTGAAGTTCGGGCGAAGGGAACACTATCTGAGTTGCAGTCGCAATTTAATATGCCTGGAGCGACGCTAGATGATATCTATATTGCATTAACAAAGGAAGAAGATTATGAATAGCAGAGCATTGTGGAAAGAACGATTCAGGCATTTTTTAAAAGAAGTTCGTACATATAGTAAATATGTTTTTAACGATCATTTAAAATTTATTTTCGTATTTATTATTGGAGCCGGTGCGTATTATTACCAGCAATGGTTACAAACATTGACTCCTTCATTTCCGGCCGCGCTTGTTATGGCGGTTTTACTTGGACTTGTATTAACAGCAGGATCCATCCAAACGTTATTAAAAGAAGCAGATCTTGTGTATTTGCTTCCAGTTGAAGAGAAATTAAAGCCGTATTTTACAAAAGCGTTTCTCTTTACGTTTATGATTCAGCTGTATGTGATAGCAATTGCAGCGGCCGCACTTGCTCCACTATATTTCCAGCAAATGAAGCAAACAGGAGGGACTTACATATGGATTGTGGCCGCGCTTATTTTAGTAAAAGCATGGAATTTATTTGTAGCATGGGAAAAATCATTTTTAACAGATCAAAGTATGCAGCGCGCGGATTGGTTCATTCGCTTTATATGTAACGGATTATTTGTCTACTTCCTTGTAGAGCGCACTTCGGTGATTTACATAGGAGTAATTCTATTTGTAATGGTTATATACCTTGCATTCATGTATCAAAAGGTAAAAGGAAAACCGTTAAACTGGGAATACTTAATTGCAGAAGAAGGCAAGAAAATGATGCTCCTGTACCGCATTGCGAACATGTTTGTCGATGTACCGGCGTTAAAGGAACGGGTGTCACGCCGGAAATGGCTTGATTTTGTACTTTCCATGATTGGTGAAAAACGTACATATTTATATCTATATACTCGTACATTTTTAAGATCGGGTAACTATTTTGGTTTATATATTCGTTTACTTGCCATTGGCGGGGTCATTCTTTACTTTATACCATTTTTATATGGTCGTTTTATTGTAAGTATTGTGTTTTTATACTTAATTGGTTATCAGTTATTAAGCCTTTGGAAACACCATCGTTTAAAACTATGGCTTGATTTATATCCAGTGACCGTAGAAGAAAAGAAAAAGGATTTTCTTCGCCTGTTAAATGCAATTCTATGTATAGGCAGTATTGTATTTACAATCATATTTGTTTTGGCAACAAAAGATATCATCATGACTTGTATTTTATTCGCGGCTAGCATAGCTTTTAGTGTTGGTTTTGTTTATCAATACGGTGCAAAGCGCATCGAGCGTTTAAGCTGAAAGGAATGAACCTATGACTGAATATGAAGAGAAAGTCATAAAAGAATTGCAGCAATGGAAAAATACAATCATGAAAGATTCTTCTATGATGACCAGGTTTTCGAAAAAGGTACAAACGAAAGTGCAACAGCTAATCCCAGAAAAAGTGCAAAATGTATTAACAGAAACCATAAAAAAGATGGTGCAAGGTATTAGTGCAGGATCTCATTTTATAAAACCGAAGTTAAAAGAAACAGCTTGGTCACTGCAGCGAAGAGATGAAGAAGTGTTAAAGAAAATGGATGAGTATAAAAAGGTTGCGGCAGCAGAAGGTGCCGGAACAGGAGCGGGTGGCTTTCTCTTAGGACTTGCAGATTTTCCGCTCTTACTCAGCATTAAAATTAAATTTTTATTTGATGCAGCGACTGTTTATGGATTTGATACGAGCAAAGAAGAAGAGCGTTTCTTTATTCTTCATGTATTTCAGCTTGCTTTCTCAAGTGATGATCATCGAAAAGAAATATGGAAAGCAATTGAAACGTGGGATACGCAGAAAGAAAATCATATTGACTGGGAGAAATTTCAGCAGGAATATCGTGATTATATCGATTTAGCAAAGATGCTCCAGCTTGTACCAGTGATTGGAGCGCCAGTTGGAGCATATGCGAATTATCAATTGTTGCAACGGCTCGGAGAAGTGACGATGAATTGTTATCGTTTGCGGTTGCTTCAGCAAAAGGGAGTATCTATATAAATTCAAATTGAAAAACGATAGAAAACCTTTTTTGTAGGTGGGAGAGAGCGTCCGATCGTGGATAGAAGCGGTCAGTGCTTTCTTAGCTCCATGCCGTGTGAAAACAAAAGGGGAAAATGAGTGGAAATCTAGTTTTGTTTTCATAGCAGCGACTCACATGTCTGCAAATCGAAATGAATATATCTATTTGAAGAAAAGCTTTCACATTTTGTGGAAGCTTTTCTTTCTTTGCAAATTATATTTTTTTATTTTATAATTTACTTACCGACCGTTAAGTAAAAAAGGAGTACATATGACAAAAAATATGCAAACATCAAAAAATATAGTAGAAGCGGCTTTCAAATTGATGGCAGAGCATGGTATTGAAAAGATGAGTCTATCTATGATTGCAAAAGAGGTTGGAATATCAAAGCCAGCTATTTATTATCACTTCTCATCTAAAGAAGCGTTAATTGATTTTTTATTTGAAGAAATCTTTGCGGATTATTATTTTTCAGCGTACTTTGCAAAAGAGCAGTACAAAAAGGAGAATTTTGAAGAGCGATTAATAGAAGATGGTCTGCGTATGTTATCAGAATATGAAGAAGACCCGGGGGCACTTCGCGTACTAAATGAATTCATTTTGACAGCAGTACGAAATGAAAAGTATCAGAAGAGGTTATTTGAAGTGCAGGAAGATTTCTTAAATGGTTTCGCAGATTTATTAAAGAAAGGCGCAGACTTAGGTGTTGTTTCACAAGAAAAAACGGAAGAGAAGGCCCACATGTTAGCGTTAGTTATTGATAATATGAGTAATTCGATGTTGATGGGATTCAAATTAAATTATAAAGACATATGGATTGAAAGTGTAAAGAGTGTGCGAGTAAGCAGATAAGAACAAATTGAAAAAACGACATAAAACCACTCTTTTTGGGTGGAAGGGAGCGTCCGATCATGGATAGAAGCGGTCAGGGTCTTTTTTCGCCCCATGCCGAGTGAGAACAGAAGGAGAAAATGAGTGGAGGTCTCTTCTTGTTTTCATAGCCGCGACTGATGTGTTGAAAAATCAGATGTATCGAATGAAGTAGTTGGTAGAGAGGAGAGGAAAATATGAAATTTCGAAAAGACTGGTGGCTCGGTTTCCTCGGGTTTATTGGAGTTTATAAATTTCCGAACGTAATCGATGCATTTCAAGGTGAAAAGGAATGGACGGCATTGATTAGCCTCATTTGGTTTATTTGGTTCGGTTATTTCATTCCGGAGAAGAAAGAGGAAGAAAAGAAGAATCATTAAAATATTTCTATTTTTTGTAAAATCTTATAGAATATATAATACGAGAATTTATATATATTAGATTTCTAGATTTGGAGTGATAAAATGCAGCCATTGGAAAAAGAAATTCATCCCGATATGGTCAAAGTTTGGCAAACTCGAGTTTTAATTGAACTGGGCATAAGTGTGTTAGTCATCCTAGCTTATCTCTTTTTCATGATTAAGTTTAATTGGTGGGAGTGGCTTTTTTATGTACTTATTGGGTTGACGGTTGTGTATACACCGTTTGACTACTTTATATTTCCGAAATTACGTCAGCGTTATTACAGCTATCGCTTAAATGAAGAAGAATTAGAGGTTCAACACGGAATGTTTACGGTTAAACGTGTATTAGTTCCGATGATTCGTGTGCAACACGTTACAATTGAGCAAGGTCCAATTATGAGGAAATACGATTTAGCAGAATTACAAATTTCAACTGCCGCTACATCTCATAGTATTCCAGGTTTAAAGATGAGAGAAGCAGAACAATTGAAGCGACAAATTGGAGAACTTGCGAAGGTGAGTGATGAGGATGTATAAGAGGCAGCATCCCATCACCATGTTATTGGAATTAAAGATAACAGACTTTATACCATTCATTATTTTTCTTTTTAGTCTAAAAGGAAAGTTTCCGTTTTGGTATTTGGTACCTTTAGGTTTTTTAGGAATTTCAGTCGTCTCTGTTATTGTTGGCTGGTACTATAAAGTATATTGGATAGAAAATAATGTATTACACATTAAACAAGGACTATTTGTGAAAAAAGAAAGTTACTTGAATAAAGAACGTGTACAGACGATTAATACAAGTTCAAGTATGTTATATCAAATATTAGGTTTAACGAAGCTCAAAATTGAAACAGCTGGCGGTGGTGGTGAGCCCGAGGTTAGCTTAGCTGGTATTACGGCTGATGAAGCAAAAGCATTAATTGCAATGTTAAATGAATCTTCAGAGGAACCTGTGGAAATGCAAGAGGGTTCTTCAAATATTAGTTTGGAAGAGGAAAATAAAACGGAATATAAGCTGACTTGGAAAGAGATTTTATTAGCATCCGTTACATCCGGTCAATTTGGCTTGTTATTTTCTCTATTGTTTTTTGTTTATTCCCAAGTAGATGAATATATCCCAAAATGGATTGAAAAAAGGGTAGAAACATATGTGATGGATAATGATGTGTATGGGTGGATTTATATGGTTGCGATCTTGCTTGTTGTTTCTTGGATCGTATCAACGATTGGGTACGCCTTAAAGCATGCGAACTTTACCGTTCATCGTAAAAGTGATGAAATTCGCATTTCACAAGGACTTCTTGAAAGAAAAGAACTTGTGTTAAAGCTGCACCGCATTCAAGGGATTACGATAAAAGAAGGGATATTCCGTCAACCATTTGGCTACTGCTCTGTTCATGTAGAAGTGATTCAAAATCATGAAAAAGGTGAGGAAAATGTTATCTTGCATCCAGTCATTCGGAAGGACCGAGTTGCAGAATTGCTTGCACATTTACAGTTGCCATATGAACTAAATCCGACTGTTACAGCCTTGCCAAAAACGGCACTGCGCCGCTATTTGTTAGAGAGTTTTATTTTCTTTTGTATATTAGCAGTTCCGATTACAGGCGCAAGTATATATTTTGAAAAATACTTTATGATTTGGACACTGTTACCCTTGTTTGTATTACTTTTGTCACTCGGATATGCAACGTTCCGTGTAGGTGGCTATAGAGTAGAAGGGGAGCAGTTAACGATGGTGTATCGTAATATTGCTAAATATACAGGTTTAGTGAGAAGAAGACATGTACAGTCAATAGAGAAAACGCAGTCTTATTTTCAGCGGGGAGCTCATTTATGTTCCTATACTTTCTCTAGTGCATCCACAAATTATAAATTAGAGCATACGCGCTTAGAAGATGCAGAGCGAATGTTAGATTGGTATAAGAATAAGTAGAGACCAAAGTTGAAAAAAGACAAACTTTTTTACAAACTTCTCGACTTCATTTCAAATCTACAGTTTAAAGTTATAGAGCATTTCTTTGTAAGAAGAAATGCTTTTTATCTTTGTATAGAATAAAAAAAGTTAATTGTTAACAATAAAAAAGAGATGAAAAACAACAATGTTTTATTGTAAAACGATAAATCGTGTGTTAAATTGAAATCAATAAATTAATTAACGAACAAATGAGGTGTTATTATGAAACGAGGATCGACAACTTTCTTAAAGGTAGTCCTTCTTATTATTGGCATCGCAGTACTTGCTTTGTGTATATTTGCCGTACCTGAGATAGCCAGTAGAGATGCGTCAGCGAATCCAGAGACTTCGTACTTACAATATCCATTTTTAGTATGTACATATGTATTGTCTATTCCACTTTTTATTGCGTTATATCAAGCATTTAAACTATTAATCTATATAGATAAACACAAAGCTTTCTCGGAATTATCTGTAAGGGCTTTGAAGTATATAAAATACTGTGCAATCATAATCAGTATCTTCATTGTATTAGGGATTCTATTTGTCATTTTCTTTATTGAGGGTGACAGAGCAGGTATTATTATGTTGGGGTTAATAGGTACGTTTGCTTCAAGTGTCATTGCAACCTTTGCAGCTGTTCTTCAAAGGCTTTTACAAGAAGCTATTGATATTAAATCAGAAAATGATTTAACGATCTGAGGTGATAATATGGCAATAATAATCAATCTTGATGTAATGTTGGCTAAAAGGAAAATGAGCGTCACAGAACTTTCGGAGAAGGTTGGAATTACCATGGCGAATCTTTCTATATTGAAGAACGGAAAGGCAAAAGCGATTCGCTTCTCCACATTAGAGGCGATTTGTAAAGCTTTAGAATGTCAGCCTGGAGATATTTTAGAGTATAAAAATGACGAAGACACTCAAGAATAATACTCAATGCTTCTTGCTATTTGGTGGAGCCAGAAGAACAGCTGTCTAGGAGTAAACAGCTGTTCTTTTTGTTATAGTTGTCTTTTGATAAACACCATTATGTTTACTGGTGATATATACATAATGGTTTTCTTTTCATTTATCCCGCTATTCTAGGGCAGTAATACTCCCACCTCAAAATTCGGCGAAAGCATTGTCCAGCTCTAGTGGCTAGAATCTCCGGTCGTTTCGCCCCTTCGGACGAGGCAAAAAGCGCCTCTCTGTCGGGTGCTCCAACGTCCTGCGATTCTGAGCGAGCCGCTTCCGCTTTTCTAAAGAAGTTAGCTGGGAGATAAACTACCCGTAAAAGCCCGATTGGTGAGGGCTAATAATCAGTGGGGATGGAGAAAAACCCCACTGATTAAAGTTTCACTTTATTAATGAACTTTAGCCCTGCGGATACCATCAAATACACTGATTGCTGCAGATAGCATAAAGATGAAAATTCCACCGCCAACTATCCATGATTCAAGTTGTTTAGTAGTAATGGTGAATAAATTAGCTGTATACGTAATAAAATCTGGGTTCATTACATTTGGATTCGTTATTATCACTATGAATACAATGGTTCCAATAAGCTGGAAAGCTGTATTAAATATTGCTATTCCTTTTGTCCATTGTCTCTTGATTAATTTATAAATAGACAATGCTATTTCCAAACCGATCACTACAAGAACGATTGGCCAATACTGAAGCAATACATCTTGATTAATAGCTGGAGCCACAAAATCAAGTCCTTGTTTACTACCTCGATATATACCTACAAGATGATTTGCGTAAAAATAAACGGTTGCCCAAATAGCAGTCCATAATAAGCTTCCAAATACTTCACACTTCGTAATGGCTTTTTTCTTGGGAATATAAGATATATTTTTCAAATTATCCGCAGTCCATTTGGTAAACCTTGTTGTAAATGGGTGACTTCCTTTTGAATGATCGACTCGTTCTATAAGCGCGAAAACAAGTGTAAGCCAGAAAAAGACTTGCATACCTACTTCAATGATTTTCCATATACCAAAACTAATAATATCTAAAACTATATTTATTACTGCTTCTTCGCCGCGATACCCTATAAAATATTCGGCAATGATTGAGATTAAAGAAATAGTAGCAGCAATCGGTAAAATCATTTTTAATAACGTAACATATGTCTCAAAATAGTGAGGACCGATAAGATGCATGGGTCGATCGCGGTATTTACTAGCTAATATAGAGGGATTCCCTAATGTTTCAAGGACCGCTTTTATATTTTCTTCACTGTAATCGTCAAGTAACATATCTTCAATGGTTGATCTTAACTCGAGAGCAATATCTTCACGACTGTTTTCAGGCAGTCTTCGAGTCACTTCTTGTATATAAATATCAATTAGATTCATCATTTTCCTCCCCTTTTAACACTTCTAATAGTTTTTTAGAATTGTCCATCCATTCCCTTTTTAACTGTAAAAAAACCTCTAAACCATATTCACTTAGAACATAGTACTTACGCGGTCTGCTCTCAGATGTATCCCAACTACTTGTTACTAACTCTTGTTTTTCTAAGCGGCGCAGCAATGGATATAAAGTACTTTGATCAATATTAATGCCTGACTGTTCCAACAATTGAACAAGTGAATATCCGTACTGGGGCTTTCGTAATTGACTTAAAACAGCTAACGTCAAAGTTCCTCTCCTAAGCTCTGTCGTTAATGAATTCAATAAAGTACTCATTCATCCACCCCTTTCCTTGCTGTATGTTATACAGTATATGTTTTATACTATGCGTCATACACCATTATTGTTCCAACATCAATGTAAAAAAATAATTCGTTAAGAAGCACATAAAAATACAACATTTTTTCGAATCGTTATGCTTTCAAGTATGCAAATTTTACAGTGCAACGTAACGGAAATGAAATTCGTATTTTACAAGGGTTATTTGAAAAGAAAGAGATTGTGTTAAAATTGCACCGGATTCAGGCGTTGACAATGAAAGAAGGAATTCTTCGTCAGCCGTTCGGGTATTGTTCCATTGAAGTGGAAGTCATTCAAAGCATAGACACCAATAATATGAATGTCCTCTTGCATCCGCTTATGAAGAAAAAGGATGTGTAAGAGTTGCTGACATATTTAGAGTTGCCTTATGAAATGGAAGAGGAAATTGTACATTTGCCAAAAGCAGCGCTGCGTCGCTATTTAATTATGGGCTGGATTACTTTTGTGATTGCATCGGTACCGATTATAGGGGCGATTGTATATTTTAAGCAGTATGATGCTTTATTTGTACGAGCGCCATTATTTTTGTTCTTTACGATTCTTGGATATGGCAAGTATAAAACGGGAGGATACGCGATAAAATCCGATCAGTTAACGTTTGTGTAACGAGGTATTGCAAAGTATACAGGATTTGTGAGAAGAAGACATGTACAAGCAATGACAAAAACGCAATCATACTTTCAGCGGAAAGATCGCTTGTATACGTATATCGTAGCGATAGCTTGCAGCGCTATTGGACGTCATTATGAATTGAAGCATATGCGTGAAGAGGATGCTAATTACATACGGGATTGGTATAAGAAAAAAGGAAACGCCCAAGGATAGGGCGTTTTTTTTACACTAACACATCAAACGTCGTCACAAAAGATGGTCTTGAAAAAATACTTTTTTGCGGCTCTGCATTTGCTTGTGCAGGGCGTTTTTTATGTGCATTTTCGAAAGAACGTGATTCTGTCCAATCTTTAAAGTTTTGCTCATTTTCCCACATTGTCATAATGACATATGTATCGTTACTTAATGGGCGAAGAACGCGGATTGCTTGGAAGCCAGGTTCATTTTCAATAAGCCCTGCACGGTTCTTAAAACGATTTTCAAAAACAGGGCGACCTTCGTCTGTAACAGAAATGTTGTTGCAAACAATAAAGCCAGTTTGTCCTTTAAATTCCCCGACAGCGTCTAGCACGTCATATTGAAGTGATCCTTCTACAGTTTCTTCCGTATTTTCTTTATAAAACATATCTTTTTCATTATTTTTTGCAGTGAAATGTGGTTGTTCTAGAGGTGTTTCGTATGAAATAATCGCTTTCATTTGTAATGCCTCCTTTATGAGTTTGACTTCATTATAGCAACTCTTAGAAAAAACTTCGAAGATTATATACATAAAGATAATTCTTTTTCAAATAATAAATGTACCATCATTTGGAAAGAAGGACGATGTATGAAGAAAGTAAAGTGGACTTTAATAAGCGGCGTGGCAGTGTTTGTAGTTGCGATTGTACTCTATAAACTCATTGTGTTAGCTGGTGGTTATATGATGGATGAAAAAAAACTTGTTTTCCACTCTTCATCACGTATCGTTGATCAGCGAGGGAAAGAGATTACAAAATTATATGTAGAAAATAGAGATCTTGTACCGATTGAACAAATTCCGAAACATGTGCAGCAAGCATTTATTGCTGTAGAGGACGCGCGGTTTTATGACCATCATGGAATTGACTACCCTTCTGTATTTCGGGCATTGTATAAAGATATTTTAGCAAGAGAAAAAGCCCAAGGCGGTAGCACCATTACACAACAACTCGTCAAGAATGTTTTTTTAACTCATGAAAAAACGTTTACACGTAAATTAAAAGAAGTAGCGATAGCACTCCAATTAGAACAAAAATACACGAAAGAGCAGCTTCTTGAAATGTATATGAATCATATTTATTTCGGTCATGGTGCCTACGGAATTCAAGCGGCGGCAAAATTGTATTTTAATAAAGATGTAGAGGGATTGACGGTAGAAGAAGGCGCGATGCTTGCAGGGCTTCCGAAAGCACCAAATGGATATTCGCCCTTTTTATATCCAGAAAAAAGCAAGGAACGCCGTGATTTAGTATTGTCGCTTATGCATAAACAAGGCTATGTATCAGCGGAGGAAAGCGTTCGCTATCAAGGGAAAACAATCGCGCTTTATAAAAATTTAGATGAGCGAGAACTAGCTTATATGCCCTATGTAGATATGGTAGTAGAAGAGGCGGCACGTTTATATGGACTGTCACATCAGGAAGTTCTGCGCGGAGGTTATACATTTGTTGTCTCGCTGGATGAAAAAATTCAAAAAGTAGCCTATGATCAATTTCAAGATGCGCGGAATTTTCCAGGTAAAGAGGACGGGGCACAAGGGGCCTTTTTATTAATGGATAATGCGACGGGAGGAATTAAAGCAGCAATTGGCGGACGAGAGTATGTGCCAAGAGGATTTAATAGAGTGTTTGCGAAAAGGCAGCCAGGGTCTGTTTTAAAGCCGCTCATTGTGTATGCACCAGCGCTAGAAACGAAAAAATATAATCCGTATTCTTTATTAACAAATGAGCGAGTCTCTTTTGAAGGGTATGAACCACGAAATTATAATCATCGGTATTCAAAAGAAGTAACGATGTATGATGCGCTCTTAGAATCGTCGAATGTACCAGCTGTATCTTTATTGCATGAAATGGGAGTAGAAGAGGGAAAGCAATATTTAGAGAAGGGAAATATTCATATTGCAGATGCTGGTTTAAGTACGGCACTTGGTGGACTGAAAGACGGAGTCTCTCCATTTGAACTTGTAAAGATGTACCGTGCGTTCTTAGCGAATGGAAAAATTATTGAGCCACATGTGATTGAAATGGTACTCGATCGACACGGAAAGGTGATTGGCGAATCACCTAAAAATGAAACGAAAGTTTTTTCAAAACAAACAGCATGGTATATGACAAAAATGTTAGAAGGGGTTGTAAAAGAAGGAACAGCAAAAGCGGGAGAATATAAAGGCGCACTAGCAGGGAAAACAGGTACAACGTCACTCCCTAATCAAAGTGAAGGTGCTAGGGATGTTTGGTTTGTTGGATATACTCCAAGTTTAGTAGGCGCGGTATGGATCGGATATGATCGTACGGATAAAGAACATCAATTACAAGATGGAAGTGCGTCTGCAACAGAATTGTTTAAAAAGATTTTAACGAAAGCGAATGTACAAGATAAAACGAAGTTTAAGCAGCCAAAAGGTGTCGAGACAATTGGGAGACCAATTCATCTAAGTAAAATTGAAAATATAGAGGCGAAATTATCCTTTAATCCATTTGGTTTATTTACTACGAAATTGAGCTGGAAACCACTTCAAGATAAAAGGGTTATATATCGCATCTATAAGGTTGAGAACGGAATCCATACTCATGTTGGAACAGTAAAAGGTACTGGTGAGTATGAAGAAAAGTTTACTAATATATTCGCTAAACCAAGCTTTTATGTTGTTCCGTATAATCCACAAACAAATCGAGAAGGTGAAAAGACAAAAGTAGCTAAACCGTAGTTTTTGCTTATGATATAATAAGAATGTTGCGAAAATAACAAGCGATTTTACGAACGTTTGTGTCAATTTCATGAACAACGTACATAATGGTATGCATTTTGTTTTTACAAGCTGTATAGTAAAAAAAGATAAATATCGGATAGGATTCGTTAGAAGCATTGGTAAGGAAGGGAGCAAGGGTCTTGGTAAGAAATATAAATGAGACATTTTTAAAAGCATGTAGAGGGGAAAAAACAGAATATGTACCAGCATGGTATATGAGACAAGCAGGTCGTTCACAACCTGAATATAGAAAGATAAAAGAGAAGTATTCTCTATTTGAAATTACACATAATCCAGAGCTATGTGCGTATGTTACAAAGCTTCCAGTTGATCAATATAATGTAGACGCGGCGATTCTTTATAAAGATATTATGTCACCGCTTCCAGCAATTGGTGTTGATGTAGAAATTAAATCGGGTATTGGACCGGTTATTGATAACCCAATTCGTTCTTTACAAGACGTAGAGAAGCTTGGTGAAATTCATCCGGAAGAGGATGTTCCATACATATTAGATACAATTCGCTTATTAACAAACGAGATGTTAGATGTTCCGCTAATTGGTTTTTCGGGGGCACCATTTACATTAGCGAGTTACATGATTGAAGGAGGACCTTCTCGTAATTATCATAAAACAAAAGCATTTATGTATGCAGAGCCGAAAGCTTGGTTTGCGTTAATGGATAAGCTTGCAGATATGGTAATTACATATTTGAAGGCACAGATCAAAGCAGGAGCAAAAGCAGTACAAGTCTTTGATTCTTGGGTAGGAACGGTGAATGTAGCAGATTATCGTTTATTTATTAAACCTGCAATGGAGCGTATTTTCACGGAAGTTCGCACGATGGGCGTTCCGATGATTATGCACGGCGTTGGAGCAGGACATTTAGCAAATGAATGGAATGAATTGCCTCTTGATGTAGTCGGACTTGACTGGCGCCTGTCAATTGAAGAAGCGCGCGGGCGCGGTATTCATAAAGCAGTACAAGGTAATATGGATCCTTCTTTCTTACTTGCGCCATGGGATGTTATTGAAGAACATGTAAAAGCAATTCTTGACCAAGGAATGAAGCAGCCAGGTTATGTATTTAACTTAGGGCACGGTGTATTCCCAGAAGTAAATCCAGACACATTAAAGCGCTTGACGACATTTATTCATGATTATTCTAAAGGGCAATTAACGAAGTAAAGGAGAATACGGGTATGAAAAAGAAGATTGGTTTGCTTGTAATGGCATACGGCACACCGTATAAAGAAGAAGATATTGAACGGTACTATACGCATATTCGAAGAGGACGAAAGCCAAGTCCAGAAATGTTAGAGGACTTGGCGGAACGTTACCGTGCGATTGGTGGTATTTCTCCTTTAGCTACAATTACATTAGAACAAGCGAAAAAACTAGAAAAGCGTTTAAATGAAGTACAAGATCATGTGGAATTCCACATGTATCTTGGTTTAAAACATATTGAACCTTTCATTGAGGATGCTGTGCAAGCTATGCATAACGATGGGATTGAAGAGGCAATTGCCCTTGTTCTTGCTCCGCATTATTCTACGTTCAGCGTAAAATCATATGTCGGCAGAGCACAAGAAGAAGCAAGTAAGCTTGGAAACTTAACTATTTATGGGATTGATAGTTGGTATAAAGAGCTGAAGTTTATCCAGTACTGGGTAGATGAAGTGAAAAAAGTATATAGCACTATGTCAGAAGAAGAACGTGAAAAAGCAGTTTTAATTGTATCTGCGCATAGTTTACCAGAAAAAATCATCGCTTTAGGTGATCCTTATCCAGAACAGTTAAATGAAACAGCTGATTATATCGCAAGAGGTGCGGAAGTTCGAAATTATGCGGTTGGTTGGCAAAGTGCCGGCAATACACCGGATCCATGGATTGGGCCAGATGTACAAGATTTAACGAGAGAATTAAACGAAAAATATGGTTACACTTCATTTGTATATGCACCGGTTGGATTTGTAGCTGAACATTTAGAAGTGTTATATGACAACGATATTGAATGTAAAGTCGTTACAGAAGAAATTGGAGCGAAGTATTATCGTCCGGAAATGCCAAATGCATCAGATGCATTTATTTCTTGTTTAGTAGATGTCGTGTTAAAGAAACAAACAGAAGTTTCGTAAGACCATAGGAGAGGAGGAGCCTTTTTGAAAAAGAAAGTTGTTATCATCGGTGGTGGAATTACAGGTTTAACAACAGCGTATTACTTACAAAAAGAAATTCGCGAAAAAGGATTACCGATTGATACATTGTTAATAGAAGCATCGGGCAAGCTTGGAGGGAAAATTCAAACCGTTCGAAAAAATGGGTTTACAATTGAGCGTGGTCCAGATTCTTTCTTAGAAAGAAAAGAGAGTGCAGCTAGACTAGCAAGAGAACTTGGACTGGGAGATGAGCTTGTAAACAATACAACTGGTCAATCATTTGTTCTAGTGAACAATCGATTACATAAGATGCCGAGCGGATCAATGATGGGAATTCCAACGCAAATTGCCCCGTTTCTATTTTCAGGATTGTTCTCTCCGATTGGTAAATTAAGAGCAGGTTTTGATTTTGTCTTACCACGTTCGAAGCATGTTTCTGATCAATCACTTGGTGAGTTTTTCCGTCGTCGTTTAGGAAATGAAGTGGTTGAAAATTTAATCGAACCATTGTTATCTGGAATTTATGCAGGGGATATTGATCAAATGAGTCTAATGGCGACATTCCCGCAATTTTATCAAGTAGAGCAAAAATATCGTAGTATTTCACTCGGTATGCGTAATTTGGCTCCGAAAAAAGCAAAAGATGCAGTACCGAAAGGAATCTTTTTAACATTAAAAACAGGTTTGCAATCTATTGTGGACACGATAGAAGAGCGGTTGGATGCGGGAACAGTTGTGAAGGGAACTCGTATTGAAAAAGTCGCAAAAATAGGCGACGGTTATACGATTACACTGAGCAATGGAAAAGAAATTGAGGCGGACTCTATTGTGGTTGCTGCGTCTCATAAAGTATTGCCAGCTATGTTTGCGCAGTATAAAGAGTTCCGCTTCTTCCGCAATATTCCATCGACATCAGTTGCGAATGTTGCATTAGCTTTTCCGAAAGAAGCGGTTCAGCGTGATATTGATGGTACAGGTTTCGTTGTATCTCGCAATAGTGATTTTTCTATTACAGCATGTACATGGACACATAAGAAGTGGCCACATACAACGCCGGAAGGAAAAGTATTGCTTCGTTGTTACGTTGGGCGTCCTGGTGATGAAGCAATCGTGGAACAAACAGATGAAGAAATTGTTCAATTTATATTAGAAGATTTGCAAAAAACAATGGATATTAAGGCACATCCAGACTTTACTGTTGTAAGCCGCTGGAAAGATGCGATGCCGCAATATACAGTGGGACATAAAGAGCGAATGAAAAAACTAACAACATTTATGGAGCAAGAATTACCGGGTGTTTATTTAGCAGGTAGTTCTTATGCTGGATCTGGTCTTCCTGATTGTATTGATCAAGGTGAGGCGGCTGTAAAGCGTGTGTTGTCTTATTTAGAAAAAAGAGATGAAACGGAATTAATTGCGCAATAATGAAAGTGATACTGCATAGAGGAAATGATAGATAATTTATTTTCAAAAGGGAAACAGCTTGGCGATTGACCAAGCTGTTATTTTTATATTCTCATAATACAGGTTCTTGCTTAAATACTTCATTCTACTCAATTCCACAGCAGACGCATTTTTAACTGAGTATTACGTTTAGCGTCGCAGCCGCTTTTGGCCATCCAATGTAAAAGGCTAGATGGGTTATTAAAGCAATTATTTCTTGTTGGTTCATTCCATGTTTTTCAGCTAGTTGTAGATGAAATGGTAGTTGTTCCGTATTACCGATACTAATTAAAGCAGAAAGTGTAATGAAACTCCTTTCTTTTGGTGTTAAAGCAGGGTCTCTCCATACCTTTTCGAATAACACATTTTCGCTATAATCAACAAAATCTGGAGCAATATCTCTCATTTTCTGTGGTATATTGCATTCGATACGGTCATTCATGAATTTTCTCCTTCTCTATAGTAACCATTTGTGCTATTCCTTGACCAAATGACCAGTTTTCAGCAGGTGTTTCGTTTAATGTAATAAAAATATCGGTTGTAGAGATATTTAAATGGTTATAAAAAGATTCTGAGATGGATTGATACAAATTCCTTTTTTGATCTATTGTTCTCCCAGGTCCACATGTAATAGAAACATGTATCATTTTCTCGGACCTCTTTTTCTCCTCTTCTAAAAGATAATACGAATTATAGAAAAATTGATGAGATGGATAGGGTAAAAACAGGTGAAAGTAATCATCTTTTGGAATTTGAAAATGTTCAATTAATGCAAGATGAATACCAGTACTTACCTTTTTTAACTCTTCTCTATTCGATTGACTTTCTGGGTAATAAACAGTAACAAATGGCATATCTTCACTCCCTTTCGTATGGATTTATTTTACTCTGGTGATTTTGATTTGTATAATTGAAAAAACATTATATAATTATCAATAAAACCGATAGAGATTAGGTGTGAAAATGGAAATAAAAGAGTTAAAAACGTTCAAAATGATTGTCCAGGAAGGAACTTTTTCACTTGCAGCCCAAAAATTAAACTATGCTCAGTCAACTGTAACAACACATATAAAAAAACTAGAGAAGGAACTTGGATTTCTTTTATTTGAAAGAGGTTGGGATGCCAGGTTAACAGATGAAGGTATTTTATTTGAAGAGGAAGTAGATAACTTGTTAATGCATTGGGATTATTCAATATCTCAAGCGCAGCGTATAAGCAATGAAGAGAAAGGAACAGTAAGAATCGGGTTATTAGAATCTGTTGCAGAAAAATTAATGCCTCCCATATTAAAATATTTAAACGAGGAGAAACCGTACATACATTGTGATTTTGTTGTAGGAAATACAGCGCTTTTATCACAAATGATGGAGCAAAATAAGATTGATTTTGCTGTTTGTGCAAACAACGAAAATATTTCCAATCTAAATTTCACTCCACTTAGCAAAGAACAAATCGAATTTATAGTTAATAACCCGAATCATCCAGTATTACAAAAAGAGTCAGTTGAAATATCTGATATCATTCATTATCCAATCTTGATTGGAGAAAATAGTTGTAATTATTATAAAGCTGTAAACTCTTTCTTAGAAGAAAACAATGTATCCTTTCAAAGAGTCTACAATTGCAGTGCGGTACATCTCATTCCACAAATGGTTTTTGAAAATGCCATAGGTATTATCCCTAAGGGAACGGTCTTAAAACAAAGTAATATATCATTTAAGATTAAAGAATTTGATCCTAAAGTGCCTATAGGATTATTAATTTCTTCTAAAAAAAGAAACTATTTGAGTCAAACAAAACAACAACTTATGAAACGAATTGAATCGGTGTTGCTATAAATACATATATTGATTTAGGAGAAGGAAAAAACGTATCTTCTGTTCAAGCGAGGTTTCAAACAAAGTCTCTTTTGAAAAACTAAAGGGACTTTGTTTGAATTTTATAACTCTTTTAAAAAACGAACGAATTTCTGTAAGCCTTGCGGTTGCTGTTTTCTACGTTTAATCACGAAGCCAATTTTGACTGTTTCGGGCAGTTCTTCATAATGAATTGTTTTTGGCTTGTTTCGGCTATATGCAACATTAGCTGGTACGATCGTAATACCAAGTCCATCATGAGCAGCTTGCATAATAGACTCAAGTGAATCAAACTCCATTATCGTTTTCTGATTAAAGTCGTTTTTACTACAATAATCTAATAGTTTTTTTCTATATATACAATTTGGATCACTGTTCACGAGTAAAGTTTGATTTTCGAGAGGATTATGCTTTGATGAGATGAGTATGATATTTTCAAAATAACTGTACACAGTTTCGAATTGTGAATGACTATATGAGCCACTTAAAAAGACTCCATCAAGTTCCCCATACAAAAGCATTTCTTGTAACTTTACGTTATTATTCGTTCTGATCTTCATATCAATATTTTTATATGATTCCAAAAAAGAAGAGAAGAGCTGAGGAACTTTCACTGCAGAAATCGTTTGAGATGCTCCAATAGTTAAAGGTTCTCTCCATTTTTCAGGGTTTATTTTGGATTTCGCTTCATTCATTAAAAATAGAATTTGGTTTGTGTAATCTAATAACACTTTTCCTTGTTCAGTTAAGGTTACTCCTCTGTTATTACGCTTTAATATTTTAACGCCTAGTTCATCTTCTAAATTTTTTATTCGCTGGCTTATATTCGGTTGTACATATCCTAATTTCTCAGCAGCTCTAGATATTGATTGTAGTTCTGCAACATGTTTAAAAATCCATAAGTCATGGCTTTCCAAGAATAGATCCCTCCACTAGGTATCATTTAAAGTGATATCGGCTTCATTATTCAGTATTATACTCCTTAAATGAACGAAGATAAAATGAAATCAGATCAGGTAAAGTGAGGAGATTTTAAAATGGATGTAAAAGATAAAGTAGTCATTATAACAGGTGGTGGCACTGGTATTGGAAAGGCAGCTGCTTTGAAGTTAGCTAGTGTAGGAGCAAAAGTTGTGATTAATTATAGTCGTTCAGAAAAAGAAGCATTAGAAACTGTTAATGAAATTAAACCGCGAGGAGGTACGGCAATCGCCGTTAAAGCAAATGTAGCAAAAAAAGAAGAAGTTGAGGCGATGGTATCTCAAACAGTTAACTTTTTTGGAACAGTCGATTGTTTAGTGAATAATGCGAGTATAACAGCTCAAATACCTATGGATGACTTAGAATCTGTAACTGATCAAGTGTGGGATTCGCTTTTTAGCGTAAATGTGAAAGGAATGTTTCATTGTATAAAAGCTGTTGTTCCTTATATGAAGAAGCAAAAATCGGGTGCTATCGTGAATATGGGAAGTGTTGCAGGGATAACGGGACTCGGATCATCTGTGCCGTATGCAGCAACAAAATCAGCAATTCATACGATGACAAAATCGTTAGCAATTGCATTGGCACCTGAAATCAGAGTAAATAGTATTTCTCCTGGTGCAGTTCATACGAGATGGTGGTTAGGTAATGAGGATAAAATGTACCAGCTTGCTGGAAATCTACCACTTCAAAGAATTTCAACACCAGATGATATTGCAGAGGCGATTCTTTTTCAATTGACTCAGGAGTCTATTACGGGACAAATTTTTACAATTGATAATGGACAGACGCTTTAATATTATGGAGCATTGTGCAGTGAATTTATTAGCTTATTAGAAAGTTGTATTCATAAGAGGCGGAATGATGAAAAGCACTCTTAACGCATAAGAGTGCTTTTTATATTGTAATAATCTCGCTCATATTCACGAGGTTGCCTCGTAGGTTGATCATTCAGTGCAAGAGCTGGTAATAAATTTGCATCAAAGATAAGGTCGTAGAGAAAAGATAAGATTAAAACGCTACATAATATATAAATTAACATTTCACTTCACTTCTTTCTGTATGGTTCTTACTTATAGTGTAAGAAAAATAAATGTAAATAAAATCCATAAAAAGCGCGGAAGTATTGTAAGAAAATAGTGGGGGAATCGTAATAGAAATCTCATACGGAAGTATGAGGTTAATTTTTTGTAAAATTTGTCGAATTTTAAGTTCTTTATAAAGAATTTTTTGTTATGATAGTACATGCTGAGAGAATATAAAATTAGGGGAGGAAGATGAATTTGAAGAAATTAATGAGTATCTTTCTATCATTGATACTACTGGTTTCATTTACTGGTACGGTAACAAAAGCGGAAGAAAATACTCCGTTATCAGTGCTTGCTGCCATTCAAATGTTTCAGCAGCAAGGAAGCAGCAAAGGGGTAGTGGAGGGGTATATTGTTGGATATACGCAAAGTCCTTCTACATACACGAAAGATCCAGCGAAGTTTGGAGATACGAATGTTGCCATTGCCGATTCTCCAAATGAGACAAATCCTGAGAAAATCATGCCTATTCAATTACCAAAAGGTGACGTGAGAACGGCAGTGAATGTAAAAGACCATCCTGAAAATGTTGGGAAGAAAGTTCAATTAACAGGAACACTTGAGTTATATTTTAGTAGCCCTGGGCTAAAATCCGTAACAGCATATAAGTTTCAAGGGGAAACAGAAAACCGTGTGAGCGATGTGACTGCATCACCAAACGGTAGAGAAATTGAAAAAGGAACAGCAGTGACATTAACAACCAGTACAGAAGGAGCAACAATCTACTATACGTTAGATGGATCAGTCCCAACAGATAAAAGTATTCATTATAATGAACCGATTGTGTTAAATGAAAATAGTGTTATAAAAGCGATCGCAGTGAAAGAAGGTCTTGAATCTTCAGCAGTTTCTACTTTTTCTTTTACGGTTGTAAAAAGTGAGCAAGTTCGTATCCATGATATTCAAGGAAAATCACATATTTCTCCTTACGATGGGAAGAAAGTACGAAGTGTAGAAGGTGTTGTAACGGCATTAGATAAGAATGGTTTTTATATGCAAGACATGCAGCCTGATGAAGAACCGGCAACTTCAGAAGGGATTTATGTTTATAAAAAAGAAGCGAATGTAAATGTCGGAGATCTTGTTCAAATTGATGGAGAGGTTGAAGAATATATTGGAGCGGGATATGCTGATAGGTTCGATACAGATTTATCCATCACAGAAATTAAAGCGAGCAATATCGCTGTGAAAGCAAGTAATCAACAATTGCCAGAAGCAACTGTATTGGGTGAAAACGGTGTAAAGATTCTTGATCAAATCATTGATAATGATGCGTTTGGTGTATTTGATCCAAATGAAGATGCAATTGATTTTTATGAAAGTCTAGAAGGTATGCGTGTTACAATGCCGACTCCTCAAATTATTGGACCGCAGAAAAATGGGAATTTATATGTAACAGTTGCAAATGGTGGAGATAAAGTAACTACGAAATATGGAACGCCGTTATTAGACGAGAACCAATTCAATCCTGAGCGTCTATCTTTAAAAGTACCTCGTGATTATGTAGCGAAAGCAGGAGATACGTTTAATGGAGATATCATAGGCGTAGTAGGGTATGATTATGGTGCATATCGTATTTCACCGGTAACAGAACTACCATCTGTAACAGATGGCGGATTTAAACAAGTAGGGGCAAACATTCAGCCGCGACTTGGAAAATTAACAGTAGCAACATATAATATCGAAAACTTTTCAGCGAATGCAAAAGAAACGTCTGATGAAAAGGTAAAAGCAATTGCATATTCTATTAAATATAATTTAAAGATGCCAGATATAATTGGTGTACAAGAAATGCAAGATAATAATGGATCAACGAATGATGGAACAACAGATGCTTCATTAAGTGCAAAGCGCATTATTGACGCTGTACAAGAAATTCGTGGACCCAAGTATGAATATGTAGAAGTTGCACCTGGGAACAATCAAGACGGCGGGGCACCGGGAGCGAACATTCGCGTTGGTTTTTTCTATAATCCATCACGTGTGAAATTAGAAAAGAATCCAAAGCTGTTAGAAACAAACCCGATGCGCATTGGACAAGATAATCCGTTATTTGATAATACTCGTAAACCGCTAGCTGCGGAGTTTAAATTCCAAGGGCAAAATATTGTTGTTATTTCAAGTCATTTAAATTCAAAACTCGGTGATGCGACGCCGTTTGGGAAAATTCAACCTCTTGTATTAAAGAGTGAAGAGAAACGCGTTCAACTTGCGCAAGAAGTAAATAGCTTTGTAAAAGGTATTCAAAAACGAGATACGAATGCACCCGTTGTTGTAGTTGGTGATATGAATGACTTTGAATTCTCTAAACCATTGCAAGCATTAAAAGGAAATACAATGCAAGATATGTTAGAAACGGTTTCGAAAGAAAATCGTTACACATATATTCATGACGGAAATGCACAAGTATTAGATCATATTTTAGTAACAAATAATATTGCACCGCACACAGTTGTAGATCCGGTACATTTAAATTCAAACATTATGAAGGAACATGGCCGTGTAAGTGACCATGATCCAGTTCTTGCACAAATTGATTTGAAAAAAGCTTCCTAAGTATAAATATCCCTCAGCATAATTGCTGAGGGATATTTTACATTATATACTAACTGATTTTTGAATCGATTTTTTACATCGCATTCTTTTTTGAAGTCTCCGCATATATTTCTTCCGATCTTTCTGTACGCCTTTCATATACATAAATAAGCTAATTCCAAAAAATAAGGTGCATTGCATGATTAAAATGTAAGGCGACATTCCTTGGAGCGGCTGTTTTGGGTCGTATAAATGAATAGGTGCTCCTCCAATCGTAGGAAATACGATATTTAAAATAACATATGGTAGAGAGGCTATAGCAAAAGGGAATAGAATTGCCATGTAATCTTTTCTAGACCATATGGATGCAGAGAGACCCAATACCGCCATAAGACCAGCAAACAAAAAATTAATCCCAATATATAGAGAAATATAAGTAATTGGAGAAGAGAAATATAATGATGCAAACATGCTATTGTCCTTAATAATACCTAAGGCGGGTGTAGGAGTGCCATCTTGGATTGTCAGCTTACAAAGCAGCAATGAAAATGCGAATGGGAGAATATAAAGAAGCCCCCCAATTAGGAAGGTAACGATATATTTCGTACATACATAGGGAAAAAAGGGAATCTCCTTACTTACAAATGATTTGAATTTATCAGCTTTATCAGAGTTATAGCTGGTACTAAAAGGGAGTGATGCTAGTACAGGCATTAAAAGTAAATACACATCCATTTCGTTATCACGAAAGCCGATCCATTTATAAGCCGTTGCTAAAAGCTCGTCGGGTACACCACCCAAATATTGTAAAACATAGAAATAATGATAAACTGAAACAAGAATCAGCCAACTAAACAAGAGCGTGAGAGAAATCTTACTTAAAAAGGCTTGTTTTATATGTAAGCTAAGTGCGCGCATCATGATTGAAAGAGCCTCCACTATTTTTAATAAATATGTCTATGTTCTATATTACTATCAATTGTAAAAAAATTCTTGGTTTTTCAATTGATAATTAAAAAAAGAGGGAAAATTCATGAAAGGAATTGGTTTTATTCACTATATAAAAATTTCTAAAATATGGTTGACAATCAAGTATTACATTTGTAATCTATTATTAAGATTACAAATGTAATACAAGAGGTGAAACTGAATATGGCAAACAAATTACCCAAAATATCTGAAGCTGAATTAGAAATTATGAAAGTCCTTTGGTCAAAATCTCCCCAAACAGCAAATGAAATAATTGAGGAACTAGAGACAACAATGGATTGGAAACCGAAGACAATTCGAACACTTATTAATCGATTAGTTCAAAAGGAAGCGGTTTCTTATCATCAAGATAAAGGACGTATGTATGCATATTATCCATTAGTATCACAAGATAATTACTTACAAGTGGAAACAAAATCTTTACTGAAACGTTTCTGTGGTGCAGCATTCAAACCATTACTTGTAAATTTCTTAAAAGAAGAAAAATTATCTTCAGAAGATATTAATGAGCTGAAACGGATTTTGGATGAAAAGACAGAAGAGAATGAGAGAAAAGGTAGATTATGATGATAGATATAGTTGTAAATACCTATCTCTCTCCCTTTTTTGATTGGCTGATAGAAACATCGCTGATGGCAAGTGTATTAGTTGGCATAATTTTATGTGTGAAAGTTGTGCTTAGAAATAAGTTAACTCCTAGATGGCAATATATGTTATGGATAATACTGATTGTAAGGCTTCTCTTGCCGTGGTCACCGGATAGTTCTTATAGTATTTATTCGCTTATGTCATATAGCTCTGGTGTTTCTGAGATTTTTCAAAAGAATGATTCTCCTGAAACGTCACAAGAATTTGTGCAGGAAAATAAAAATATAGATGCTACTACATTCAATACAAAAGAGGATAGTTTGGTATCTAACGCAGTACATACAGAGAAAGAAAATAAAGAAATATACAGTAAGAAAACGGAAACAGATACTACATTCTCATTTTATAAAATTGCTGTATATATTTGGTTGTTGGGAGCTATTATGTTAGCGAGTATAACTTGCATTACGAATGGACGGTTACTCTTATACATAAAAAAACAACCTAGTATTACGGACGAAAAAACTGTTAGGATTTTTGAGAACTGCAGAAAGTCGCTAGCTATTAAACAGCAAATTCCATTACGGTTAGCGGGGAAAATTTCAAGTCCAACTGTTTTTGGGTTCTTTCGCCCAACAGTACTATTGTCAACGAGACATATGAAAGTATTGGATGAGAAGCAGCTACAATATATTTTCTATCATGAGTTATCTCATATTAAACGAAGAGATGTCGCTATGAATTGGCTTATGTACGGTTTACTTATTTTAAATTGGTTTAATCCAATTCTTTGGTATGCCTATTCCTGTATGCGAGAAGATCAAGAACTAGCATGTGATGCATTTGCTCTTACCTTTATAGATTCAGAGGAACAAATTGCATATGGTCACACAATTATTACACTTCTAGAACATTATTCAATTTACTATCAAGCACCGAGTCTAGCAAACTTAAGCAGAAATAAACGAACACTAAAAAGGAGAATTCTTATGATTAAGAAATTCCAAAAGAAATCATATCGTTGGTCTTTACTTGGAGTTATAGCGATAGTGGCTGTAGCGTCTATTTCTCTACTAAATGCACGTGCAACGGAAGTGGATGAAAGACAGAAAGGACAAGCGGTAGAAAAAAAACAGCAATCGAAAGAAGCTTTTGAAGATGCTATAGAAACAATATTAGGGACACCAGAAAATGCAAGTAGAGAGTGGGGTATGTCAATAAAGTCGTATAAAAGGGATACGGATTTTTTGTATTTGGCTGAAAAATGTTTAACAAAAGAGGAATTTAAGCAGTATGTTCAATTATTCAAGGAAGCTCGCGAGATTCAGAAAAAAGCAATGATCAAGAAAAATGTAGGCGAGAATTATGAAGGAGATACAAAAGAATTTAAACAGGAGCGCTTGAGTCAAGCTGATAATGAAAAATTAGCTAGTATTGAGAAAAAATCCAAACCATTTGAAGATAGAGTAGCTGAATCTTTAACGTTCACTGTAGAGGAAGCACAAAATCATGTTAAGTTTCCAATTAAGAAACCGTCTTATACGAGTGATGGCTATGAACTGCAGAAAGAAGGGGCAGATTCATATTTTGGAAGAGATATAGAATTAGTAGTTAAATCAGAATATACGAAAGGACAATATGGGTATACGATTTATCAATCGAGGGTTTATGCAGATAATAAGGACCCACTTCATTACATGCTTCCTTGGAAAGAAAATATGGAAACCTATGATTTAGAGGGGAATCAAATTGTCTTTGTTGCACCACCTTCTTACAGTAATAGTAGATTAAAAGGTATGAAGGTGTTTGTCCCTGCAAGTGAGAAGAATAGTGAGTATCAAATTGTCATTGTTAATGATATCTTTACTAGAGGTGAAGCTGAATACAAAGAAAGAATTGATGATGATTTAACGAAGAAAGAAATGGAGAAAATCCTGCTTTCTATGTTGAAATAGGAAAAAGTGTTCTTGAGATACATATCTCAAGAACACTTTTTTGATACGAATAGATAGTAGAGGAAGAGCCCGATTGCAAAGGAAGTAAAAGTATTGTTCCAATTTCAAGTGAATAAAATTACTTAATATTGCTAATGTATT
Organism: Bacillus sp. XF8; assembly: GCF_017498755.1. NCBI lineage: Bacteria > Bacillati > Bacillota > Bacilli > Caryophanales > Bacillaceae > Bacillus > Bacillus sp. XF8. Next base: position 14,309 of record NZ_JAGDQK010000034.1, on the reverse strand, counting down.
TTACTAAGTTTCTTGACCTTTTCATTTCCTCCCTTTTTTTGATACACTATGACAGTAGAATCTTAAATAAAGGTCGGTGTATAGATTGGAATTTTTTATACTAGGAAATAAATAAAAAGAGAACTTGTAAACAAGGGAAAACCGTGATAATATCAAAAATGTACTAATTGACTATATTATCCAAATGGTCATTTTGGAGGTGGAGATGTGGCAGTAGATCGAAAACGTTCTATTATTGAAGCTGCAACAAAATCTTTCTCAGCGTTTGGCTATAAAGCAACAACAATGGATCAAGTTGCGAAATTAGCAAACGTTGGAAAAGGAACGATATATACTTTTTTCAAAAATAAAGAAGAATTGTTTGGAGAAATTATTTCTAACTTAATTACTGAAATGAGACAAGTTGCAAAAGATGCAATCCGTCCAGATGTTTCATTTTTTGAAAATGTACATAAAGCATTATATAGTATTTTAGAATTCAGAAAAGAACATCAACTGATGATTAAACTCATTCAAGAAGAAAGAGATATGGGCACGAAAGAAGTACAAGATGGCATGCAGCAAGTGGAGGCTGAAATTGTATCTGTTATTCAATCTTATTTAGAAATCGCTATTGAAAAGGGCGAGATTAGTAAATGTGACCCAGAAATTACAGCTTTTATCATGCTTCGTCTATACGTATCACTTATTTTTGATTGGGAAAAAAATCATGAACCACTAGATAAAGAACGAATCGCAGAACTTTTTGAACTTTATTTATTAAAAGGATTGTCAAATTAAGATAATCCTTTTATTATAATAAAATATGACCAAATGAATAAAGTGGTCATATTTATAAAGGAGGAGGATATAGGACAATAACTAATTACGTATGTGAGATTGTCAAAAGATAATCTTTTTAATCTGTTCGCATTGACCAAGTAAACTATATAGTCATTTAGAATAAAAGGGTGCATAGTATATAGAGAAGATTATAAAAGTTAGGGTTAGGTAATATGTATAACATATAGCCTTTTTATTTGCTTTAAAATGACTAAATGAATAAAATGGTCAGAATCAAAAAGGAGGAGAGATAATGAGAGGATTCACGTTGCTTGGTAAAGAGTTTACAGCACTTATAAAAAGTAAAAAAATTTTAATTCCAATTATTGCAGTTTTATTTGTCCCGATTTTATATGCGGGTATGTTTTTATGGGCATTTTGGGATCCATATAAACAGTTAGATGATTTGCCAGTTGCGGTAGTCAATTTAGATAAAGGTGCTGTTTTTGACGGAAAACCAATTGAGGTTGGCAAAGGGTTAGTTGATGAACTAAAAGATAATGAAAGTTTTAAATGGGAATTTGTTAGTGAAAAAACAGCAAAAGAAGGAATGGAAAATCGAAAATATTATATGTTAGTTCGTATTCCAGAAAACTTCTCAAACAATGCAACAACGCTGTTAAAGGATAATCCGAAACCATTAAACTTAGAATATATTCCAAATGAAAGCTTAAACTTCTTATCTTCACAAATTGGTGGAACAGCTATCGAAAAAATTAAAAGTGAAGTATCGAATACGTTAACAAAAACGTATGCAGAGAAAATGTTTGATTCATTAAAAGATGTTTCACAAGGATTTGCTGATGCAAAAGATGGAGCAAATAAGCTACATGACGGCTCTAGCCAAGTAACAGATGGTTTGCATACGTTGCAAGAGAAGTCTGGTGAGATGAAGAATGGTGTCAGCCAGTTAGTAGATGGAGCTGGCAAATTACTAGATGGATCCGGCCAAGTAGCGAATGGTTTAAATACGTTAAATGGAAAAACCGGTGAAATGCAAATTGGAATTGGAAAGTTACTAGATGGATCCGGCCAAGTAACAAACGGTTTAAATACTTTAGCCAGTAAGTCAGGTGAAATGCAATATGGTATTGGAGAACTGTCAAAAGGTTCTTCGCAAATATATCAAAACTTACAAGTGCTAGCTGGTAAGTCGGTTGTATTTAATAACGGCTTACAAAAGGCTTCTGATGGAGCTGCTGAGTTACAAAAAGGAACAGATAAGTTAGCAGCAGGTCTTGGTCAGCTTCAAGATGGTCACGGAAAGTTAACTGCAGGCATACAAGGTATTCAAAAAGGTGCGAATGATTTAAATGGTGGTTTACAGGAATCGTTAGCTGGTGTAACAGAAATGCAAAAAAAATTACCGGAGCTAACAAAAGGATCTGAACAAATAGGTAATAAGGCCAATGAACTCGCACAAGGTGTATCACAGTGGAAAGCAAAAGCAGATAACTTAAATATTGGGGCGAGTCAAACTGCCGATGGAGCCAAACAAGTGGACGATGGCTTAGCGGTGTTAAATGAAAAAATTAAAAATTTACCTGAAGAATATAAAAAACAATTAGAACCTGTTATGAACGATCTAACTGCGGGTAGTAAAAAAGTTGTAGATGGTACAGGTAGAGTTGTAGAAGGAACAAAAGGACTTGCAGGTTCAGAGGGTGCTGAGAAAATTCAAGCAGGTGCAAAAAAACTTGCTGATGGTGCAAATGAACTTCAAAATGGTCAAGCTTCAATGGAAAATGGTGTTGAGAAGCTAAAAGGTGGTCAACAACAGCTTGCTGAGGGAGCAAACAAACTGGCAAACGGATTATCAGATCCAAAAACTGGTTTTGTTGCTGGCTTTCAAACATTCGGTGAAAAATTAGGAGAAGCGAAGAATGGTGCTAGTGAATTAGCAGGAGGAAGTAAACAATTAAATATTGGTGTAAGCGAATTAGCAGGTGGCAGTCCACAATTAGTTGAGGGTGTTAATAAATTAACGGATGGAGCCGGTAAATTAAATGGTGGTTTAGGAACATTATCTGCCGGTTCAAGTCAATTAATTGATGGTGTTAACAAGTTAGCAGACGGTTCAAACCAAGTAACAGGCGGATTAGGAACTTTATCTACTGGAGCAAACCAAATGGCAGGAGGAGTAGGCCAGTTAGCAGATGGATCAAACCAAGTAACAAATGGCTTAGGTTCATTAAATGGCGGTTTAGGTAAAATGTCAGACGGCTCTGATCAATTAATCGACGGAGTAAACAAATTAGCAGACGGTTCCGGAAAAGTAACAGACGGAAATGGTGAACTAGCTGAAAAACTTGGCGAAGGTGCTGAAAAAACAGGCGAGGTAAAAGGAACGGATAAAACATATGACATGTTTGCAGATCCGGTGAAAGTACAAACTGAGAAGATGTCAGAAGTTCCAAACTATGGAACAGGATTTACACCATATTTCTTATCTCTTGGTCTATTCGTCGGGGCACTTCTTTTATCCATTGTATATCCATTACGTGATACAGTTGGAGTTCCGAAATCAGGATTTAGCTGGTTTATTAGTAAATTTGGTGTTTTATTATCAGTAGGAATTATTCAAGCTTTAGTAGCTGACCTGGTATTACTATTAGGATTAGGCGTTGAAGTACAGAGCGTTCCGTATTTCATCCTGTTCAGTGTTCTTACGAGTCTATCATTTATTGCATTAATTCAATGTTTAGTAACAGCATTTGGAGATGCAGGACGATTTATTGCGATCTTAACATTAATTCTGCAATTAACAACAAGTGCAGGAACATTCCCACTTGAATTAATTCCGAAGTTCTTACAATATTTTAACGCTTGGTTACCAATGACATATTCTGTATCCGGATTTAAAGCAGTTGTATCAAGCGGAGACTTCAGCTTTATGTGGCAAAATGCAGGTATATTAATGATCTTTATTGTTCTATTGTCACTTGGAACAATTGGTTCATTAACTTGGATGCATAAGAGACAATTTCGTAATGTAGTAGAGGAAAAATCAATAGAAGCCTAGAGGAGTAATAAACAAAGAACTCTTAGTGGATTGTATCCACTAAGAGTTTTTATATTTATTATCTAATTTCACTTTGTTTTTTTTACGAAAACGATAGATGCCATACAAAATGAGGAGAACAGTACTAATTCCTCAAACAGTAGGTCCATATTTCTCTGTGGATACATCTCCTTGCAGCATTTTAATCATTTCTTCTTTAGATGTTCCAATTAAAATTTTTTCTCCCCCATACCCTTTAAGAGCATCACCTTTTTTAAACCCAAAGATAAGAGCTTCTTCTCGAGTCTCGATGCCTTTATAACGAAATCCTTCTCTATCAATAACTAATAGTGTGTCATTGCTCTCAAATTTGTAATTAATTGCAGTAATGTCTGATGTAGAAAAGATAAGTGGTTCCATTAAAAATAAAAAGGGAGCGATGATATGTATAGATGTACATTTACCCTTTTTGTAAAAATAAGAGCCGTTTTCTTTGTTAATTATATACAAAAAAGTCACAGTATTTCTACACTGGAAGTAGGGGAAATACTGTGACAATGCTTTTAATTTTTGAATATGGACATTTAAGTGAATTTTATTTGATTAGAAGAATGTTCTCTAGTCTCTCCTTTTGACGAAGATGATGTGCAAAATGCATATAAATCAACTGAAACCACTCTACAGCATTTAAATACCCAAGTCCTGGGTGCTCTACCTTATAATTGTTTGGAATCGAAGAGAGTTTTGGCTCAACCTCTTTCATTTTCTCAATAAGCTGTAACAATGCTTGTTTAATCTCTTCTTTATCTGTGGGATTTTCAGGTGTTAATCCTGGACGATTAGGTAGTTTTATTTGTATCGGAGGAAAAGCACCCACCTTATATACTTTTTCACCCATTTCTGTTTTCTTACCATCCATAGTTGCAGAATCAGTTGTACACTTTGCAATGGCATCTAACTGCCTAGATGTAGCTGCAAGTAAATGATTATACATTTGTCCGAGAGACCATTCTTCTTCGGAAGGTTTCTTTGTAAATTGTTCAAGTGAGTATTTTTCTAATTCATTCACGTAATCCATTGCTAAACTTTCGAATTTCTTTAAAATGACATTTGTATTCATCGTGTTAACTCCTTTTCTTATATAAGATTTCGTTCTTAAGGATGATTATAAACAGGTAATGTTGACACCATTATGTCAGTAGGAAAAGAAAGAATTAAATTTGTAGCATTTTCTTTGCTTCTTCTCGAATTTTTTCAGAAAGAATAGTTGGTTCTAGTACCTTTACTTGACTTCCCCAGCTTAGCACCCATGGAACTACTTCATCTATGTTTCTTGATTTTAAAAGTACATGAAATCTATCATCTTTTTGTTCATATGAATCTAAATAAAAGTAGCGAGATTCAATAACTTTGTGAGCAATCGTAGATGGAAATAGTAAATGGATGGTAATGGTCCGATTATTTGTCGGTTGATAGTCTGGTAAATAAAATGCTTCTGGCTTTTGAAAGAATTTCTGTTCTTGTTGTAAGTCGCTCATACGATCTAAACGGAAGTGCCGTATTTGTTGACGAAGAAGACAATGGGAAACAATGTACCAAATTCCTGAAATATTGACTAAACCATAAGGATTCACGGTGCGTTTTGTTTTATTACTTTGATTCGGTTTACGATAAGAAAAAGAAACACATTGCTGTTTTTGAATGGCTTCTTGTAAAAGAAACAGCTGTTTTTCGAGTTGTTTTTGATTAAATTTTTGATGAGAGAAAGTACCAGAGAGGAAGCGGAAAGTTCCTTTTAGTTCCTTAACTTTCTTTTTCTGTTCTTGAGGGAGAATGGCCTCTAATTTTTCTTTCGCAGACTTTGCGTGCATAGAAAAAGCTGAATCGAAATTTTTCTCAACATAATCGCTCCCTAATAAAAGAGATACAGCTTCTTCTGGTTTTAATTGAATAGGCGGCAAGAAATACCCATCCATTAAAGAATAACCTTGTCCAGGCATTGAAAATATCGGAACACCTGATTCACTAAGTGCTTGCATATCTCTGTATATTGTTCTTTTGCATATTTCGAATTTTTCAGCTAAACTTTTGGCTGTGACAATTTGTTTTCTCTGCAATTCTATGAGTATAGCAAGTAAACGATCAGTTCGATTCATTATGTATCATCCTTATTCATGTAATAAATACTCAATCATGAAGTGTTCGAAAGTCACAATTATTTCTCCTGCAAATACAGACTTTTTCCTATGAATAATATTAATATAGTAAAATTATAAGAACTCATATTGCAGTTTCCAATAATATACTATATAATCTAACTAAGAAAACGTTTTCATACAAAGGGGGAGAATTTCGTGTCAACGATCGAGGACGTGGCGAAATTAGCGGGGTTATCAAGAACAACGGTTTCTCGGGTGATTAACAACCATCCGTACGTATCAGATGAGAAGAAAAAGAGGGTTCAATTGGCGATGAAACATTTAGGATTCGTTCCTAATTCTGCAGCAAGGAGACTTCGTAAACAGAAAACAGAAACAATTGCAGTTCTTGTTCCAAGGATTACAAATCCTTTTTTCAGTAGATTTATTGAAGCGATTGAGATTGCTGCTTCTGAACATAAATATAAACTGATTATTTGCCAAACAAGATACTTACCGGAAAAAGAGATGGAATACTTACAACTGTTATCAACAAAACAAGTTGATGGTATTATTTTATGTTCACTTGAGAATCCATGGGAGAACGTGGAGCCATACTTACAACACGGTCCAATCGTGTTATGCAATGAATATATTGAAGAAGCAAATATTCCAACGGTTAAATTTGATCATGCGCAAGGGGCTTACATAGCTGCAAAACATGTATTAGAACAAGGTTATCGCAACCTTATTTTTTGCCGTGGAAATGAAACGAAAGTAGTAAGTCAACAACGAAAAATGGGCTTTTTACGTGCAATCACTGAGAAGAGCAGACAAGTAGAAGCAATCGACTTTCTTGAAAACGCTTTCTCTTGGGAGGATGGAAAAAGAATATTCCATGACGTGTTAAAAGACAAAAAAAATCCTACCGCTATTTTGGCAGGAGGCGATGAAGTAGCAGCTGGAATTATCGCAGAAGCAAAACGCCACGACTGGAGTATTCCAGATGATCTAGCTGTAATAGGCTTTGATAATCAAATTTTATCACAGATTACAGAGCCAGGTATTACGACAATTGAACAGCCAATTGATGAAATGGCCCGAAAAGTTGTCGATTTAATGATGGATAAAATCCATACGAAAAATTATCGCAAAAAAGAATTGTATGAGTTTGAACTGGAGCTCTTGGTGAAAGGTTCAACGATGAAAGATACGATGTTACTAGCCTAGTAGACGATGTCTGCTAGGTTTTTCTTATGTTTAGAAACTACTATTCTTCGTGAACGCAATCGTCACATTTGTTATGATATGCTTCGTGTTGCTCATCAATTTCCTTCCCGCAGTGTGCACAAGTTTTTGTTGGTAAATTTCTGAAAAATTCCATCGGTTGATCGATCATGTAGATCCCTCCATTTCCATTTCTTACTAACATTGTATTAGTACAAATTGATAATGTCAACAACTGTTTTATAACAAAGTGAAAAATAATGAAAAAGTTTAGGAAATGAATTATAGTTAACAATGTAGAGTGTAAGTAAAAATCTTTCTCATTAGAGGAGGAATACTGCATTTCTAGCGGTTTAGAAAGGATGGATACATATGAAAATGACTGTTGTTGGCTTTTGGGGGGGCTTTCCAGAAGCGGGAGAAGCAACGTCGGGGTATTTGTTTGAACACGATGGTTTTCGTTTACTTGTTGACTGTGGTAGCGGTGTACTAGCACAGCTTCAAAAATATATAACACCATCTGATATAGATGCAGTTCTGCTGTCACACTATCATCACGATCATATTGCTGATATTGGGGTATTGCAATATGCAAGGTTAATTACGAGTGCGACAAAAGGACAATTACCAGAACTACCGATTTATGGACATGGGTTTGATGTACAAGGATTTGCTTCCTTAACGCATGAACCGCATACGAAAGGAATTGTGTACAATCCGGAAGAACTACTTCAGATTGGGCCGTTCTCGATTTCATTTTTAAAAACAGTACATCCTGTTATATGCTATGCGATGCGTATTACAGCGGGAGATGAAGTAATCGTATATAGTGCTGATTCCAGCTACATTCCTGAATTTATTCCATTTACAAAAGATGCGGATTTATTTATTTGTGAGTGCAATATGTATGCACATCAGGAAGCTGCAAAAGCAGGGCATATGAATAGTACAGAAGTAGCAGACATTGCAAAACATGCAAATGTAAAGGAATTACTGTTAACGCATCTGCCGCACGCAGGAAACACATCTGATTTAGTAGAAGAAGCAAAACAAATTTTCGATGGCCGCATTACGCTTGCGCATAGCGGTTACGTTTGGAATTCATGAGGTGATAGAATGTTATTTATTGATAATAAAGGGATTACAGATCCTACAATTAACTTAGCAATTGAAGAATACTGTGTAAAAAATTTAGATATTAACGAAACGTACTTATTGTTCTATATTAATGAGCCTTCCATTATCATTGGGAAAAACCAAAACACGGTGGAAGAAATTAATGCTGATTATGTAAATGAAAAAGGGATTCATGTCGTAAGACGCTTGTCTGGTGGCGGCGCTGTATATCATGATTTAGGAAACTTAAACTTTAGCTTTATTACGAAAGATGATGGAGATAGTTTTCATAACTTTAAAAAGTTCACAGAACCTGTTACGAAAGCACTTGGAAAATTAGGTGTAAATGCAGAATTAAGTGGGCGTAATGATATTTTAGCAGAAGGTAGAAAAATTTCAGGTAATGCACAGTTTTCAACGAAAGGTCGTATGTTCAGTCACGGTACATTATTATTTGATTCTGAAATCGATCACGTTGTATCAGCATTAAAAGTTAAAATGGATAAGATTCAATCAAAAGGGATTAAGTCAATCCGTAGCCGCGTGGCAAACATTACGGAATTTTTAAATGAAAAAATGACAACAGAAGAGTTTAAACAGCTTCTTCTTGCGACGATTTTTGAAGGAGAAACAGAAGTTCCGACATATGAATTAACAGAAGAAGATTGGAAAGAAATCTACAAAATCTCTGAAGAGCGTTACCGTAATTGGGATTGGAACTATGGTAAATCTCCTAAATTCAACTTACAACATTCACACCGTTTCCCAGTTGGACAAGTTGATGTTCGCCTAGAGGTAACAAAGGGAACAGTGACTGAATGTAAAGTATACGGTGATTTCTTCGGCGCCCTAGATGTTCATGATATTGAAGAGCGTTTAACAGGCGTACAGTTTGATAAAGAAGCGTTTGCCGCGGCTCTAGAAGATGTGGACGTAAAACGCTACTTTGGTAATATAACAAAAGAAGATTTCTTAGCATTATTCTTTTAAATGGTAAAAACAGTCATATTGTATGTATGACTGTTTTTTATTTTGTTGCAAAAAAGCGCATAAAAACAACGGATAGAGTCTCTAATTGAAAAATGAATGAATGCTCATTTATATGCGGTTATTTGAATGTTACTTGCTACTTGAATTTTCTTTTAATATAATGTATTTAGAATTTTTAAAATTTCTAAATTTTATAAAGGTGGGGTTTGTGTGAATCTCGTTCAATCTTTGGCTGAAACAGCAAAAAAGAAAGGAGAGAAACCGGCGTATATATTTATGGATCAGTCGGTCTCGTATGACCAATTAAACAAAATGGTCACGAGGTTTTCTAGTAATTTAGCAGAAATGGGCATTGGAAAAGGGGACAATGTCGCATTAATTGTGGGTAATTCACCACATTTTTTAGTTGGATTATATGGGACGATGAAAGCGGGAGCAACTGTCATTCCAATTAATCCAATTTATACGGCAGACGAAATGCATTACATTTTACAAAATGGAGATGTAAAAACAATCATCACGCTCGACGTTCTTCTACCTGTTATACAATCTCTTACAACAAGACTTCCTTCTCTCGAACATATCATCATATGTGAAACCTCATCAGATTTCAATCATTCAGAAACCGAAAAAATGAAAACGTTTACTGGTCTAGTCGGAACCGGTGACCTATCTTATGAAGGTCCAGAGCTAGATGAAGAAGATGTAGCGGTTATTTTATACACTTCAGGCACAACCGGAAAACCAAAAGGGGCTATGTTAACACATAAAAATTTATATAGTAATGCTGGAGACGTAGCGGCGTATTTACAATACACTGCGGATGATCGCATTGTTGCGGCACTCCCGATGTTCCATGTATTTTGTTTAACAGTTGCAGTGAATGCTCCAATCATTAACGGTGCGACGATTTTAATGTTACCAAAGTTTAGTCCGAAAGAAGTATTTCGTATTTGTCGTACGTATGAGCCGACAATATTTGCTGGCGTACCAACGATGTACAATTATTTATATTTATATGAGGAAGCAAGCGCAGAGGATGTTCAGACGCTCAGGTTATGTATTTCTGGCGGTGCTTCTATGCCTGTTGCGCTTCTGAAAAACTTTGAAAATCGCTTTGGTGTTATTGTTTCAGAAGGATATGGGTTATCAGAGGCTTCACCAGTTACTTGTTTTAACCCACTAGATCGCCCGCGTAAACCAGGATCAATTGGAACGAATATTTGGCATGTAGAAAATAAAATTGTGAATGAGCTTGGGGAAGAAGTTCCCGTAGGCGAAGTAGGCGAATTAATTGTTCGCGGGCCAAATGTTATGAAAGGATATTATAATGCACCGGAAGATACAGCGGCAACGCTTCGTAATGGATGGCTATATACAGGGGACTTAGCAAAAATGGATGATGAAGGTTACTTTTATATCGTTGACCGAAAAAAAGATATTGTACTTGTAGGTGGATATAACGTATATCCTCGTGAAGTAGAAGAGGTATTATATCAACATGAGGCAGTTGCAGAAGTTGTTGTAATTGGCGTTCCAGATGAAAATTTAGGAGAAGCTGTACGCGCTTATGTTGTTCTGAAGAATGGGGCAGTTACAGAAGAGGAATTAACGCATTACTGTTCTTTACATCTTGCAAAGTATAAGGTACCAAAGAGCATAGAGTTTTTGGAGGAGTTGCCGAAGAATACAACTGGAAAACTGCTTAGAAGAGCATTAAGAGAGAAGGCAATGCAGGTATAATAATAGTTTGCGGAAAATAAAGTTTTTAACAAGATAATATATGTTTCTATAAAACCATACATTCATTATTTAGGAATGTATGGTTTTATTTGTATGATGAACAGCGCTCACTTCATTTTGTTAGCAGAAAATAAAATTAGTAACTCTTGTTATATTTTGTACTTAACATGAATTGGTTAAGCTGTAAAGCCATATATTTAAACCGTATAAATTGTATATGAACGAGGGGGAGGCTTTTTGTGAAGAGGAAAGAAATGCGCTTGCGCAAAGTACAACATCTTGTTTGTGACATTATGGATGAAATGCATGTGAAAAATGAAGCGAGGGATCTAGAAACTTTACAAAAGGTAATTGATCATCTCTCAGGAGCAATTGGTGATTTAGCGGATCCTTCAGGGACGTATTCATTAGATTATTTAGAGAAAAAAGTTAATAGTGCGCATGATTTATTATTTAAAAACAAGAAGAAAGTACAATTGCATTATTAGATGTGGGGAAAGTAAAAACACTAAGCAAAATCTGTTTAGTGTTTTTACTTTTACTATTACTATTATCAAATATTTCGTAATGCGTAATATTCACAGTATGAACAGGTTGCAGGTTATAATGAAAGAAATACAAGAGGAGGCATACTGTGAAAAAGCGTCGATATTTTAATATAGTTACTATTTTTATCATATACACATTACTGATGTTTTACATCGGATGGAATGGCTGGGTTTGGTTTCGAACGACTTTTGGTTGGCAATCTTGGGGATATTATGCATTGTTAGTTGGATTGCTTTCATATGCATATTTGATCGTCCAAGTTTTTAAATTCATCCCTTTCTTAAGGACAATCGGCTCCTATTGGTTTGCCGTTATACAATATGCACTTATATTGTTACCACTAGCTGATGTAACAGTGTTTATCTTACAACTGTTATCAGTACCGATAGATACAGCTATTATTTGGACAGGAATTGTTACTCTTAGTATGTTTATTTTTATTTTTGGTTATGGGACATTTAATGCTTATAGTCCGGTTGTTCGAAAGTATGAGATTCATATACCGAAAGAAGTGAAAGGGCGTAAAACCCTTCGCATTGCAATGGCTTCTGATATGCATTTTGGTAAATTATCAGGCATGTCTCACTTAAAAAGGTTAGTGCATCATGTAAATGAAATGAATCCCGATATCATCTTGCTGCCAGGAGATATCATTGACGATCATCCAGGAGCGTTTATTAAGAAGAACATGGGACAAGTTATGAAACAAATGCAGGCGCCTCTTGGTGTGTATGGAGTGCTCGGAAATCATGAATATTATGGAAGGGCAATTCCGGAGTTTCTGCAAGAGATGAACAAGATTGATATCCATATCATGTTAGATGAAGTGATTAAAATTGAAGATAGTTTTTACCTTGTTGGAAGAAGAGATAAAACAGAGCGAGATCGTCAAAGTTTCGAAGAGCTAATGAGCACAGTAGATAAATCACTTCCTGTTATAGCGATGGATCATCAGCCATTCGAATTAAAGCAGGCAGAGGCGTCTGGTGTTGATTTACTATTATCGGGTCATACGCATAGAGGACAAATGGCACCGAATCATCTTATTACGAGAAGAATGTATGAATTGGACTGGGGATACGTACAGAAAGAAGCATTCCATGCAATTGTTTCTTCTGGATTTGGATTTTGGGGGCCGCCATTAAGAATTGGGAGCCGGTCAGAGATTATTCAGATAGAGGTTACTTTTGAGTGATTAAGGAAAGCAGCTACCGTGTTGGTAGTTGCTTTTTCATATACTTTCGTTCCCAATTGGATGTTCTAATAGTATCTTTAAAATAAAAGCAAAAAACGTCAAGAAAAGAATTGTATTCTCTTTTATCATAATACATATAAGGCGGGTGAACAGAGATGGAAAGCTATGAAACACAAATTCAAAAAGCAATTGATTATATTGAAGAAGATGTAATGGAGAAACAAACATTAAGTAATTTAGCTCGTATTTCAGGATTCTCGGAGTATCATTTCCACCGCGTTTTTCAAGCGATGGTTGGTGATTCTGTAATGGAGTATGTTCGTAAGAGAAGGCTCGCCCGGGCAGCTTATCAGCTTTCTCATTCAGAAGAAAAAATTCTGGATATCGCATTAGAACATGGCTTTCAATCTCATGAAACGTTCACCCGGGCTTTTAAAAAGCTGTTTCAGATGACACCAAGTAGCTACCGAAAGCAAGGAATTAAGACGCCGATGTATTATAAAGCAAATGTGAGGCAGCGGAAGTTCAATCCATATTTAGGGGGAATACAAATGGAATTTCGTATTGAAAAAAAGCCAGCGTTTCATGTAGCGGGATATGAAATGAAGACAACTAGTAAAGAAGGAAAAAATCATAAAGATATTCCAACATTCTGGGATCAATATTTAAAAAACAATCTTGCAGATCGCATTTTAAACCGTAAACATACGGATCAATATGTAGAGCTTGGAATGTGTACAGATTTTAATTTGGAGACAGGAGACTTCACATATATTATTGGAATGGAAGTAACAAACTTTGATGGATTACCAAATGAATTAACGCGGCGCACATTCCCAGAAGCAACGTACGCTGTATTTACAACACCAAAAGTACCACACAAAGATATGGTGTCTTCCATTCACCAAACATGGAATGCAATTTTCTCAGAATGGTTCCCACATTCAGGCTATGAGCATGCTGGAGTTACAGAGTTTGAATTATACGATGAACGTTGTCATGAAGATAAGAGTGAATTTGCGCAAGTTGAGATTTGGTTGCCGGTGCAGAAGAAACAACAATAAGAAGAGAAGAAAGTTTCCTAGATTCTAGGAAACTTTTTTTCGTAATGGTTGCTTCTGAAAACTTCAATTGTTCAGCTTTGTTAGAAGACTCGAATATTGTAGCAAAAGGAGTTTACTGCTTTGGCTTGAAAGAAGAGAAGCGTGGTTTTGCTTTAAAAGTATTAGATGGTTTAGAAGATGTTTGGTCTCATATCGTTGCTTCCATCCTGGAACAAAACCATTATGAAAATAAAGAAACGATAGTCCATATTATGAAAGAGAAATAAAAGAAGTGAGAGAACAGAGTGAGGAGTTCTGTATGGTAGGGAGCTAGAAAGTCAACTATATATTATGCTGAGATAAATTTGTATCTAAATAATGAAAAAAACGCCATTCTTTTTGTAGAAATGAAGTGAACCCAAAAAGTTAGACAAATATTCTAAGCAGCTAATAAGGATTGGATTCTGTATTCCACAGGGCTCAAT
>NZ_JAGDQK010000033.1:0-108090 GCF_017498755.1 Bacillus sp. XF8 | reverse complement strand
GCATGTATTAGGCACGCCGCCAGCGTTCATCCTGAGCCAGGATCAAACTCTCCAATAAAGTTAGTTTGTCTAGCATCTAAAATAAAAATTGACGTTTCACGTTGTTTGTTTCGTTCAGTTTTCAAAGAACTAAAAGCGGGTGAAGAGAATCGAACTCTCGACCAGAGCTTGGAAGGCTCTTGTTTTACCACTAAACTACACCCGCGTGGTCGGGAAGACAGGATTTGAACCTGCGACCCCCTGGTCCCAAACCAGGTGCTCTACCAAGCTGAGCCACTTCCCGTTATGGCGCGCCCGAGAGGAGTCGAACCCCTAACCTCTTGATCCGTAGTCAAACGCTCTATCCAATTGAGCTACGGGCGCTTATTCATGATGTTTTGTCGTCATTGTATTTTGGCGACTCAATTATCTTATCATACTGCATTTTCAAATGCAAGCACTTTTTTATTTTTTCTTTGGTGCGGCCGAGAGGACTTGAACCTCCACGGGGTTTCCCCCACTAGGCCCTCAACCTAGCGCGTCTGCCATTCCGCCACGACCGCATAATGCGGGTGAAGGGAGTCGAACCCCCACGCCAAAGGCGCCAGATCCTAAGTCTGGTGCGTCTGCCAATTCCGCCACACCCGCGGAAATAAAAAGTGAGCCATGAAGGACTCGAACCTTCGACCCTCTGATTAAAAGTCAGATGCTCTACCAACTGAGCTAATGGCTCGTAAATGGCTGGGCTAGCTGGATTCGAACCAGCGCATGACGGAGTCAAAGTCCGTTGCCTTACCGCTTGGCTATAGCCCACCGAAAGATATTCCTTTTTAGTGACAAAAATCATTATATCACGATTAGCAATAAAAAACAACTGCTTATTAGCAGAAGTTAAAATGGCGGTCCCGACCGGGGTCGAACCGGCGATCTCCTGCGTGACAGGCAGGCATGTTAACCACTACACCACGGGACCATTGGTTGCGGGGACAGGATTTGAACCTGCGACCTTCGGGTTATGAGCCCGACGAGCTACCGGACTGCTCCACCCCGCGACGATACTATTTATATACTATATTTAATATATGGTGGAGGATGACGGGATCGAACCGCCGACCCCCTGCTTGTAAGGCAGGTGCTCTCCCAGCTGAGCTAATCCTCCGAAAGTGGTGACCCGTACGGGATTCGAACCCGTGTTACCGCCGTGAAAGGGCGGTGTCTTAACCACTTGACCAACGGGCCAATATGAATGGCAGAGAAGAAGGGATTCGAACCCTCGCACCGCGTTAGCGATCTACTCCCTTAGCAGGGGAGCCCCTTGAGCCACTTGGGTACTTCTCTGTATGGCTCCGCAGGTAGGACTCGAACCTACGACCGATCGGTTAACAGCCGATAGCTCTACCACTGAGCTACTGCGGAATAATAAAGACAATTTACATCTTATATAAATTCATATTATAAGTCAAGTCGCTTATACAATATCTTGTACAAACGTGACATGTTTATAATATACTGGATTGGTTTTTAACTGTCAAGGTGTTTTTTATCTCTTTTAATCTACCCTTACACTTCCCGCAAACATATCTTTTTGTATTAATTTGACGTCTTCTTACATATTGAAGAGTACATTCTATACATTCATACACATGTGTTTTAGGCTCTTTTCTCACTCCCGCTATCCGCTTACAAAATCTAGGGGCTCCTACCTCCTTCAATAACTGACGAAAATCTCGATCACGATGTTGGTACCCTCTTCCCATAATATGCAAATGATAATGACACAGCTCATGCTTAATAATACCAATTAGTTCTTCTTTTCCATACACTTCATAATAACGATAGTTTAATTCTATATTATGACTTCGTAACAAATACCTCCCACCAGTTGTACGTAGTCGTTTATTGAACATTGCTTTATGCAAAAAAGCCCTCCCGAAATATTGTAACGATATTTCTTCTACAAGTCTTTGAATTTCTTTTTCATCCATTTTTATTCCCCCAAAAACTAAAAATAAACTTACACTTTTCTTCTTTCTTATACATATATTAAATAGTACATATACCCATCCTCATTCAAAAAGCGCAGCTTCTATAAACCATCTTCTCCCTCATCCGTTCATAGAACTTCGCTAACCAAACTCTTATAAGCAGTTCCCAAGATTGAGTTTTCCATTTACTTTGAATCTTTATCTTAGTCTATGGGGACTACTTGTTAGAGCCGGATTAAACAAGGAGGGATTCTTATGCCTACGTGGCTCCGAAAACAAATGCAGCGTGCATATTTTGAAAAAAACCGGTATCAAATTAAGTTACTAAATGAATGCTGGTTTTATTATAGCAAAACACATCAAAATTCCTGATAAAGTGAACGTTTAATCAGTGGGGGATGAAGCCTCCCCCACCGATTAAAATTCCACTAATATCCGTTCACGAAAAAAGAGAAGCGCTACACCTGCTCTCTTCCCATTCTTATTCAATAGGTAACATCGATAAGGCAACGCGTCCTTTTTTCATATCAACATCATCTACCCATACCTTTACAATTTGTCCGACAGATACCACATCTAACGGGTGCTTCACAAACTGTTTGCTCAGTTTAGAAATATGCACTAAACCATCTTGTTTCACACCAATATCGACAAATGCGCCAAAGTCAACAACATTTCGAACAGTTCCTTCCAACTCCATGCCGCGCTTTAAATCTTCTAATTTGAGAATGCCCTTTTTCAAAAGTGGTTTTGGCAATTCATCACGCATATCTCGTTCTGGACTAATTAAAGCGTCTATAATATCGATTAATGTCGGCTCACCAATATTCGTCTCTTGAGATAATTTAGAAAGCTCCACTCCTTCTAAACACTGTTGTAAATGTGGTTGTCCTACATCATTAATCGATAACCCTAAACTTTTTAATAGTAATTCAACATTTTTATACTGCTCTGGATGAATACCCGTTCTATCAAGTGGATTTTCACCTTCTAGTATACGTAAGAAACCAATACATTGCTCATACGTTTTGGCACCTAGCCGTGGTATTTTCTTTAACTCTGTGCGCTTTGTAAATTTTCCATCTTCTTCACGTTTACTTACAATATTTTTCGCAACTGTTTTTGATAATCCCGAAACGTATTGCAATAGCGCTACAGAAGCTGTATTCACATTCACTCCTACTTGGTTAACAGCTGTTTCCACGACAAATGTTAATGATTCATTTAATCTCTTTTGTGATACATCATGCTGATATTGTCCTACTCCAACTGATTTTGGATCAATTTTCACAAGTTCGGCAAGCGGATCTTGCAGACGTCTTCCGATCGAAACAGCACTTCTTTCCTCAACTTGAAACTCTGGAAATTCTTCACGAGCCAAATCAGAAGCTGAATATACACTAGCACCAGCTTCATTGACAATAATATAAAATACGTCTTGCTGTACTAATTGTAAAACATCTACTATAAACTCTTCCGTCTCCCTAGAAGCTGTACCATTTCCAATCGCAATCATCTGAACCTGATATTTTTCTATAATAGAAATAACTTTTGTTTTTGCATCTTCATATTTTCGAACAGGTGGATGCGGGTAAATGACATCAATATGCAGAACTTTCCCTGTATCATCTACTACCGCTAACTTACATCCTGTTCGATACGCAGGATCTACTGCTAATACTACCTTTCCTTTCATCGGTGGCTGTAATAATAAATTACGTAAATTCTCAGAGAAAATGTGAATTGCTTGCTCTTCTGCCGTTTCAGTTAATTCCTTACGAATCTCCCTTTCGATTGACGGTTGAATTAATCGCTTATATCCATCTTCAATTGCTAATTGTACATATACTGCACTTTTAGATGATTCATCACGAATCACTTTTTTATGTAGAAAACGCACAACTTCTTCTGTTGGTGGAATAACAGAAACTTTTAGTACTTCTTCCTTCTCGCCACGATTTATAGCTAACACACGATGCGGTACAATTTTTTGGATTGGCTCTTCATAACCGTAATACATCTCATATATGTTTTTTTCATCTTTCTCTTCATCTTTTACAGACGAAGACATCATCCCTTTTTTGAAAGTAATATTTCGAATCCAACTACGATACGCAGCATCATCTGATACAATTTCTGCAATAATATCTTGAGCGCCCTGCAATGCTTCTTCGGCAGATTGCACTTTTTTCTCAATATTCACAAATCCCTTTGCCTTATCTTTTGGGTCTTCTTTTGTAAATAGAAGTAACCACTCCGCTAACGGCTCGAGTCCCTTATCCTTTGCAATTGTCGCTTTTGTTCTTCTTTTTTCTTTATAAGGACGATACAAATCTTCTACTTCTTGTAGCTTTGTTGCAGATACAATATGACGACGTAGCTCTTCTGTTAATTTTCCCTTTTCATGAATCAGACGAAGAACCTCTTCTTTTCGATCTTCAAGTTGCATCATATATTGCCATCTTTCTAAGATGGCACGAATTTGCACTTCATCTAGAGAACCTGTCCATTCTTTTCGGTAACGAGCAATAAATGGAACTGTGTTACCTTCTTCTGTTAATTGAATAACATGACGAACTTGCTTTTCTGTAAAGCCTAATTCTTTCACTAACATTTTCATTAACGCTTGTCGATTATCTACCGTTTCCATATACAACCGAAACCTCCTCTAATAAAAAAAGTTGCCCCTTAAAGAGAGCAACTTAAACTGCCGATTTAAAAATCTATTAGTCCTAAACTAATTTGCAGAGCTTCATCTACACGACTCATCATCACTTCATCTAAATGAGTGATTTTGTCCGTTAAGCGCTGTTTATCGATTGTTCGGATTTGCTCAAGCAAGATAACCGAATCCCTCTCAAACCCGTACTTTTTCGCATCAATTTCCACATGTGTGGGCAATTTTGCTTTCTGAATCTGTGCAGTAATAGCCGCCACAATCACAGTCGGACTAAAACGATTTCCGATGTCATTTTGAATGACAAGAACCGGACGAACGCCTCCTTGCTCAGAACCAACAACTGGGGAAAGGTCTGCAAAATACACGTCGCCGCGTTTTACAATCAAAATATTACCCCCCGCTAACTAAGCGTTCTACTGTATGAGCTGCTTCATACTCTGCTAAGAAAGCTTCAGATGCAATACCAAGATTAATTTTTCCCATTTCAATATACCCACGTCGCATGGATTCATGTTGGTAGCGTTTCTTCGTCTTATGTTGACGCAATAACAGTTGTGTTGCCTGGCAAATTAGTTCATGGCGATTCTTATTCTCTTGTTTTCCAATTCCGTCCAATTCCGTTACCACTTGCTTCGGCAACCGAACCACGATTTCAGTAGTTACACTTGATTCGGACACAAAAATACACCTCCACCGTCAACTACACACCCAAATATATATATGACACCTATTGTAATAATACCATTGTATGGGGCCTGTTGCAAAGACTTCCTTATTCCTTGTTTATGTTTTCCAATTCACAAACAAAACATTCACTTTCTTTTACTTTTTATCTCTTTCTAATAAGAAATGAAACGAAATTCCCATCCGCGGGAGCTTCCATCACTTTTGATAACTAACAGGTAATAGCTATCGCAAAAATACTTACTTATATATCATTTAAATAATTTATGACTTCGACAACTTTACCATCTCGAATAAATATACGAGGAACTCGAAAGCTTATCGTTGTAATAATTTCATAGTTAATGGTTCCTGAATACTCCGCAACCTCAGTCGCACTAATATATTGGTCACCCTGTCTTCCGATAAGCGTTACCTTTGTTCCAAGGGAGACCTCACAAGGAAGGTGGATCATAAATTGATCCATTGTAATCCGGCCTACAATAGGAACTCTTTTCCCATTCACAAGTACTTTAAATCCTTGCAATCTTCTAAGCCAACCATCTGCATACCCAATCGGTACCGTTGCTATCCACTCTTCCGTCTTCGTCCGATAAGTGACACCATAACTAATTCCATCACCTTTAATAACTTGTTTAATATGAGCAACTCTCGTATGAAGTGAAAGAGCAGGTTCTAATTTAATTGGTAAAAAAGGGCGTATTTCTACAGAAGGTGATAACCCATACATTGCAATCCCTAGTCTAACAGCATTGAATGTAATGCCATGAAACCTCATAGCAGCTGCACTATTAGCTACATGAATGAACTCTGGATTTACTCCAAATTCCTCAAGCCAATTTAACTGTTCCAAAAACGTATTATATTGCTTATCAAAATAAGAGGTTTCCACTTCATCCGCTGTTGAAAAATGCGTATACACTCCTTCTAATTCAAAAGATGGAGCATATTTTAAGCTACGCAAAAAACCTTTTAGTTCTTTACGTTCTCGAATTCCAATCCTTCCCATACCACTATCGAAATTAATATGAAAACGTAATGGTACCGCGCTATCCCAAATTTCTACAGCTTCCTCGACCCACTCTTTTTGAAAAACAGTTAGTGCCACATCATTTTCAGCAGCCACATTCACAACACGTGGTGATGAAGGACCTAATACTAAAATTGGCGCGGTAATACCTGCTCGGCGAAGCACTAATGCCTCATCCAAAAAGGCAACAGCTAGCCTTGTTGCCCCGGCCTCTAACGCAGTTCTGGCTACAGGAACATAGTCATGTCCATATGCATTCCCTTTTACTACAGCAAAAATCTCAACTCTTTCCGGAATGAGTTCTTTAATGCGCGTTACATTGTTGTAAATTGCATCCAAATTTACTTCTACCCACGTATCACGGTAAAATGATGATTCTTCCATAAAACAACACTTCCTTATATACGATATGCGAAGCTCATTCTTTTATATTCGTCTTTTTATGAAATCCATCCCTCAAAACAAGAAAAAACGTGGTGCATATACTTCACCACGTCTAAGAAGTTTATTTCTCCTGCTTTGCTGCGACAGAACGAGCTATCATTAACAGCTCATCTGGTTTTAAACCTTTAGACACGAGCATATATTCCACTCCGTCATGCGACCATGTTAATGAATCTTTTGCTAGAGCACCAATTGTAAAACCAAGATCGACTAACTCTCCACTTACACTGATTGACGCTGAAGCTTCAGCAACCTTCGCTTTTTCTTGTATTAATGTAAAAGATTTCTTATTTCCAGTATATGTGAGTATCGCACGCTTGCCACTGTCTGTCTTCAACTCTTTCTCTTCATTTAAAACCATTCCTTGCGGAGTATCACGTGGATATAGAACAGCAAACGGTTTGTCTTCTTTCACAGTTGTTTGTACATCCACTTGCGCCCTTGACATATTTTGTTTCGTATCAAATGCACCCTTATCAAATTTTGTATCAAACTTTACTTTTGAAAAATCTACTTTCACAAGAACATTTTGATCATTATCCATCAATTTTACCGAAACAGGTGCTAAATCACTTTTATTAAATTTAATTTCTTGCTTCGGTAGCATATTTTGATGGTGATAATTCGTTTTTGTCTTAAACACATAGTATTTATCTGTTTTCTCAAATGAAAGATTTTTCTCATCCTGTAAGATGTCTCTTACAAGTGACTCATATAAGTAAGCCTGACTGCTATTTTGCGGCCAGTCGCTTTGAAATCGAAAACTTTTATTAAGAGCTGGTGTTAACACAAATACACCTTCATTATTTCTTAAAATGATTTGACTCTGATCTTTCTTTGTATTTTTCAAATTCACACGATAATAAGAAGGTTCTTTATGCCAAACTTCCACATTATACTCTTGTGGTTCATTCCCCGTTTTAATAGATAATTTCGCTTCTGCTTGATAACTTTTCATACCCTTAACCTTGGCTTCTAAATCTCGTACGACATCTTCTTGTTTTTTTTCCATACAACCCGCTAACACGAAAACGGTCAATAAACCGACAATAACTAAAAATAGCCGCCTTTTCATCATTTCAGCCCCTTTGCCCCTATAAATGAATGGAAGATATTTCTTCCTTATCGCTAACTCAAATATATGAGACAAAGATATAAAATATGCAGACTAGCGTGACGAGCTTTCTAAAACAACCTGGGCCACTGCAAACTCTCTACTATGACTGATTGACAGATGAACGATATGCTCCGTATTTGCAGTGAGAATCGGCTTGCCTCTATCATCATTTTTTATTTCAATATCTAAAAAGCTTACTTCTTTTCCGATACCAGTTCCAACCGCTTTAGAATACGCTTCTTTCGCTGCAAACCTTCCCGCTACAAATTCTACAAGACGATTCCCTTTTAATTCAGAAGCAACACTACGTTCCTCCTCAGTTAAAATACGCTCCATAAATTTAAGCTTTCCATCTAGCATTTTTTCAATTCGATTCAGTTCGATAATATCAATTCCAATCCCTGTAATCATTTCAAAAGTCCCCTTCTTCTATTTGTCTTCCTTCATTCATATTGTAAGAATAACAGAGAATCTTTCTGATGCAAAAGGAGTGAAAATATAAAATGCCAATTCCATATATGCGGACTCCCTTACAACCCGTCGTTCTCTCTTTACTTTGCTTGCAACTAATCATGATGATACTTGGAGATTTTTTCTTCCCTACTTTAGCTGCTTACAATGAATATATTTCTAAAGGTGAATGGTGGCGGTTTATAACCTCTCTATTTATACATGTAGACTTTCAGCACTTTCTTTCTAATAGCATTTGTCTATTTCTGCTCGGTCAATCTATCGAAAAACAACTAGGCAGCATTCGCTTCCCTATTTTATTTTTCGCTGCCGGCATTAGCGGCAATATTTTTTCTTATATTATTATGCCCATCGGGTATGTTCATGCCGGCGCATCAGGTGGTATTTTCGGATTACTTGGTTCACAACTTTTTCTTTTATATAGTCGCCACCAGTCTTCTCAGCCAAAAGAGTTAGTTTTCTTTTCTTCAATTATATTTCTATTACTTCTTTTCACCTTCTCTAATCCTTCTGCTAATCCTATTAGCCATTTAACTGGACTACTAATTGGTGGTATTTGCACTCCATTTTTAACAAAAGAAAAGATGGTGTAGAGCTTATTTAACATAAAAGCTCCCACCATCGACTATTTCCACCTCTGGTTTTGCACCAAGATCCCGCATTAATTGAAATAAAGACTCATCCTTCTTTTTCGCTTCAATCATACAATCTATTTGCGAAACGCTACCTTTGATTTTCTGTAAAAAAGATAAAAATGTATCTGCATCAATAAAATCCGCATGAGCTCTAGGATCCTTTCCTTTTCGCGGACTAGAAATATGCATTTTGATTGGCAATAAAGACACTTTCCAAGTATTCACTACACGTTCCCAATCTTCATACCAATCCTCTTTATCGTTATTCATCATATGATGGTGCAAATCAAATACAATCGGAATTTCCAGTTTTTCACCTAAATATAATGTTTCTTTTAATGAAAAAGTCGTATCATCATTTTCTAACATAATCATTTCTTGAATACTTGCAGGAACGTTGGACCAATTTTCAATGAAATGTTCTAATGCAAGTTCTTTATCATTATATCCACCACCAACATGTAACACGCAGCGATGTCCTCGTTTTATCCCCATTCCCTTTAGCAACTTTCGGTGCATCTGAAGCGTTTTTACCGACTGTCTAAAAATATTTTCTTGCGGTGAATTTAATACAACAAAATGATCCGGGTGAAAATCGATTCTCATCTTCATCTGATGTGCAAATTCACCTAACCCTTTTAAATTCTCCTTTAAAGGACGAATATAATTCCAATCGAGCAATTCTTCATGGTTTGCTAAAGGAATTAATTTTGAGCTAAGCCGAAAAAAGGATATACCATGTCCCTTATTATGTTTTAATAACCGCAAACAATTTTCTAAATTAGAATTAGCAATTCTTTCAAGCTTATGAATCGCCGCCTCTCGATCTTTCATACGTTGAAACTGCGCGTATGTCATCGTTTGAGAAGGAGATGCATTTTTCAAGTGTACACTCATCGCTACATAACCAAGTCTTACAAGCATAAAGCCCCTCTTTTCTATACAACTTATTATGTAGTATGCGCAATTACACAAATAAAAAAGGATGCCCTTTTTTGGACATCCTCTCTTTCATTAAGCTTGTGGCTTACGGCTATGATGTTTTCTTTCGCCGCGTCCATTTGAAGATCCCGGACGACCTTGACCTTCACCTTTACGACCACGGTTGCGGTTACCATCACGGTTACCATCACGGTTGCGATCACGATTACGGCCATCTCCGCCACGTCCATCACGACTACGGTTACGGTTACCGTCACGGTATCCATTTCCGTTACCACCGCGTTTTTTAGAACCTCTTGAAACAACTGGTGGCTCTGATGTTAAAGCGATTGGTGTTGTATCTGGCTCTTTTGTCATCATTTTTAAAGCAGCTGCTACAACAGTTACAGAATCATTTTCTTCTAACATTTCTTCTGCAATACGTTTGTAGTATGATAAATTATCATTTTCAATTGTGCTTTGAAGTTTTTCTGCGATTAAACGTTGTTGACCTTCTAATGCTTCGTCAAGTGTCGGCGCATTCATGCGGTCCATTTTACGTTTTGTTGTACGCTCAATATTTTTTAATTGTCCTGATTCACGTGGTGTTACAAATAACATTGCAATACCTTTTTTACCAGCACGGCCAGTACGACCAATACGGTGAACATATGATTCTGGATCTTGTGGAATATCGAAATTATATACGTGTGTTACACCTGAAATATCAAGACCACGCGCTGCAACGTCTGTTGCAACAAGAACTTCAATAGAACCTTCTTTAAATTTACGTAATACAGACATACGTTTCGCTTGTGTTAAATCACCGTGAATACCTTCTGCTGCATAACCACGTAAGTTTAATGCTTCTGATAATTCATCAACACGACGCTTTGTGCGACCGAATACGATTGCAAGCTCTGGAGATTGAATATCTAATAAGCGTGTTAATACGTCAAACTTTTTCTTTTCTTGCACTTCTAAATAGAATTGCTGAATGTTTGGCATTGTTACTTCTTTTGCTTTTACTTTAATGTGTTGAGGCTCAGTCATGAAACGCTCAGCAATACGACGGATTGGATCTGGCATTGTTGCTGAGAATAATAATGTTTGATGTGTTTCTGGCACATCTGTTAAAATCGCTTCAATATCTTCAATGAAGCCCATGTTTAACATTTCATCTGCTTCGTCAAGAACAACAGTTTCTACGTTTTGTAGACGAAGTGTCTTACGGTTAATATGATCTAAAATACGACCCGGCGTACCAACAATAATGTGTGGGTGTTTTTTTAGAGCACGAATTTGGCGGTTAATATCTTGGCCACCATAGATTGGTAAAATACGAACACGTTTATGTTTACCAATTTTGTAAAGTTCTTCTCCAACTTGAATTGCTAATTCACGCGTTGGCGCGATAACAATACCTTGAACTGACTCTTTATGTGTATCCACTTTGTCTAATAGTGGTAATCCGAATGCTGCTGTTTTCCCTGTACCTGTTTGTGCTTGCCCAATAATGTCTTTACCTTGCAATGCATGTGGAATTGTTTCAGCTTGAATTGGCGTAGCCTCTTCAAAGCCCATACTTTCAACAGATTGCAGTAAAGAATCACTTAATCCTAATTCTCGAAATGTTGTCAATGTTACTTCTCCTTTTCTATCCTATACTTATCATTTAAAAAAAGGCGTTTTCCGAATTTGCGGAAAAGCCCTTTTCCTGAATGCTCACGTATATAAACGGGCGTATATTCTTCGCGAAAATACTTCTAAACGTTATTACACTTTATCAATTATAAGTTTTGTATGTGCAAAAAGCAAACCCAACTGTTACCTTATTTCATATAAAGAGCTTTTTTCTTCACTTTTATTTTTTATTTTTTTACTGTAAGCGCTTATTAGCAGTTTCCGCTATTTTTGTATCTGTCATCCCTATTTACATGCACCAATTATTTCAACATCGTAATGACTTCTTCCAATTTCATTCCACGAGATGCTTTTACTAATACAACATCTTTCACATCAACAACAGCCTTTAAATCTTTCACAAGCTCTTCTTTATTATCATATGCTTTCACACGCTCATTAGAAAAGTTAATTTTTGCTCCTTCAGCAATTTGTGCTCCTAGTTTACCGTACGTAAATACATAGGAAATTCGCGCAGGGTCAATTAACTTACCTACTTCATAATGAAATTGTACCTCTTGGTCTCCAAGCTCTAGCATATCACCAAGAACAACAATTTTTTTCGAAAATCCATCTAAACCATTCATTAAATGGAATGCTGCTTCCATTGCTGTTGGACTTGCATTATATGCGTCATTAATAATCGTTAATCCACTATCTGTTTTTACAATTTCCATACGCATACCTGTCATTTTAAGTGTTAGTAGACCTTGCTTCATCTCTTCCCACGTTACACCAAAATATTTCGCAATTGCCATTGATGCCAATGTATTATATACATTATGTTTTCCAAGGACTGGTAGAGAAAATGTAACAGTTTCTGCCTGGTTCATCTTAAAATGAGTGCCAGTCGCCTGTAATGTTACAGAGGTTGGATAATAATCATTTGCTCTCGCATCACCAAACGTAACAGTTTCTGCTGCTAAATTCATCTTTGGAACACGATTTGTTAAAAGCGGCTCATCCCCATTGTATACAAAAACTCCACCATCTTGTAATCCTGTAACGATTTCGAGTTTCGCCTCAGCAATCGCATCGCGGGATCCTAAATCCATTAAATGCGCTTCTCCAATATTTGTAATGATTGCAGCGTTCGGACGAGCCAACTTAGATAAAAATTCAATTTCACCCAGGCTAGACATTCCCATCTCTAATACAGCCATTTCTGTATTTTCTTCTAGATTTAAAATAGTAAGCGGCAAGCCGATATGGTTATTAAAGTTACCCTCTGTTTTTTGAACCTTAAATTTGGTTGCAAGGAGGCTTGTCACAATATCTTTCGTAGACGTTTTGCCGTTACTTCCTGTTACACCTATAACTTTTACATCTAACTGATCACGGTAGCTTTTTGCTAATGTTTGCAGCGCTTCTAATGTATCTTCTACAAAAATCACCGGTATATTCGTAGGTGGATTTTGTACATCCTTTTTCCAAAGCGTAGCTACAGCACCATTTTCAATTGCTTTATCTACAAAATTATGACCATCAAAGCGATCACCTTGAATCGGAACATATAAGTTACCTTTTTCTATTTTTCGTGTATCGATTGATACGCCTTGTATAGTCATTTCGCTATATTGCTCTACTAAGCCGGCACCACTTACCATTTGTTCTACTTGTTTTAACATTCGCTTTATCATAAAAACACTCCTTACATAGAGGAAGCACTATTCTCTTGAATAGTGCTTCCCCCTTTTTGTTAGATTGTATATTTAATTTTTTGCTTTTCTTCGTGACGCTCAATCGCCAACTGAATTAATTCTTCAATTAACTCCGGATACGGCAAGCCCGTGTGTTGCCATAGTAGCGGGAACATACTAAACGGCGTAAATCCTGGCATTGTATTTACTTCATTAATATATACTTCTCCGTCTTTCGTTAAGAAGAAATCCGCTCTTGTTAATCCAGCACCATCTAAAGATTGGAATGCACGAATTGCATCTCTTTGAATCGTTGCCGACTCTTCTTCTGTAATTTCAGCTGGAATAATTAATGCCGTATCACCATCAATGTATTTTGATTTATAATCATAAAACTCTTTCTTCGGTACAATTTCACCGACAACAGAGCATTTTGGCTCATCATTACCTAAAACGCCAACTTCCACTTCACGACCTACAATATTTTCTTCTACAATAATCTTGCGGTCAAATTGGAACGCTTCTGCAAATGCTTTTTCTAATTCTTCACGATCTTTACATTTATTGATACCAACACTTGATCCAAGGTTTGCTGGTTTAACAAAGCATGGGTAGCCTAATACTTCTTCTACCTTTTCATAAGCAGCTTGAGGGTTTTTCTCCCATACACTGCGAATGCAAGATGCGTACTTCGCTTGTTTTAATCCAGCTTCTGCAAAGATATTTTTCATAACAACTTTATCCATACCAGCAGCTGATGCTAACACACCATTCCCAACGTATGGGATATTCATTAATTCTAATAACCCTTGTACCGTTCCATCTTCACCATTTGGTCCGTGTAACAATGGGAAAATAACATCAATCGCCTCTTCTTGCTTAGAAGAAGACGGGATAATTTCCGTACTTAATGATACTGGAGAAATTGCATTTTCCTCTCCATTCATTTGTAAAGCTTGCACGCTTGTTACTTCACCTTCAATGCGTTCACCACGCATCCATTGTCCTTGCTCTGTAATATAAATCGGATGAATCTCGAATTTTTCTTGATTTAATGCTTTAATAGCAGCAAGAGCTGTTTGTAATGAAACTTGATGCTCTGCTGATTTTCCACCATATAATAAACCTAATTTAATTTTCGTCAATGAAATCACCCTAATCAATTGTTTTCATTTTTCTATTTTAGCACTTTTTATAAAAATAGACAGTTCCTATTTAAAATAAAGTGAAACTTTTCTCAACAGGGATCTTACTGCCTGCAAATAGAGAAATAAATGACAGAACGGTTTCACCAATTGTATTTTTATGAAAAGTTATTCTAAATTCATATCCTTTCCTTACAACAAAGCTGTGTTATAACCTGTTCTAGTTATGTACCTAATATATATGAAGAAATACCGCTTTTTGTGTATGTCACCTATTAATTATGAAGACTGTTTCGTCACAATTTCCTTTTGTCTTTGTTCTACAAGGCGATCTAAAGAAATATATACAATACCTGCTACTACACATCCCACCCCTAAAATCGTGAACAATAAGTGCCCTAGCGATCGATCAAGTAATAGTCCGCCAAGAAGCGGGCCGAATGCATTTCCTGTAATCCACTGCAAGCTTGCTGCACCCATATATGTCCCTCGTAAATGTTCCGGTGCTAAATTGGCTACAAATGTCATTTGCACAGGCGACATAATCATTTCACCTAGTGTGTATACCGCATAGACAACAAGTAATGTTATTAAAATAACCGTAGCATTTGTTCCAAATTCACCAAACCACTTTGGAAGCCAACCGATGAAAAACAATCCAATTCCAAATAACCACGCCCCATATAACATCGTCTTTCCAACAGGTTTATCTGTTGCCCATTTTGAAATTTGAAATTGGAATAAGACAACTAGTAAGCCATTTAAAGCCATTAAATATGGATACGGGTTATTTTTACCAAAGATTTCTTTCATTTCATTATCAAAATGAAGGGGAAGCATACCTTCTGTTTGTGAAAAACCCATGGAAATAATAATACCGGCCAACAAATAAATCATTAGTACCTTATCTCGCAAGACAACTTTCCAGACAGCTTCTGATCCCTTTTCTTTATCCTTCCGTTCTTTCAATACCGTTTTCGGCATGGTTTCTTGAATAAGTATTAACACAAGAAGTGCATAAAACAGCATTGTGGATGAAGCAATAATAAACACTAGATTTTTTGAAAGAACAACTACCGAGGCTCCCATAATTGGTCCGATTGCTGCCCCAATATTATGTCCCATTCGTAATAAACCGTACGCCTCCGTCCTCTTTTCAGGTGCTGTCACATCCGCTACCATCGCTGATGCCGCTGGATGAAATAGCGAATTACTTAATCCTAAAAAAATAGACAAAATAGCATAAGGAATAAATCCTTCTATAAATAAAAAACCGAGCATCAACACTGCATTACTCGCCATCGAAAATATCATAATTGGCTTTCTACCATATATATCAGCAATTCGACCTCCTATCAAAGAACCAAAACTTGCTGCAATTGGAGAAAGTGCCATAATAATCCCTACTTGCAATAAAGAATCTACCTTATCTTTTAAATACAACGCAAAAAACGGCATTAACATCATCATTGCAATTCCATTTAATGTTTCTCCTATAAAACGAATCCATACGTTACGGTCCATCGCTTGTAACTCACGCCATGTTTTTTTCATTTACAACACCCCTTTAATCAACCACTCTTTATCTTATATTAATATTAGAAAAATGTAAATTTTCAAAACAAAAGATCCGTTCTATTCTATTTAGAACGGATCTTTTTCTTATAAATTCGCTACATCTTCCTCATCTTTTTTATTATTTAAAACGCTATGCTTTCGGCTATAAAGGAAATAAACCACTACACCAATCGCCATCCAAATACCAAAGCTCATCCATGCAGTTCCTGATAATTGAAGCATTAAATATACACAAAAGATAACTGTTAATGCAGGTAAAACTGGTACAAGCGGCGCTTTAAAAGCACGTGGTAAATCTGGGTGTGTTTTTCTCATTACAATAACAGCAACAGCTACAAGTGCAAATGCGGATAATGTTCCCATATTTACAAGATGTGCTAGTACATTTAAATCAATAAGCCCTGAAATAAGTGCTGCTATAATACCTGTTGTCCATGTATTTAAAAATGGTGTTTTAAATTTCGGATGAACTTTTGCAAGACGCTTCGGCAATAACCCATCGCGACTCATTGCATATGAAACACGAACCTGTCCATACATCATTACTAACATTACAGTTGTAATTCCTGTAATTGCTCCTACCGAAATAATACCGGCTAAACTATCTTGTCCAATAAACTGAAGCGCAAAAGCTACTGGATCAGAAATGTTCAGCTGACCATATGGTACAATCCCTGTCAAAATAAGTGAAACAACAATATAAAGAATCGTACAAATGAGTAATGACGCTATAATACCAATTGGTAAATCCCTTTGCGGACGTTTTACCTCCTCCGCTGCCGTTGATACAGCATCAAATCCAATAAATGCAAAGAATACCGTTGCAGCCCCAGCCATTACACCATCAAGACCAAACGGCATGAACGGTGTCCAGTTTTCCGGCTTTACATAATTAAAACCAGCAAAGATAAAGAGCACAACAACTGCTAACTTAATAAAAACCATTATATTATTTACACGGGCACTTTCACGTACTCCCCTAGATAAAAGAACAGTCATAATTAAAATGATAATTACAGCTGGTAAATCAATAAGACCACCCTTTCCCGTTCCAGGAGCCGAGGATAAAATGGTTGGAATATGAATCCCAAAACCTTTTAATAAAGATTGAAAATAAGCAGACCATCCGTTAGCTACCGCAGATGTTGCTAATAAATATTCCAACATTAAATCCCATCCAATTAAAAATGCAAATACCTCTCCCATTGTCGCATATGTATACGTGTAAACGCTTCCCGAAACAGGAACAGAAGATGCAAATTCTGCGTAACAAAATGCAGCAAAGGCGCAAGCTAATGCAGCTATAGCAAATGATAAAATAATAGCTGGTCCAGAATGTTTCGCTGCTACAACACCAGTAAGAACAAAAATCCCTGTCCCGACAATCGCTCCAATTCCAAGCATTGTTAAATCAATGGCTCCCAATGTTCTCGATAATGTTTTCTGTTTACTTTCTTGCATTAATTTTGCAATCGGCTTTTTTTGAAAAATTTGCTTCATAGCATGCACCCCTATTTTTAATTTTCTGAAAATTTTTAATTTATTTTTTCATTTTACTTATAACGTGTTTTTTAGTCAATACTTTTGTCGAAATAAACAGAAAAATATATCATCAGCTTAAAGAATAAAAAACAACCTCTTTATAACACTTTCTATTTTTATATTTGTTCACCACATTAAATGATTTCATGATTCGGCATAAAAGGATAAAGAATATACAAATAATGTATATAGTTATATCCCTATATCTTTTTATAATTTTTTTTGATATTCTATAAATTGTCGATTCCAACTAAAGAAAGAGGCATGCTCATTTTATGAGCATGCCTCTTTCCTTTATCTCACTATTTACGGGCAGTAAGCCCCCACTGATGGAAGTTTCATTTTATTTCGTAGTATATGAACCTTCTTCAATCCAGCTATACATATACTTCTCATCTTCCGTTTCATGTGCTTGTTTCACAATACGGAGCGGGCGGAATGTATCGATCATAACCGCTAGTTCAATTGTTTCTTTTTTCCCTAAGCTTGCTTCTGTTTTTCCAGGATGTGGCCCATGCGGAATACCACTTGGATGGAGTGTAA
Source organism: Bacillus sp. XF8 (assembly GCF_017498755.1). Lineage (NCBI taxonomy): Bacteria > Bacillati > Bacillota > Bacilli > Caryophanales > Bacillaceae > Bacillus > Bacillus sp. XF8. The sequence goes on along the minus strand of NZ_JAGDQK010000033.1, from coordinate 90,013 downwards.
TTGAACCTTCTTCTACACCTTTTCTACTCATAAAGTTCCCTTCTACATAATAAAGAACTTCATCACTATTTACGTTACTATGATAATACGGCGCTGGAATTGCTTCCGGATGATAATCATATAAACGCGGCACAAAAGAACAAATAACAAAGTTATGACCTTCAAAAGTTTGATGGACTGGCGGCGGCTGATGAATACGGCCTGTAATCGGCTCAAAATCCTCGACATTAAAGACCCAAGGATATAAATATCCATCCCATCCGACAACATCTAACGGATGATGCTGCATAATATGCTTATGCATATAACCTCTCGACTTTGTCATAACGACAAACTCGCCTTTTTCATCATATGTTTCTAACTTCTCTGGCCCCCTGATATCTCTCTCACAGAAAGGACTATGTTCTAACAATTGACCATACTCATTACGATAACGACGCGGGGTTGTAATTTGGCTATTCGCTTCTACAACAAGAAACTTAGACTCTCCCTCATCTGGAATAACTCGGTAAATTGTTCCGATTGGAATCGTTACATAATCACCCTTCCGGTAATGAATCGTTCCAAACATCGTCTCAATTTTCCCAGTCCCATAATGAACGAATAACATTTCATCTCCATCACCATTGCGATAGAAATAATCCATTTTTTCTGTTGGATTAACAACACCGATTAATAGGTCCTCATTCCCTAATACGAAATTCCTTCCACTTACTGCATCACCAGTTTTTCTATTTTCCTTCGTGCGAAAGTGACGATGAGCCAGCGCTACATCTTCTTCATACTGTAACTGACAAGAATGTGCTAACGCAGCATGTCCTACTTCAGTTGGCATATAATGATGATACAAAATAGATTGTGTACCAGAGAAACCTTTCGTTCCCATCACCTGTTCACGATAAAGTGATCCATCTTCTTTACGAAATTGTACATGTCGTTTATGAGGAAGCTCCCCCATGTGACGATAATACATGCCCATCACCCGCTTTCGTTTCTTTTTTCACTGTGTTACGCAATGTGCCTAGCCCAGTGATCGTAAGTTCTACAACGTCACCGTCTTGTAACCACTTTTCTGTACCAAGTTCTAAAATACAGCCAGTGCCAACCGTGCCAGAACCAATTACATCTCCTGGATATAACGTAACATCCTCTGAAGCACGTTCTATCATTTCTGCAAACGTATAGTAAATATCTCGGAAATTCCCTTTAGACAAAAGTTCTCCGTTCACGTGAGCATTCATTTCTAAGTTATAATGTTCACCTGTGCGATAAACTTCTAATTCCTCTTTCGTAACAAGATAAGCTCCTAATGAAGTAGCAAAGTCCTTTCCTTTTGCTGGACCAAGCCCTACTTTCATTTCTTTAGCTTGCAAATCTCTTGCGCTCCAGTCATTCATAATACAATAACCGAAAATATATTCTTCTGCTTGTTCACGCGAAATATTTCTTCCCTCTTTCCCAATGACACAAGCAATTTCTAATTCATAGTCAAGCTTTTGAGATTGTTTTGGGCAAGAAACTGTAACTTCTGGACCGATAACAGCACGATGATTTGTAAAATAAAAAACCGGAATATCATACCACTCCGGAACAACATCTAAACCACGACGTCCACGAGCCGTTTTGACATGTTGCTCAAACGCATAAAAGTCACGAATACTACCTGGATTTGGGAGGGCTGCACAAAGCTGTACATCTTCCAAAGTGTACACGCCACTTGTTGGTTTGCGAATACCTCGCGCTATTTCTACATATTCATCCGCTTTCTCTAAAAAAGCGAGCATAGATGAAGGAAGAGTCCCATTACTTGCTATATTCATATCAATTACTTTGTCACCTTCTAGCCAACCAGCACGCATTTCTTCTGAAGGAAGACGAAATGTAATAAATTTCATCAATATTCCTCCTCACCGTTTATATAAAGTGAAACTTTAATCAGCGGGGGTTTTCTCCATCCCCCACTGACAGATAATAATTTTATAGATTTCCGCGGCGCTCTTGTTCTCTTTCAATGGATTCAAATAAAGCCTTAAAGTTTCCTTCTCCGAACCCACGAGAACCTTTACGCTGAATAATTTCAATAAATAATGTTGGACGATCCACGATTGGCTTCGTAAAAATTTGTAGCAAGTAGCCTTCTTCATCACGATCCACAAGAATCTTAAGTTCTTTTAACTTATCAACTTCTTCATCGATTTCGCCAACGCGCGCTGTTAACTCATCATAATATGTGTCTGGTGTATCTAAAAACTCAACTCCATTGGCACGAAGCGCTTTAACTGTTTTTACAATATCATTTGTCAATAATGCTAGATGCTGTACACCTGCACCATTATAAAACTCTAAGTATTCTTGGATTTGCGATTTACGCTTACCATCTGCTGGTTCATTAATCGGAAATTTAATACGACTTCCATTTGTCATAACTTTTGACATTAAAGCGGAATATTCTGTACTAATATCATCATCATCAAAATGAATCATTTGTTTAAAGCCCATAACGTTTTCATAATAGCTAACCCACTCTTCCATTTTTTCAACGTTACCAACAACGTGATCCACAGCGATTAGTCCTGATTCTTCACTCGGAATATTAAATTCAACTTCTTCATAACCAGGCATAAATTTACCTTTATAATTTTTACGCTCCACAAGAGTATGGATTGTATCACCATACGTACCGATAACCGCCTTTTTTAATGTCCCATGCTCATCCGTTAATTCTTCCGGCGGAGCAATCGCAACAGCACCTCGTTTTACAGCCTCTGAATATGCCTTTTCAACATCGTCAACAAGTAAAGCTACGTCTTTTACTCCATCACCATGAGTTTTTATAAATTCCGCAATACGACTTTCACTATTTAAAGTCCCAGACACAACAAAACGCATGTTTTTTTGTACAAGAACATACGATACCTTTTCACGGTTCCCTGTTTCCAATCCAGAATAGGCAACAATTTTAAATCCAAACGCCCTCGCAAGGTAATAACTTGATTGTTTTGCATTTCCTACATAAAATTCTAAATGATCGACATCACGTACCGGAAAGAAATCCTCCATTTGTGCAGCTAACGTATCCATAGATTTTTGTTTCATAAATTCCTCATCCCCCTGTAAATAAATTGAATGTTACATACTTAGAACTAATCGAAAACGCTTCCAGTTATCACTAAAAAATTAGTTAGCAAGCTAACAAATTTCTGACTCTTAAAATTTTCTATCTTTTCTGTCAAATTCCTCTTTTTTTCTTCTATATAAATTTCGACTTTTTTCTATTTAAAACAACATCCAAATTAATTGACGCAGCAAACAATATAATCATCAAAATATTACGGAGAAAAACAAAAAAGGGATATTGGCGAACAAGATGATACATGCTCCACTTCATTTTTGGTTCTGATTCTCCATCTTCTTTTCTTTATAACTTAAAACAGTGTCGAAGCTTTTCTATTTAACTTATTTCAAAAAATACATTTTTACCCATTTATGATATATATAGAATTCATTCCAATGAACAACTTCATACAAACATATGTATTTTCTGTAAAAATCCATATCTGCATTATTAAAAGAAAAAGAAGCCTTATCTTAAGTAGATATAGGCTCTTTAAGCAGTCGCGCAATAATTAAAAGGCGAAAATCATAGATAAATAATTTGTACCGAGATTTATTATGCTTTATATCTTAGATGGATTTCTTCCTGTGAATCTTAATACAGATTCTCTTGAACGCTCAATTTCTTTAATATTTTCATCATAATATTTTGATGCATATGCATAGAAGATAATGTCGATAGTCAGAAATTGTGCAAATAATGAACTTGTTGCTGCGCTACGAAATTTAGCCTCCGGTGCACGAACATGATGCAAAGACATATCGACTTTGTTAGTTAATCTATTGTTCCCAAATTGCGATAATCCGATTGTTTGAATACCAGATGCTGTAGCGATATCAACAAGTCGCAGTACTTCTTCGGTTTCACCACTATTGGATATACTGAAAAAAACACAATCTTTTGTTGATGCAGCAAGTGCTGTAGCCATGATATGTGCATCTTGATTTGCACTTACAATCTTTCCTAAACGTAACCATTTATGAGTAATATCTTCCGCAACGAGCCATGAAGCTCCTAATCCATAGACATAAATAACATCCGCATTTCTCATAGTTTCAACTATTTGATCAAGAACGACTTCATCTAAATAAAGCGCTGTTTCTTGTATCGCTTGTACAGAGTTAGAAACTATTTTTTCTTTAATGGCCGTTATTGTTTCATTTGGTTCAATGTCATAAAAACCTTTCTTCTCTGGTCGTGAGATATGCGATGATAGAGATACCTTTAACTCTGAAAAACTAGCAATTTCAATAGAACGACAAAGTCTCGTAACAGCAGAACTACTCGCATTAGCATGAGTAGCTAATTCATGTATAGTCATTCTAATAACTTCTTGAGGATTGTTTAAAATATATTGTGCTATTTTCCTTTCAGATTTCGGTAATTGATGTAATAAACTTTCAATTTTTAATAATACATTCACAACTTGCATATTGAATTACTCCCTTAACTTTAAATTAACTCATATATTTCAGAGCTAAGTAGTAACATCCTAATGTAGATGATACATCTTCTAAAATAAATTGTACTTCCGGTTTTTCTTGTTTAATCTTTTCAATAAAGGAAGTTTGTACAAACGATATATTAGTTAATACGCTCCCTTTAATAGCAATTGTAACATTGTTATTAAAATTTAATTTCTTGCAAACATCAAGCGTAGTCTTAGCAAGGTGATAACCTGCTTCTTTAAGAATATTCTGTGAGAAATCATCACCCGCTTTTGCTTGTTGGACAATTATTGGAACAAATGAAGCAATCTCCGCCTTAGTTGAGGAATAAATAAATTTTTTTAATTCTAGTACACTGTGATAACCAAGTTTTGTTAGTATTAACTTAGTTAGGTCACTATAATTTAATCCCGCATCTTCTTCTTGCGTCATTTTAATAAAAACTTGCATAGCAATCCAATAGCCACTTCCCTCATCCCCAAGAATATGTCCCCAGCCACCTGCTAATTTTTCGATACCATTATGAACTCCAATGCTAACAGAACCTGTTCCTGAAATTGTTAAGATACCATCTTTTCCTTTTAGTAAAGCAGCATGTGCAATAATTCCATCATTTACAATCGTAAACGGAATATTAAACGCCTCATAAAGAGCATCTTTTATACCTTTTGTATTTTTAACCCCTCCATACCCAGCTAATCCTAGACATATGTACTGGCATTCTTCCTTTTTTAAAGGAACTAAGCATTGTTCAATCGCATCAATAATGTTAATAATAGCTTGTTTTTCATTTAGAAGTAAGTTTCCATACCCCGCTTTACCTTCACTTATTTTTTTTCCATTTAAATCATAAGCCACCGCTTCCGTTTTAGTGCCTCCACCGTCTACGCCGATAATATAACTCATGTAGATTCCTCCTCATTCATATATAAAAAAGGAAGGAGCGCTCTGTTCCTTCCCTTTCCCTTGCTTTGAGATTTTTCTCGATAAAGTGAAACTTTAATCAGTGGGGGCCTTGCTGCCCGCGAATAGCGGGATAAAATTACTTAATTGAAAATTGGAATTTCTCCCAAGGATCTAGGCAATCAAGGAGAAAAATTTCTTCTTCAACTATCCGGCCAACCACATTCGTCTTACCTGAATTCTTCATATCTTTCAACGCAATCTGCAATTCACCTTTATATTGTCCGTAGAGCTCATTCTCAATTAAAATGTCTCCTCGTCTAATATCAGGGGTATAGGTTGGTTTAAATTCTTCTCGTTTATATTTTACACGGGATTGAGTCGAGCGAATAAGATAATCTGAAACGTCTCCACGATAAAAATGAAATTCTTCTAACACAATCTTTTTCTCTAACTCTGTAATCGTGTCATACAGTTCTATATTAAACGTAAGCAGCTCACTGTTTAATGTACTAAGGGCTTCTAACTCAACATCTGATGCATACGCGTTAGCGATAATCACATCATCAATTACTCCAGTTGCAAATAAGTGTTTTGCCTGCGTTACAATTGGTAATTCACGATGCATTTCTAGTGTACATAATCCTTCCGTTACTGGCCAAGGTCCGTAAGTTGCTGCGTGTGAACTAACGAATGCTGCCGTACGAATATTATGACGTTTAAATTGCTCACAGCATTTTAGAAAATGAGCATAGCTTAATCCTGCATAACGATGAGGATAGAAGTTATGTGAACCTACTAAATTCTCTTTATTAGGCTTGTAAGCAATGATATTATCTAAATAATTTGTTGCATTGCTCATATTAATTTCAATTTTCAAATTATAAGGGTTATGTGTCATGATGGACTCTTCATTTCCTGTAAACCCCATGTCTAGGCGAATTCCATACGCTCCTAAATCAGCAAAGAATGATAGATCATTATAGGAAATATCCAAAGCCCCAAATACACGAGGAGAGATATCGACCATTACTTCCATACCTAATTGATTTGCAAATGCGATTGTTTCTTTAAATTCTCTCATAATTTTTTCTTTATCACCTTCTACTGAAAGCAGACAAGTAAAGATTTTTTTGAATCCATATTTATGTGCAAGTGCAATATACTCCATATCTTTTTCTACGGTTGAATGTTCTGGGTAAATGGAAATACCTAATTTTCTCATCTTTAAATCACCTTTACCTTTCTGCATTTTCAATTATTGTTGTGGTGCTAGTTTTTTTATGATACGAATCATATGTTCAATCAGTTTTTGTTCACTTATCGCTGTCATTAAGTGATCTTGAGCATGGATCATTAGTAATGTTTTTTCACTTGGAACTCCGTTCAATTCGGCTTGAATTAACTTTGTTTGTGTCTTATGAGCCAAGCTAAGTTCTTCTCCAGCTCGGTTAATAAGATCTGTCGCTCTTTCAAAGTTGAATTCTTCTGCGGCTGTTAATGCTTCATAGGCTAATCCCCTTGCATTTCCACCATGAGAAATAATTTCAAAAATTTCCATTTCGTTATTATTGATTTCCGTTGACATATCACAACACTCCTAATCGTAGTAAAGTATAGGCACGGCATTCTCTAAAAGAATCAATATTTCAGAGAATATCAGGTCTCAATTGGTCTTTAATATTAAATTTATTATTATCCTAATTATCTAAAAAAACGTGGTAGATACTCTTTATGAGCTTCTAATAATTTCTGTAATACAACTTCAGCTAAATCATCACTTGGAATAAGTGGATTAATAGTTAAGGCTAATAAAGCCTTATCATAAGAACCCGTTACAGCTGCCTCAGCACCTACTCTTTCAAATGATTTGATTTGTTGAATTAATCCTTGAACTTGAACGGGCAATTTCCCCATTGTTATAGGGACTGGTCCATTTTTTGTCACAATACAACTTACTTCAACCGCTGAATCATAATCAATTTCGGTAATGGCACTTTTGTTTTGGACATTTAATACTTGAATGTCTTTTTTGTCATTATAAATAGAAGAAATAACATTACACGCTGCATCACTGTAGTATGCACCACCCCGCTTTTCTAATTGTGGAGGTTTAATGTCTAGTTTTTCATCTTTATACAAATCAAACAGATCTTCCTCTAGTTTCTTGACAATTTCAGCACGTGTTTTCCCTGATTTAAACGCTTCTAATTCTTCATCTAAAATATTTTTTGTTTTGTAATAATAACGATGATATGGGCAAGGCACTACACCTAATGCTTTCAAAAATCTTGAATTCCAAGGAAGAGGGGCAATGTTCTTCATTGTCATTTGTATTGCTGGATTTCCTAACATTTCAAGCACTTTCTCTGTTACTTCTTGATCATCAACATATACGTGTGTCCCGAATACCATATGGTTTAATCCAGCGAAATCAATGTGTACTCTCTCCATTTCAACACCTAACATTTTTGAAATAGACATGTGCATATTGAACGGTACATTACATACCCCGATGACTTTTTTATGCTTGCTGTAACGAAGAAGGGATTCTGTTACCATTCCAGCTGGGTTTGTAAAGTTAATTAACCATGCATTTGGGCAAAGTTCTTGCATTTCTTCTGCGATTTCTAAAAGAACAGGGATTGTTCGTAATGCTTTAAATAATCCCCCTGCACCATTTGTTTCTTGACCAATTAACCCTAGTTGCAGAGGAATACGCTCGTCTTTAATTCGGGCATCTAGTAATCCAACTCTCATTTGCGTTGTCACAAAATCAGCATCCTGTAAAGCTTGACGACGGTCTAGTGTCAAATGGATCTTCATCGGAACTCCTGCTTTTTCAACCATTCTTCGTGCTAAGTTCCCTACAATCTCAAGTTTTTCTCTTCCTGCCTCAATATCCACTAACCAAAGTTCTCTAACCGGTAACTCATCATAACGTTTAATAAAACCTTCAATTAACTCTGGTGTGTAACTAGATCCACCACCAATTGTGGCAATTTTTATTCCTTTTTGCTTTTCCATTTCACTAACACCCCATTTTAGATGACGTACTTTTTCTTTTCATTTACGCATAGACAATAAGGTAACAAATTAGTGCACTTACTACTAATAAAGACAAGAACAAAATTAACGCTTGTTTCTTGTTTTTAAACTTACCTTCAACAAAAATAAGAACAAGAGTTAATCCTGCGCTGATGGCAAAGGGATTATCTAAGTACAATGACAATTGTTTATCTATCCCAACTGCATTCATTAAAGGATTAAAGATAAGATTAAAAACAAGAATAAAACTAAAAAATAGAAACGCACTTTTGTAACTAAAAAAGTGAATTCTGGATGTTGAATTCATTTTATCTCCCTTCTCTCTTTCATATGAAGGGAAGTTTGGAGTACTTAGTCCCAAACTCCCTTTCATATATTTTTATAAGGCTACGTTTGTGTCCTCTGTTGTTTCTGTTGTACTTTCCTGTGCTAAAAGCTTTTGATCATACATTTTATAGAATGGTAGATAAACAAGAATTGAAATTGCAAGATTGATTAATACAAGAATAATTGCTCTCCAATCACCACCCGTTGAAAGGTAGGCACCTATTGGGGCTGGTAATGTCCATGGGACCATTACGTATGTAGGATTTACTAATCCAATTGACGTTGCGATGTATGCAAGTGTCGCACCAATTAATGGTGTCACGATAAATGGAATAATTAAAAGTGGGTTTAGCACAATTGGCATCCCAAAAATAACGGGTTCATTAATGTTAAATATACTTGGAACAATTGTTGCTTTCGCCATCGTCTTACCGTAACTGGATCTTGCTGTTAATAACATAGCAATTACTAGCCCTAATGTTGCACCAGAGCCACCAATCCAAATAAACCATTGGAAGAATGTTTCAGGAGCTACGTGAGGGATTGCTTTTCCAGCTGCAACTGCCGCTGAGTTATTAGCTAAGTAAACTTCCCAAACTGGACGAGCAACAGCACCTACAACTGATACACCATGAATACCGAATGACCAGAAGAATGTTATTAAAAAGACAGGAATTAATACGCCTGGTAATGTATCCCCTGCTTTAATAAGTGGGGCAACGGCTTTATCAACAAGTGAATGTAGATCAACACCTAAGACTACTGTAATTAGGGTCATAATAACCAGCACGATTGTAACTGGAATTAACGCTTCAAATGAACGAGATACAGATGTCGGAACGGAATCTGGCATTTTTATTGTAATATTTTTACTCTTACATAGACGTAGAATTTCAACCGCAAATATAGAAACAAGCATCCCTACAAAGAGTCCGTGCCCACCAAGATTTGACATTGGTAATACAAACCCTACACCATCCATCATTTTTACGCCTATTGTGAACAAGAAGGCAGCTACCGATAGTAATCCTCCTGATAGCGGATCTAACTTATAGCTTTGAGACAGACTATGACCTATTCCAAAAGTAATGTATAGGGTCATAATAAACATCGTTAATCGATAAGGTATTAAAATCTCTGCAATATGTTTTGCTGCCCATTCACCTATTGCGGAATCTGCTGCTACAGGTGGGAACGCAATGATAAGAAATAAGCTCCCAAAGATGATGAATGGTAAAGCAGAAACTACACCATCACGTATTGCACGTAAATGTTTTTGCTCAGACAATTTAGCCATGGGTGTTGAAAGGTTATTTTCTAAAAAAGCGACAAACTTGTCCATTCGCATTTTCCCCTTTAGTTATTTAATGGTTAAACCTATTTGTTAAATTGTTACTTTACAAGTTCGTTTACTAATTTTAATAGAGTAGGTCCACCAAGAGGACTATATGCTTGAGGTGGGATTACTTGACATGGTACTCCAGCCTCATCTGCAGAATCTTTAAAACTATCAAAGCGATGTTTCACTTGAGGGGCTACCATAGCAACATCCCAACCGTTACGGACTTCTGAATCAAATTCTTGAGTACCAACTGCCAATACTTCTAAATCTAATCCTTGTTTTCCCCCTTCTTTTTTTAAAGCGCTTACAACAATTGCACTTGACATTCCACCAGAACATACGAATAATACTTTCATCTTTATTCCTCCTACTACTTCTTTTTATTTAATAAATTTTAAATTGCTTTTCTTGTAAATACTGCTGCCACTTTTAATAAACGATCTATTTCTTCTTCGTTCATCACCTCCGCAAAATAAGCGCTTTCATTTTTTTTATAAACACATAATCTTTTCATTTCAACATTCCGTTGTGAAATGCTCTAACATATAAATCATTCTTCTGTCATTCGTAATCTAAGCGCTTTTTGAAATCGCTTTCTTTGACAAAACTATAACACCATTAAAAATAAATTTCAATTAAAAAGTAGAAATTTTAAAATGGAATTTCAAATGTTATCTATACAACTAGAAAACTAGCGAGTATAATATGGAATTGTTAACGCTTACAATTATTATTGTAAACTAAAAAGATAAGAAAGGGATGCATACTATTGAGTAAACAAAGAGTTTCTAAAAGAAAAGTAGGTACATTGGCAATGGCAATTTTTGTAGGGGGATCACTACTACTTCCAACTAATCTAGTTGCCAATGCGGAAACTTCGTCTACGGCTATTCCCCAAGAAACAATCTTTTTAAAACATGAGCTACGCGCAACTTGGATTGCAAGTGTGTTAAACATGGACTGGCCATCAAAACCAGGTTTATCCGTCTCTGAACAAAAAGTTGAATTCACAAAATATTTAGATAAACAAAAACAATGGGTATGAATGCTGTCGTTATGCAAATTAAACCAACTGCTGATGCCTTTTATCCTTCTGAGTATGGTCTTTGGTCACAGTATTTAACGGGAGTTCAAGGAAAAGATCCAGGCTACAATCCACTCGCATTCATGGTTGAAGAAGCACACAAACGTAATATGGAATTTCATGCGTGGTTTAATCCGTATCGTATTACAATGCCTTTAGGAAAACCAGCTGAACTTTCAGATCTTAATGAACTACCAGAATCCCATCCTGCTAGAGAACATCCAGATTGGGTAATACCCTACGGAGAACAATTGTACTTTAATCCAGGCATTCCAGAAGTACAGCAATTTGTAATTGACGGTATTATGGAAGTTGTTAAAAATTATGATATCGATGCAGTGCATATGGATGATTATTTCTATCCTTACAAGATTGCTGGAGTACCTTTTCCTGATGAAGATACGTATAAAAAATATGGGGAAAGTACATTTACAAATATAGAAGACTGGCGCCGCGATAATGTAAATAATCTTGTTAAACATATTAATCAAGCCATTAAAATAGAAAAGCCTTATGTAAAGTTCGGTATTAGTCCATTTGGCGTATGGCGCAATAAAGCAACCGATCCAACGGGTTCTGATACTGCTGCTGGACAAACGAACTATGATGATCTATATGCTGATACGAGAACATGGATTAATAATGGATACATTGATTATATAGCACCTCAGCTATACTGGAATATTGGTCTTCCTGTAGCAGATTATGCAAAACTTCTCGATTGGTGGACAAAGGAAGTTAAAGGTAAAAATGTTCAGCTTTATATTGGACAAGCAGACTATAAAATTAACACAGCTTCCAATGGTGTACAAAATTGGTTCAATCCAGAAGAAATGCCAAACCAATTAAAGTTAAATCGCACCTATAAAGAATTTGATGGCAGCATACATTTTAGCGCAAAAGATTTAAGGGCAAATCCCCTTGGAATTGCAGATCGTTTGAGCAACGACATTTACAAGCATCCCGCATTGATTCCACCTATGCCTTGGATTGATAATGATGCTCCAAAGGCACCAAAGGTTAGTAAAGCAAAACAAACAAAAGAAGGAGTACAATTTGAAATTCAAGACCATAAGCAAGGGGATGCATCTTATTATGCAATTTATCGTTTTGAAGGAAAGAACAACGGAAATATTAAAGATGCAACTAACCTACTAACTACGGTTCGTAAAGACACTCATAGTCAATTGTATATTGATAGTACTGTACAGAAAGGAAAGACTTACACATATATTGTGACTGCCTTAGACCGTACACATAATGAAAGTAAACAAACAAGTCAGATTAAAGTGCAAGTGAAATAATCTTATATGTTTTATCGTTCATCAATAGAATATAGAGTATAAATAATTAAAGAACAGCGTTGATTGTGAAGCCATGTTTACAAAGAAGTAAACTGATGAAGAGCCATCACATTAAAAATTGTAAACCTTTAACATGATGGTTCTTTTCTCACTCTTGACTTTCTATCTTCAAATTATTTCAAAAAAATTTATTCTAATCAGCGAAATTAAATTTTGTAATCGCTTTATATTTTTTTAATAATGATAGTACACTTAACAAAAAGACGGGAACTAGAAAAACCATAGATTTAAGTGTAAAAAAATGCTGTCTCACTTTTATCATGGTTTTATAAAAGCGGACATTATTAATTAGTAAGGAAGTTAAAAATCTATGTAAAGCAGGTGTAATCATAATGTACATTGTTGGGTTAATGTCTGGAACATCATTGGATGGTATTGATGCTGCGCTTGTACGTGTAAATAATAGCGGAGTAAAGACGGAAATAGAAATGATTGAGTTTGTAACATATCCTTTTCCAAAAGATGTTGAAGAAGAAATTATACAGTCTCTGTCTGTAAATACATCAAATGTGCAGTTAATTTGTAGTTTAAACTTTAAGCTAGGAAAATTATTCGCAGATGCTACAAAAGAAGTTTGCAAGAAAGCTGGGCTTCCTTTAGAGCAGTTGGATCTTATAGGATCCCATGGACAAACTATTTACCATCAGCCTTTGCAAGAACAAAACTGGGTACCTTCAACACTACAAATTGGGGAACCTTCGGTAATTGCTTACGAAACAAATACAACCGTAATATCTAATTTTCGTACTATGGACATGGCAGCCGGTGGACAGGGCGCTCCTCTAGTACCTTATACTGAATATGTTCTTTATCGAAGTGAAACAAAGGGAAGATTGCTACAAAACATTGGAGGCATTGGAAATGTTACTGTTTTACCCAAGCAAGCTTCACTAAATGATATGTATGCCTTTGATACAGGACCTGGAAATATGATTATTGATGAGGTATGTCGCCAATTGTTTAACATAGGATACGATGAAGATGGTAATTTAGCTAAACAAGGAAAAATAAATGAACAGCTCTTATCATACTGTGTAAATCATCCTTATATTATGAGCCCTCCTCCAAAAACAACAGGTAGAGAATTGTTTGGTAAACAATATGTTGAAATACTATTAAACAAGTTTAATTCGCTTTCAAGCCACGATATAGTAGCGACTGTAACAATGTTTACAGCGAAATCTATTGTAGAGAACTATCGCAAATTCATCTTTCCACAAGTAAAAATCGATGAAGTAATTATTGGAGGCGGTGGCAGCTATAATAAAACTTTACTAAAAATGATTCAGTCACTACTCGGGGAATCCATTCAAATTTACACCCAAGAAGAGTTAGGATACTCTTCGGAGGCTAAAGAAGCTGTAGCGTTCGCCCTTCTTGCAAATGAAACCTACCATGGTAACCCAAGTAATGTTCCAAATGCTACGGGTGCAAAAAACGCTGTCGTTCTTGGGAACGTATCCTTTCCTATGTCAGATCATTGGATTAAGAAAAGAAATTCTTTAGAATAAAGTGAACCCTCCATCAGCGGTGGTGGTTCCCCGTCCCTCTCTGAATCTTGAGGTGGGGTCTTACTGCCCACGAATAGCGGGATAAAATAGAGAAATTATAATGTGGTTATTACGAAGGTGTAGTCTTGTGTTCAAAAACCTTCTAATAGGGGTATTGGGGCTATTTGTACTAGTTTGTATTTCTATCTATTATTGCAAAAAAGACTCTAACATATTAACTATCTATAATATGCTAGAGTCTTTATTTTTTTTGAATAATAGTACGAATAACATATGAGAAATTCCACTTATCTATACTTATCATACTAATACATTTGCAAGGAATACAATAAGTGCTGTTAACACTGCTGCTCCACCTGCTGCCCCTAAGAAATCCATTTTTGTTACTTGTAATACTTGTTCCATACTCCTCATTCTCCTTTCATATTTATTTTACACTCTTCATGCTGCTCTATTACTTGTACAAAACTTCTATTATACTAATACACTTGAAAGAAATACGATTAATGCTGTTAACGCTGTTGCTGCTCCTGCTGATCCTAATAAGTCCATTTTTGTTAGTTGTAATACTTCTTTGTTTTCCATATTCCCATTCTCCCTTCAATTTATAACTATCTTTTTTACGTTGTAATACCTATGCCACTTCTTTCACAAAATTCTTATTATACTAAAGCGTTAGCTAGAAATACGATTAATGCCGTTAATACTGCTGCTCCACTTGCTGATCCTAATAAATCCATTTTTGTTACTTGTAATACTTCTTTGTTTTCCATGCTTTCCATTCTCCCTTCAATTCATAACTTTCTTTTTATTTGATACGATCCGCTCTACTGCTTGTACAAAGTTTTCTATTATACTAAAACGTTAGAAAGAAGTACGATCAATGCTGTTAATACTGCCGCTCCGCCTGCTGATCCTAATAAATCCATTTTTGTTAGTTGTAATACTTGTTCGTTTTTCATATTTACTCTCTCCTTATTAATAGATATTTATATGTAATTTCTAAGAAATGATTAATTCATAGTTTTTATCTTAACGTTACATTAAAACAACTTGTGTAACGTTTGTAACATTAATGTAACATAAGTTTTTTCATACTGCAATATAAATACGTAAAATTTATTACATTTTTTTTACGACATTATTTGCAAACATTCATAAACCCCTTTATATAGCATTTTCCAATACATATATATTTGTAACATTAATGTAATATTATGATTACAAAGCGAAATAAAAAGTAGTAGAAAGAGTCCCAAATAGCTCTTCTGCTACTTTTTGTACAATATGAACGTAAAAACACCGATTTTTAACAGCCGATATCAAACCTTTTTTCTCACATCAAGATGTAGTTGTTTATGTAATTCTTGTACAGTGCCTACAATAATATCTGCCTTCAAAACTGATTTCATTGCCATTTCATAAGAAGTGACACCTGTTAGTACAAGGGCCGTCCTCATATTTGCTTGCTTTCCAAATAAAATATCAGTATCTAAACGGTCTCCTATAACTAAGCATTCCTCTGGCTGTAAACATAAAGAAAGCATGACTTTATGAATATAGTAGTAAGAAGGTTTACCAATTGTGACTGTCGCTTTTGTATCAGTCGCTACTTCAATCGCTTTTACCAATGAACCTGTATCTGGAATACGATCACCTTGAATAGGGCAAAACGAGTCCGGGTTGATTTCAACCAGCTGTGCTCCGCTTTGAATTGCCTGCATACACTCATGTAGTTTTTTATATGAAAATGTTTTATCTAATCCAACAAGAACATGTGTAGCTTCTAGCGGATTATTTGTCACCCTAATATGAAAGGTTTTCAATTCTTGGAAGACGTGTTCGCTCCCAACAACAAATACATTGGCATCTCGATTTGTCTCATAAAAATATTGAGCTGCTAGAAAAGCTGCTGTCATAATTTCAGACAAATCGACTTGTAATCCTAAGTTAGCTAAACTCTTCTGAATACAAACCCTTGTTTTAATGGACGTATTCGTAATAAACATAAGCTTCTTATTTTGAGCACGTACATAAGAAATAATCTCTATTACACCTGGCAACAACTGATCCTCTAAATAGATTGTGCCATCTAAATCAAATAAATAAGCTTGAAGATTTAAAGGATTCCTCAATTTTCTAAAACAACTCCTTTCTAAAAAATAGAAACAAAATCAGAGCCTCACATATTTTAAATCTCAAAATGAATACGTAAAAAAGCCTTTCAAAAAGCAATAGTAAACAAATCCGTACAAAAGTGTACAGCTTCACTTCTCTATTACCTCATGAAAGGCTTTCTCTTCGTCTCCTGCCTCGTGAGCTCCCATATGTTTATATTTCAAAAATAACAAAGTAATATTAAGGAAATGTTAAGGAACATGTCGTCATTTGTAAATATGTGGAACAACTTTTGTTAACATTAGTTTAAAACTTCCTTAACATTATCCGCTTACAATGAGGTTATAGAGTCTTATTGTAAAGGAAGGATATCCATTGAACACACAATCTTTCTTCAAAAAGCAACGCCTCATCGCTGCGTGCACATGCGAAAATATTAACAAAGCGCTTACCTCTGATGCCGATGCACTACTATTGATGAATGGAACATTATCATTTTTCATCAAATATAGAAAGGTACTAAAAGAATGCCCAAAGCCACTATTCATTCATCTCGATTTAATAAAAGGTTTATCTAATGATATAGAAGCGATTCATTTTCTAAAGAAGTACTGTACACCAACCGGGATTGTTTCAACGAAAGGCATGTCTATTAAAGCAGCAAAAAAAGAAGGTTTACTTGCCATTCAGCGCATCTTCTTAATTGATAGCAATTCACTTCATACAGCCATGCATAATATCAAAGTAAATAAACCTGATATAGTAGAAATCATGCCAGGTATCGCTCCAAATATCGTCCCTATCTTAAAACAACAACTATCACAACCCATCATTCTAGGAGGTCTTATTTGGACAGAAGAACAAGTAAAGGCTGCACTACATTCTCAAGTAGAAGGTATTTCATTAAGTAAAGAAAAATTATGGAATCATAAAATTATGGAAGGAGTATAACGATGCAAATTGGTTATTTGGATTTATTGTTATTCCCGGCAAGCATAGAAGAAAAAATCCCAATGTTTATGGAGCAGGAAGCAGACTATATAGAATTATTGCTAGATGGCAGTGAGTGGTATGATTTAGCCTCCATATATCAAGAAAAAGTAGTTTCACTAAAAAATTTAAATGTAACCTATGCTGTTCATCCACCAGCGTGGGGTGTGAATTTAGCCATTGAAAATAAGGAATTGCGTAATGCGGCGCTGAAACAACATATAACAGCTCTTCATTTTGCACATAATATAGATGCTCATTATTTCGTTGTTCATCCTGGTTTTTATGTTTCACCTTTGTTTCACTTACATACTGCGCAAGAATTAGCTACCGAGGCTGTCTATACTCTATATAAAGAAGCAAAAGAATTAGGGATTAAATTAGTAATTGAAAACGTTGGATATAATGGAACATCTTTATTTACAGAACAAGAATACATTTCATTTGTAGATCAATTTGATCCAAATATAATTGGATATGTTCTCGATACAGGGCATGCCTATCTCAACAACTGGAATATCCCAAATGTTATTGAGCAAACTTCTTCTCGCCTATGGACAATACATTTAAATGATAACCACGGAGTAGAAGATGAACATTTACCAATTGGTAACGGCTCTATTAACTGGGAACCAATTTTTTCAGCCTTGCACAAACAGCCACAGCTCCCCTCTTACTTTTTACTAGAATATGGATTCGACGTAAATATAAAAAAACTACGAGAACATAATCAATTATTACTGAACAAGATCATACAGACACACACCTCTCTCTAAAATAGACTGTACGCAGTCTTTTTTTTATTCCTTTCATAACTATATAAAGCGAAACGTTAATCAGTGGGGGTTTTCTCCATCCCCACTGATTATTAGCCCTCACCAGTCGGGCTTTTACAGACAGTTCATCCCCCACCTAACTTCTTTTATTCCGCTGAATTTTGAGGTAGGAGTGCTACTGTCCATTAATGCGAGATAAATCCATTTTGATTTTTCAACATATAATTCGCTTCTACGAAGAACAAAAGGTGACCTGCACTCGTTTTCTCTCTTTGTTTTAACTTGGCTGGGGCAGGAAAAGGATCTGGCTGCTTCTATGCATGGACGGATGCTCTCTCTCCCACCTAAAAAGAAAGGTTCTATGTCAGTTTTTCAATTTGTACTTATATATGTATAATAAAAGCAAAGAGGTGGTCAGTTTGAAATTAATCGCACTAGATATGGATGGTACACTACTATCATCTAATCTTGAAATCTCCAAGGAAAATTTACAAGCTATTCAGAGTGCTAAAGCAGCCGGTCATGTGGTAATGATTTGTTCTGGTCGTGCGAAAGAAGACGCTTTAAAACTATTGGAAGAGTATCAATTATCACTTCCAGTTGGAGCAAGCAATGGGGCAATTGTTTATGTTGATGGAAAAGTAATTAACGCACGTTGTTTACAAAATGATAAAGTATACAAGCTTGCGAAATTACTAGAAGCTGAAGGATTTCCATATAAGCTGTACACAAATAAAGGAGTTTATTCTCCTTACAATTGGAATGAAAAAGTAATGCATACATTCGAAGAAAATAAGCATGCGCTTGATGTTACAATTGAAGAATTGGAAAGAATTACAGAGAAGCAAAAAAAATCTAACTTAATTACTGATTTCCAAAAAATCGAAGATGTCGTAAATAATCCAGAGTTAGAAATCTCGAAATTCTTTATTTTAACATTTGATGCAGATCATCGTTCACAGCTACTGCATTCTTTACAAGAAGATAAAGAAATTATGGTCACAGCATCAGCTCCGACAAATTTAGAAATTATGGACAAGCATGGCCATAAAGGAAATGGATTACAAGAAATGGCATCATATTTCAACATTCCAATTCAAGATACAATTGCAATTGGTGATAACTTTAATGATGTACCGATGCTTGAAGTAGCCGGTCTATCTGTTGCGATGGGAAATGCTGAAGAAGATGTAAAGAAATTATGTGATGTTGTTACATTAACAAATGATGAACACGGTGTTGCACATGCAATTGAACAATATGTACTAAAACAACCATCATCAAGTAAATAAAATAAGGACTCTTCCATAATGCGGAAGAGTCCTTTTCTTTTATACATGATGACAAGCAACAAGATGTCCTTCTCCAACATCACGAAATTCCGGTACAGTCTGCTTACAAATATCTGTTGCAAATGGGCAACGTGTATGAAAGCGGCAGCCTGATGGTGGATTCGCAGGACTTGGAATATCCCCTTGTAGAATAATCCTTTCTCGCTTAACAGTTG
This sequence comes from Bacillus sp. XF8, assembly GCF_017498755.1. Classification (NCBI taxonomy): domain Bacteria; kingdom Bacillati; phylum Bacillota; class Bacilli; order Caryophanales; family Bacillaceae; genus Bacillus; species Bacillus sp. XF8. The sequence goes on along the minus strand of NZ_JAGDQK010000033.1, from coordinate 70,480 downwards.
GATCGGGAATTGGTACTGCGGATAACAAAGCCTTCGTATATGGATGAAGCGGATTTGCAAATAGCTCATTACGAGGTGCTGTTTCCACGATTGTCCCTAAATACATAATACCTATTTTTGTACATAAGTGTTCGACAACACTTAAATCATGTGAAATAAATAAATAGGATAAACCTTTTTTCTCTTGTAATTCGCTAAACAAATTAATAATTTGTGCTTGAATCGATACATCTAATGCCGCAACGGGTTCATCAGCAACAATAAATTCTGGGTTTAATACCATCGCCCTTGCAATAACAATACGCTGACGTTGTCCACCAGAAAACTCATGAGGATAACGATCGATATGATAAGGTGCTAATCCACATAACTCTAGCACTTCTAATACCTTTTCACGAACATTTTCTTTCGTTGCTAAACCGTGAGCTAACATCGGTTCACCAAGCGCTTCTCCAATTCGCATCCGTGGATTTAATGAACTAAATGGATCTTGGAATACAAGTTGCATATTAGGACGATGTTTCCGCAGTTCTTCTTTCGATAACGTGTGAACATCTTGACCTTTAAATTTCACTTCGCCCTCTGTTTTTTGAACGAGACGAAGAATTGTTTTACCAATCGTCGTCTTTCCACTTCCGGATTCACCGACTAGACCAAATACTTCACCTTTATTAATCGTAAAGCTAACTCCATCTACCGCTTTTACATGCCCAATCGTTCTACTAAATACGCCGCCTTTAATAGGAAAATACGTTTTTAAATTCTTTACTTCTAATAACGGTTCACTCATTGCTCAGCACGCTCCTCATATAACCAGCAAGCTACTTTATGATTATCTTCATGTACTTCAAGATCGGGTACTGCATTTTTGCATATGTCCATGCAATGTTCACAGCGACCACTAAAGTAGCAAAATTCTCCTAGGCCAACTAAGTTTGGAACTTGCCCTGGAATTGAATAAAGCTTATCTGTTCGTTTTCCCATCACCGGCTTTGATTTTAATAAACCTTTCGTATATGGATGTTTCGGATTTTGGAATAGCTCCAGTACAGGTGCTTCTTCAATGACTTTACCACCATACATCACAACAACGTAATCTGCCATTTCTGCTACTACACCTAAATCATGTGTAATTAATAAAATGGATGTTTTAAATTCCTCTTTTACTTGTCTTAGTAGATCTAATATTTGCGCCTGGATTGTAACATCCAGGGCTGTTGTAGGCTCATCGGCAATTAATAGTTTAGGGTTACAACTTAGTGCAATCGCAATCATAATCCGTTGCAACATTCCACCACTTAGCTCATGTGGATAGGAATGTACTATTTCATCCGCACGTGCAATACCAACTTTACGAATTAATTCAATTGCTTTCTTATACGCTTCATTTTTACTAAGAAGTTCATGTTCTCTTAACGTCTCAACAATTTGTTCCCCAACAGTAAAAACCGGGTTGAGGGATGTCATCGGCTCTTGGAAAATCATCGCAATATCATTTCCTCTTAAACTTCGAAGCTCCTTCTCTTTCATGCCCAAGAGACTTTGACCTTCATAAAGGATATCACCACCAACAATGCCGCCAGATTCAGCAATAAGTCCCATAATAGATAAAGCTGTTACACTTTTCCCACAACCTGATTCTCCTACTACACAAACAGTTTCACCTTCTCGTACAGAAAAACTAACATGATTGACAGCCTTTACTGTACCTTCTTCCGTCTGAAAGTGCGTTTGTAAATCCTTTAGCTCTACTACTGCTTTACCCATGCTCCCTCACCTACCGCTTCATTTTTGGATCTAATGCATCACGAAGTGCATCACCAAGTAAGTTAATTGATACAACTGTTATAAAAATCGCAAAACCAGGCGGTATCCATAACCATGGACGTTTTTGGAAATCAATTAATGAGTTCGCAGCACTAATCATATTTCCCCATGATGGTGTTGGTGGGACAACCCCAAGCCCTAAATAACTTAATGCCGATTCGCTTAAAATAGATCCCGCCACACCTAACGTTGCCACAACAATTAATAGCGGAAAAACATTCGGAATTAAATGATGGAGAATTTTGCGAGAATCTTTTAATCCTAATACATCGGCAGCTTGCATAAACGCCTGTTCACGAAGCGTCAAAATTTGTCCTCTAACAAGACGGGCAAGCCCTGGCCAACCTACCAGACTTAAGATAATCATGATTACGTAAAGACGATATTCAGATGGGAGTTTCCATTCAGATAAGATAGCTCCCATAATTATCAGTAATGGTAATCCTGGGATAGACATTAACACATCCGCGATACGCATAATAATATGATCTACAATACCACGGTAAAAACCGGAAATAGCCCCTAATATTGCTCCAAGTATGACAGATAAAACCATCGAAGCTAAACCAATTGTTAATGAAATCCGGCCAGCTTGCATTAATCGTGTTAAAATATCTCGTCCCAATTGATCTGTGCCAAGCCAATGTGAAAAATTCGGTGGTTTATTAATTTGTGTTACTTGTACTGTTCCTTCAGCATACGGCGAAAAGAATGGTCCAATGAAACTAAATAAAAACATAAAAATTAAAACATACAAACCAAACAGTGCTAATTTATTTTTCTTTATTTTCTTATAAGCCTGATGCCATGGTGATGCTTCATTGCCCTTTTTCTGTTCTTTCTTTTTCTTAATTATTGTTGTAGCAGTTTCCATCTCTTCCCCCCCTTACTTCAGCCGAATGCGTGGATCAACAAGCGCATATACAATATCCGCAAAAAAGTTTGCCATAATCGTTAAACATGAAAGAAACATTGTAAATGCCATTAACACTGTGTAATCACGGAAATTCAATGCTTCCAATTGGATACTACCAATACCTGGCCAGTTAAAAATTTGTTCAATAATAATTGCTCCTGAGAACAATCCTGGTAATTCAAATGCAAGTAATGTAATCGCTGGTAAAATCGCATTTTTTAGTGCATGTTTATAAATAACAGCTTTTTCTTTCAAACCTTTTGCACGTGCAGTACGGATATAATCTTGTCTTACGACCTCAAGCATGCCCGTTCTAAAATAGCGCGTTAATGATCCTACCCCAAGAAGCGTTAAAATAAACACCGGTAAAATCATATGTCGTAATACTTCTAATATGTATGTAATGCCAGTCGAATTACTCCCAATGTCAATCATACCGCCAATTGGCAATAAATTTAGATCAACTGCCAATACTTTAATTAGAAATAATCCGATAAAGAATGATGGAAATGACATCGCAGCAAAAACACCAATTGTGACAAGTCTATCAAACCATGAATGTTGTTTTGTCGCTGAAACAACGCCAATAATAAGTGCGAGTATCCAAGTGAAAAATAAAGCTGCCACTGCAACAATAAAAGTATTCCAAATGAATTTATTTAGTAATGATGTCACCGGCTCTTGATATTGCAATGAGAAACCGAAATCACCGTGTAATGCATTGCCTAACCAATGAAAGTATCGCTCAATAATTGGTTTATTTAATCCATATAATTCTCTTAATTCTTGTGCTCGTTCTGGCGTTAACTTTGGATTAGAATCAACATAATCGCCCGGCAGGAGGGCAAATAAGAAAAAGATAATAATAGATGTACCAAACAATGTAGGAATCATTTGCAGAAACCTACGAATGATATATGTCTTCACTTTTTGTCTCCCCAATCATATTTACTTAAAAATAGAAGAACATTTTTTCAAATCAGCATCTTATCACTTGCTGTATGAAAAAATGTCTTCTATTATACCCACTTATCTTTATTCTTCAATTGATAACACTGGTAAGTTTGAGCTAATGCCATCGTATTTTTCTGGATTAATCCCTTTTATTCGAGCATTATAACCATAAAGTAATTTACGGTAGTTTAATAAAATAACTGGTGGATCATCACTTAACTCTTTATATAATTCTTTATAAATTTGCTTGCGCTTCTCAATATCAACTGTTTCTATACCTTTTACAATCAATTCATCCACTTTTACATTTTTATAACCTGTATCATTTTTAGGATTTGTCGACAAGTAGTCAATGACAACTTCGCTTGGATCACTAATACCTGGCGTTGATACAGACGCTAAATCATAGTCACCTTTTCCAAGTTTTGAAAGCATTGTATTAAAGTCCATCAACTCTGGATTAAACTCGATTCCTATCGCTTTATAATTTTCCTTTGCAATTGGAATAAAGATATCATTTGTTTTCCCTGTATTTGATGCATAATATGTTAATTTTAATTTTTGACCATCTTTTTCACGAATTCCATCAGAACCAACTTTCCATCCTGCTTCATCCAATAATTTTTTTGCTTTTTCTACATCATATTCGTATTTATTAATTCCTTCTTCCGTATACGCCCAAGAGACTGGAGCAATTGGTACATTTGCAACGGATCCGTAACCTTGTAAAGCTGTATCTACATATTTTTTACGATCTAATCCATAAATCAGTGCCTGACGTACTTTTTTATCTTTTAAATACGGTTTCTTATTATTCATATAGATATAGGCAATATCACTTGATGATTCCAGATGAATATTCGCAAATCCTAAACTTTTTAATTGCTCAATATTTTCTGGATTCGCTCTAAATCCAGTGTAGTCAAGTTCTCCTGTTTGGAATAACTGGAATCCTGTGTCACCTGATGTAATTTTATAAATGAAATTTTTAATTTTTGGTTTTCCTGCATAGTAGTGTTCGTTCGCAACAAAACGAACTTCTTGTCCTGGAACATACTTATCAAACTTATAAGGACCAGCAGCAATTGGCTGACCATATAATGCTTTCAAATAATCTAAACTTGTATTTTGTTTATAATCTTTTCCATAATATGCTTTAGATAAGACAGGTCCTCCAAGGCTTGTTAACGCTTGAGAATTTACCTTCTCTGTTGTAATTTTAATTGTTTGTGGATCAACTACTTTAATCCCCTCAATAGAAGTTGCTTTTCCTTCTTTATAATCTTTTCCGCCCTTAATTGCATACTGGGAAATGTCTTCACTACCTTCATATGCTTTGTCATGTAACAGCGTTAATGTAAATGCCACATCATCTGCCGTTAATGGTGAACCGTCACTAAACTTTAAATCCTTACGTAAATGAAATGTATATGTTAACTGATCAGCAGAAACATCCCATTTTTCTGCAAGCTCTGGAATTGGTTTTCCTTGCTTATCCCTCGTAACAAGAGAAGCAAAAATAACAGATGTTACGTTGCCATCCCAACCATTATCCTGGAAATATGGTAAGAACACACCACCTGGTTTAGAAATGGCAGTAATGAAAGTATCTTTCCGCTGGTTGGCTTTCTCTGGACTTTTCTTCTTATCTGTAGCTACAATTTTTTCTATCTTTAAATCTTTTAAATCCTGCTGCTTAACTGGTTCCGTCGAAGCTTTATCCTCTTGTCCCCCACAAGCGGATAACACAAGTGAACTACTCAGTAATACTGAAAATACACCAGCCCATTTTTTGGTTTTTTTCTTCATTGTCCCCACCCTAACTTTTTTTAATAATTACACCTTATGAACTGCTTGCCTTATGTATGCCTCCCACAGCAACATTTTTAATAACCTATCGGAAAAGTTGGTTTTAAATACAAAAAAATAGATATTTTATGAGGGGTAACATTCTTATTCCGACTTTCCCGGTAGACTTTATGGTTATTAGCTTATATCGTTCACTATATTTTGTCAATTCTTTCTATATAAATATTTTAAGAATTTTTATGAAATTATTGTTGAATCTTTAATTTGGGTAAACTTAACAATATTCCATTATAATTATCTTCCTGTAATCCTTGTATTCTCGCATTATGAGCAGAAACTTCTTTACTATTATTTAAGAATATAACGGGCGGATCTTCGCTAAGTTCTTGATATAGCTTCTTATAAATTTCTTTTCTTTTCTCAATATCCAATGTTTGTAATGCTTGCGTTGCTAATTCATCCACTTTGGGATTATGATATCCATCATAGTTCCGTTTACTTGTTGAAACGAACTCTTCAATTGTACCACTTGGATCATCAATCATTGGCGTCGACACCATCGCTAGGTCATAATCCCCTTTGATCACCTTCGAAATCATCGTATTAAAGTCCATATATTCTGGATTGAAGTCTACACCAATTTTTTTATAATCTTCTTTCATAACCGGTATCAAAACATCATTCATTTTACTATCAGAAGAAGCAAAGTAACTCACTTTCAATTTCTGACCGTCTTTTTCACGAATTCCATCTGAACCTTCTTTCCAACCAGCTTCATCAAGTAATTTCTTCGCCCTATCTAAGTTATACTCATACTTATTAATGCCCTCTTCTGTATACGCCCAAGAAACAGGAGTAATCGGTATGTTAACAAGTGAAGCATACCCTTGAAAATACGTATCAATGACCTTTTGGCGCTCTAATCCGTAAATAAATGCCTGACGGACACGCTTATCTTTAAAGTACGGTTTCTTATAATTCATTTTAATATAGCCATAGGAACTTCCCGTATACACATTGATATTCGCAAAACCTAATCCTTTTAACTGCTCGACCGTTTCTTCATTTGTTGCAAAGCCATCATAGTCGACTTCACCTGTTTGAAACTGCTGTAGCTTCGTATCACCTTTTGTAATTTTGTAGATAAAATGTTCAATCTTCGGTTTTCCTTCAAAATAATTTTCATTTGCCACAAAACGAACTTCTTGTCCTGGAATATACTTATCTAATTTATAAGCCCCTGCTCCCATCGGTTTTCCGTATAACTCTTTTAAATACTCTAACTGTCCTTGCTTGTACTCTTTTCCGTAATAAGCCTTTGATATAACTTCCCCACCTATAAGAGATAATGTTTGTGCATTTACTTTTTCTGTCGTAATTATAATTGTCTTAGAATCAACAACTCGGATTCCTTCAATGGTATTTACTTTCCCTTCCTTATATGCTTGCCCACCCTTAATAGCTGTCTGACTTATATCTGTTGTCCCGCTATAAGTTGGGTCATGTAATAGTGTTAATGTAAACGCCACATCATCTGCTGTTACTGGAGATCCATCGCTAAATTTCAAATCATCTTTTAAATGAAACGTATATGTCAGCTGATCAGCAGAAATATCCCATTTCTTTGCCAGAATCGGGATTGGCTTCCCTTCCTTATCTAATCCAACAAGTGGTGCAAAAATAGCTTGTGTGATATTTCCATCCCACCCATTTTCCATAAAGTGCGGAAGGAATATTCCTCCTGGACTGGGCATTCCAATTACAAAGGTATCTTTTCTTTCTTTTGCTTTTGCTGGATTTTTTGCTTTGTCACTCGCTTGGATAAATTCATCTTTTACTTTCGGTACGTTTGCTTTTTCATTTGTACTTGCTTCTTCTTGTCCACATCCCACCAGCAGCATGGATGTACTAAAGAGAGTAGCAAGTAAACCAGTAAATACCTTTCGCATTTTTCTCACCCTTACTTTATATTTTCTACCTATGTAACGAAACAACAGACTCCTTTCTGTAACTATTTTTATTTTACCTATAAAAATAGTATGAATTAATTTCAAGATTATTCCTTTTTTTTGACTGTGTCAATCATTCCTTACTATTTTTTACTATAAAGAAACGATTTAAAAATGAGTCTATTATTCAGCGAACGAGCATAGACTACTAACAAACTATCAAAAAGGGGGCGAAAATATGGACAAACTATTCCAATATGTCTTGCACTATGTTGCATTAACACTCATGATAGTCGGGGCATTGTTACTCTTCCCGTTTTTCCCAAAGTTCGTCCTCTTTTTAGCATTCTTCTTTATGCTCGGACTTGCGATTATCATCTCTATGGGAGAAGACGATACACAAAAAGAAAGCAGAGTTCAGCGCGCTAAGCTGTAAACTCTGCTTTTTTCAATCATAACGTATTCTTGTTAAACCAATTACAAAGAATACACCAGCAAATAAAATGAGTATACCAAGATATCCTGCTATATCTACCAAGGTTCCTCCCCTTGCAATCAATTCGGTAAATCCTCGCATTGCCCAAGTTTGAGGAACAAAGTTTGCTACCGTTTGCATCCATTCTGGTTCTATTTCAATTGGCCAGTACAGACCACTAATCATACACGTTGAAACGACAACGATATTACCTAATGCTGATTGCTGCTCCGTTGTCTTCACAATACTTGCTAATAATAACGCTAAACCAATCACTGCTAGCAATAACACTGAAACAAGTGTAATCGTCCCTAACAAATTCCCCCACTGTACATCGAACAAAACATTCGTTAATAACATTAACATCCCAAATTGAATCCAACCAATTAAAAAGAAGGAAAGTATATATCCTCCAAGGATTTGAGCCTTTGAAACCGGTGTTCCTAATAAACGATACCAAACGCCAAGTTGTCTTGATTTTAAAATTGTTCCTGTCGCACTTAGCATCACAATCATTACAAATAGAATCGAAAATCCTGCCGCTCGCCCTGTTACGTTATTCAGCTTCTCCTCTCCGGATATAATGGATTCCTTTTGAAGTGAAACTGGTTCTGCTTTTGTATGAATCGTTTCATACATCTTCTCCCAAGACGTTCCCCCTTTTTTCTCTGAATCCCTTGCTCCCGCTACTTCTACTTCCATCTTTTTCATTGCGCTTTGTAATACTTGCTCTACAGATGCTCCTCCTGTAAAATCAGCGCTTGATTGGAATTTAACCTTCTCTAACTTCCCGTCTGCCATACTCTTTTGAAATTCTTTTGGGATTGTTACAATACCCGAGGACTTCTTATTTTCGATTTTCTGTTTCGCTTCTTCATACGTTACCTTTTCTATAGAAATCAAATCACTTTTCTCTATTTCTTTATAATAGGAGTTAGATAATGTAGATTCATCTTGGTCTACTAAACTAATATTTACTTTCTCGTTTCCACTTCCACCTAAAAGTCCACCAAAAATGAGTGTAAAAATAATCGGCATTCCGAACATGAGTATATAGCTTTGTGGCTTAATTAAGATTTGTTTTAATTCTAACCAACAAAGTGCCCAAACTTTCTTCATTGACTTTCCTCCTATCTTGTACGTAAACGGAATGTTCCAATGATAACGGAAATAATCCCTGCACTAGATAAACTTAAGATAACTGGAATTAATGCATACCATGTTGTTCCCGACATAATATCTAAAAAACTTGTAAGAGCCCATTTATTTGGGGCAATGTTAGCAATTGTTTGAAGGGTATCTGGAAATGCATAGATCGGTAACATACAGCCTCCTAATACTGCTAACAACTGAATTCCGATCCCTCCCATTAAATCTGCTGTTTTTTCCTCACGAATAAATGCTGCAATAAGCATAGATAAACCAGCAACACAAATTGCATAAGCGATCCCTACTACAACAATCTGAGTAATATCTTCACCCCAGTTCACATGAAAGGCATAATGAGTAGCAATTACAAATACCCCAAATTGAATACAAGCAAATAGTAATGTGCCAAAAAATTTACCTAATAAAATAGCAAAAGAACTTGTCGGTGTACTGAATAGCCTTGCTAATGTTTCAGTTCGTTGCTCTGTCACAATAGACTTTGCGCCTACTGTTATGTTAAATAATAAAAACATGACTAACATGGCCGCAGCATAATATTGCATCGCAGCAACTGTTTTTTTGCCAATCGTCCCTTTCTCAATTCCATCCGTATTCGAAGCCGCCACTGTTTGTAAGTTGGCACTTACCTCTTTTGCAACCTGTTCCATATTTCCTGGCTGTGACTGCGCTAAATCTGTTACGATACTCTTAGTAGAAACAGCGATTGTTTGAGCACGTTCCGAAAAAGAATGAATAAGCGATTCCGTGATTTTTGCTTGTATATCTTTTGATGGATCTGTAATCAATTTTGGCTCTTTTAATTTTCCATCCTTGATATGTTCACTCCACCCGTTTGGAATCATAATTCCAACATCAATTTTCTGCTTCCTTAGCAGATTCTCCAGCTCTTTTTGTGAGGTGACTACTTCTACTTTTACATCACCTTTTATTTCCTTTGATTGTAATACATCCTTTTGAAATACATTTGCAAACTCATCCGCTCCTTCTTGATAATAACCAATTACCGTTTTAGGTAATCCGCCATTATCAAATATGTTACTTAGTGCTGATCCTAAAATAGCTGTTAATAAGAGTGGCATAAGTAACATCATCATAAATCCACGCCGATCTATTAAACGAATTTTTAAATCTTTCCATGCAATAATAAAACTTTTCATGTGTTCCTAACCTCCTTAATCACGAAGCGAACGCCCTGTTAACTGTAAAAAGAGAGTTTCTAAATTTGGCTCTTGTACTTCAAGCTTTAAAATTTGCATATGATTTTCTACAACCACTGAAACAACAGTACCGACAGCTTCTCCATTCTTCAATCCAATATCAAGTGTATTTGTATCTTCATCGATGATAATCCGTTCAACAGTAGGGATTTCTTTTAATTTCTTCAATAAATCTTGGCTATAACGATTCAGTTGTAACTTCACCATAAAGCCATCAGCAAGACGATTACATAACTCCGTTTTCGTCCCTGATGCGATTACCTTTCCATAGTCAACAATAGCGATCCGTTCACATAAATACTCCACTTCTTCCATATAATGACTCGTATAAATCACCGTCATACCCTTTTCATTTAATCCTTTTACCGTTTCTAAAATGTGGTTCCGTGATTGCGGATCAATTCCAACTGTCGGTTCATCCATAATTAATAACTCTGGTTCGTGCATAAGTGCTGCACCAATGTTAATTCTGCGTTTCATTCCACCTGAAAATGTTTCAATTTTATCTTTTGCACGATCTTGTAAGCCTACATATACTAGTACCTCGTCTGCCCGCTTCTTTGCAGTAGCTCCACTTAAACCGTACATTTTTCCCCAGAAGATTAAATTCTCTTTGGCGGAAAGCGTTGGGTATAACGCGATATCTTGCGGAACAATACCAATCTTCTTTTTCACATCTAATGGATAGTCTTTTACAGACTTCCCCCCAACTTGTATGTCTCCACTATCGTATGGAATAAGTCCACAAATCATTGATATCGTCGTTGACTTTCCTGCACCGTTTGGACCAAGCAAACCAAATGTTTCTCCTTTCTTCACTTCAAAAGACACACTCTTTACCACTTCTTTCTTCCCAAATGACTTTGTAATATGATCTACGACTAACATGTCGATTCAGCCCCTTTGTATTCATCTACAGTTTCATTGTAAAAAAACATCCTCTTTCTTCCATCTCTCTTAAGATAGAAATGCAAAATAAAAAAGCAGCACAATCTGCTGCTTTTCCTTATTTTTCTATGCCAAAAGTCATGTGTATGTTGTAACACCGTATCTTACTGCATATATAGCTGCTTGCGTCCGATCTCTAAGCTCCAGCTTACTAATTAGATTAGATACATGATTTTTTACAGTTCCCTCTGTAATAAACAATTTCTCAGCAATTTCTTTATTATTTAATCCAAGACCTATTTCTCTTAATACATCTATTTCACGCTCTGTTAATTGTTCCATTTGCCTTGGCTTACTTTTCTCCGATATTTCTACTACTTTTGTTCTTTTTAGTTCCTTCACAATTTGCGCTGTTATATCTTGAGGAAGAACGGCGCCTCCTCCATGGACCGTCAATATCGCCTGAACAATTGCATCCGTCTCCATATCTTTTAATAAATAACCGCTCGCTCCTTGTTCTAATGCTTCAAAAATAAGTTCACTATCATTAAAAGTCGTCAGCATAAGAACCTTCATATCAGGAAACCTTTCTCTTATTAAACGAGTTCCTTCAACACCATTTATACGAGGCATTCGAATATCCATCAAAATAATTTCAGGGTGTAATTGTTCCGCCTTTTGAACTACTTCATCCCCATCATTCGCTGTTCCCACCACCTCAAGTTCTGGACGTAAATTTAATAGCATTGCTAAACCATCACGAATAAGTGATTGATCATCAACGATCATAATACGAATCATACTGTTCCTCCTATTACCCACGTCTTCTCCTTAAGTGGGAACTCAATCTGCAATCGAAACCCCTTCTCTTTTTCACTCTCAAATCGAATGATCCCCCCATGCTCTTCTACACGTTCTTTCATATTCATTAGTCCAAAACCTGGACTCACTTCATTTACACCGACACCATTATCTGAAATAGATAACATAACTTTTTCGTCCAAACAAACAAGTCTAACTTCACACGCGCTAGCTTTTCCGTGTCGCTTCGCATTTGTTAATGATTCCTGTATAACCCGTAGTAAAGGAGGATGTAATGACAGTGGAATCATAACTGGATCACCTTGTAAATGAAATGTTACTTGTACTTTCGTTACCTTTGAAAATTCGTTTAGCATTTCACGCATATTCTCTATTATATTTCCTAAGTTTTGTTCCTCTTTCAATGTACGAACCGATGCCCTTACTTCTTGCAGAGATTTTCTAGCTAATTCATGACATGTATGTAAAACTTCTTCTGTAACTTCCGACTTTTGCTGCCATAAAGCCTCAGCAAGCTGCAATTGAACAAGTAAAGCCGTCATATTATGACCAACTGTGTCATGAATTTCTCGGGCAATATCGTTCCTCTCCCGAACTGTAGTTAATTCCTCTACTTCTTTTGCATAAAGCTGCAACTGTTCATGTGCTTCTTTTAGAGCTGTATGTGATAATGTCAATTTTTCATATTGATCATCAACAGTTTGGCGAGCTACTGTAAGTTTTTTAATTAAGTTTCCCGCTAAAGCACTGAAGACAATGAACATAAAATTAATGGCATTTTCCCAAATCCTTATCTCTCCAGTATACCAATATGTATATAGTAAAATAGCAAACCAGCATACAAAGAAAAAACTCACAAAAAAATATACGACTACTTTCCGCTGTGTATTCATAAATAACCCTACTGCATCAATCCCAAATATAATTAAATATAAAGATGTCTGTGGAACTAAGAATCCTAATAGGGCTGTAATTACCCCATTTGAAAGTAATATATATAAATTACGCCGCTTCCCTTGATGTGATTGCATAAGTAGAATGTGATTTACAATGTAAACAAATAATGAAAAACCAACGAAGATTTTCAAGTCTACTGTTTCACGTGAAACATAAATCATATATACAATACAAATAATAACAATCGTAATGATACGCGCATACCCTAACATAAGGCCCCCCTCATATTTTTTAACTCTCATTTTAAATTACGCCCCTGTTTTGAAAATCATATTCATAATATAACGAAAGGGAAATTATAACAATGATGAACGAAACGCCCCTCCATTCCCATAAAGAAAAGCAAGCCTCCTTACTCACATACTACGAGAGGATAACTTGCTTTTCTTTTACTTATTCCATCATACTGTCTAATCTGTTATATAATTCTACACGTAATAACTCTTTCTCTGTTTTTTCTTTATATAGCTGTTCTAGCACTTCAACATCACGTTCGTCTTCCATTGTACACTCCAGCGCATATATATCTTCTTCTATATGCATAAGCTTATTTTCAATCCCTTCTACATCACTAGATTCCTTCTTCTTTACATTCATTACTTTTATTTTTGGAACCTCTTGCTGCTCTTGTTTCACTACTTGATTCTCTATTCTTTCTGCCCATTTCTGACGTGCCCAAGCATAGTTCCCTGCAAACTCAAACAATTTATGCTCAGCAATCCAATACGTTTTCTCAAATAACTTATTTAAAAAGTAGCGGTCATGTGAAACAGCAAGGATTGTTCCATTATATTGTTCGAGTGCTTCTTCCAACACTTCCCTCGATTCGATATCAAGATGATTTGTGGGCTCATCTAACACAAGGAAGTTTATATCTTGATACATAAGCTGTGCCAAACGTAATCTCATTCGTTCACCACCGCTAAGTTGATTGACCTTTTTAAAAACAGCTGGGCCATAAAATAAAAAGCGAGCTAATATGTGGCGAGCTTCTCCTTCTGTTACAGCTACATGCTCCCGGAAAGCTTCCAGTACATTAGTTTTTATATTTCCATACGCATGCTGTGATAAATAACCGATTTTCACACCACTACCGATTCGAATCTCGCCAGTATCTGGTTTCATTTCCTCCAATAACAATTTTAATAATGTTGTTTTCCCTGTACCGTTACGCCCAACAATAGCCGCACGCTCTTGAAAACGAACATGTAAATTCGCCCCCTGGAATAAAGAACGCTCAGCAAAACTTTTGCCAACTTCCTTCATTACAATAACGTCTTTTCCACTTCTCTCTTGTCCTTCAAACTGAAGTCCCATCTGTTTTCTTTCTATAATTGGCTTCTTTAACTTTTCCATCCGTTCTAAAGCGCGCTCCATATTTCTAGCCCGTTTATGCAGTCCTTCATTCGGAGGATTCGCTTGATTCGCCCATTCTTTTAGGCGCTTAATTGCTTCTTTCATTTTCTTTATCTTCTTTTGCTGTTCCTGATAAGATTGGAACTCTTGCAGTAGCCTTTCCTCCTTTTCTTTCACAAATTGCGAGTAATTAGTATAGTACACGTGAAGTTCGCCATCTTCTAAATCAAAAATTTTCGTAACGACTTCATCTAGAAAATAACGATCATGTGAAATCACAATAACTGTTCCTGTATACTCTTTCAAAAATTGTTCAAGCCACTCCACTGCAAATAAATCTAAATGATTTGTTGGTTCATCTAACAGGAGTAAATCTGGTTTCTGCAATAGCATATAGGCGAGACTCACCTTTGTTTGTTCTCCTCCACTTAACTGCGTAAAAATACGTGAAAATAGCTCTGTTACTTGTAGACCATTTGCTACCTTCATGATATTCGCTTCTATTTCATAGCCGCCCAAGAACGCAAATTGTTCCTGTACTACTCCATATTTCTCCATTAATTTTTGTAAATCAGCTGGCTCTTGTTCCTCTGCCATACGTTTCTCTAAACTACGCATTTCTATTTCCAATTCTTTCTCTTTTACAAAAGCAGAGCTTAATACATCGTATACAGTCGCTTCACCAGCAAACTTTGGAATTTGTGCTACATGACCAATACGTGTCCCTTTCTTCATATGAATTGCACCAGCATCTATATTCTCTATTCCTGTTAACAACTGAAAAATTGTGGTCTTCCCACTACCATTGCGGCCAACTAATCCAATGCGTTCGCCGTTCTTTATTTCAAGCGATATATTTTCAAATATGATATTTCCACCAAAAGATTTTGTTATATTGTTTACACTACAAATTGTCATTTTCCGTACTCCTTTCAACGTAAAAAACCATGGGGAAAGAAACTTTCCCCATGGTTTTTGGCATAGAAAAAGGAAGCTAAATAGCTCCCTTTTCACACGTCTTATAAAAATGGGTGAAGAGATTTCTATCGTTCAATAGCTACTATGCAATTGCTAAAAAAGGGCATACGTATCCCGTTGGCAACCACATCATGAAAAATCGCACGACAAAAATAGAGGAAATCTAAAAATTTTGCGCGCACAGCTAAAGAACATTTCATCTCATTCACTCCTTTCGTACGAAATTTGATACTTACTTCTTTATTATACTTCCCCATTTAATGTTTGAATAGTCATTTTTCTGAAAATAATGAAGATAGACTAAACATTTCAACAAATTACATCCAATCTTACAAAACTGTTATGTTCACGTAATGGAAAGCGATAGTACGAAATGAAGCCTCCTTATACAATAAAGATGTAAACAAGAGATAGACAAAAGGAGAAAATAATCATGATGAAAGAAATCGTAAAAGCAATCTTCGAAGTGTTAGTAAACGGACAAGCAGTTGTAAAAGAACTAAACCAACTATAAAAGGAGGAATAAAAATGATGAACATGGTAAAAATGATTCTCCACGCTTTAATTGATGCAAAAGCAGTTAGCCAAGAATTAAATGAACAATAAAAAGGGGAAAACGAATATGAAGAAAGCCATTTTTACAATTGTAGGTACAATCTTTGCCTTACACACACTAAAAAATAGAAAAAAGAAACAGAATGAAAATACTCTATATTATCTATATACATTATTACAGAAAAAATAAAAGACAAGATACCCATGTGCAATTAGGATATCTTGTCTTTTGTTTTTTCTATTAAAAATTGTTGTTCCTTCTCCTCTTCTCACTACAAAGGATTTCCCTTTCCTTTTCACGAATATAGTAGACGGGAATTTTACATATATTTTCAAAGGGGCATATACGAATGGATACACAACAACTTTATTTTTTAAATGATATTGGAAAACAAAAACCAGAAAGTATTCGCAATAAAAGCACCGCTTGTCCTTTTTGCGATACAGAAAACCTCACTGATATTTTAGACACCGAAAATTCTATCATCTGGTTAAAAAATAAATTTCCAACATTGAAAGATACGTTCCAAACAGTTCTTATCGAAACGGATAATTGTGATGATCATATCGCAACCTATACACAAGAACATATGCAAAAATTAATTCGTTTCTCAATTAAACATTGGCTCGCTTTAGAAAAGAGCAATGAATTTACTTCTGTTATTTTATATAAAAATCACGGTCCATTTTCAGGGGGAAGTTTGCACCATGCGCATATGCAGATTATCGGAATGAAGTATGTAGACTACCTGGAAAACATAGCACCTGAAAACTTTCAAGGCGTAATCGTAAAAAAAGACGAACAGATTGAACTTAATATTTCTACACGGCCAATTATCGGCTTCACCGAGTTTAATATTGTCATTGAAGACATGAAATCGGTCGATATGATAGCACACTATATTCAGCAAACTGTGCGTTACATACTAACAGATTTTCATAAAGGATGTAGCAGCTATAATTTATTCTTCTATCATCTCCATGAAAAAATAGTCTGTAAAGTTGTTCCTCGTTTTGTTGTTTCACCATTATATGTCGGGTATAAAATCCCTCAAGTTTCTACAAAGCTAGAAGATGTGAAGCAACAACTCGCACGATATTTTACGAGGAAAGGTGAGTAAAAATGAATTATATTGCTCGAAAAGCTACTATAAAATGATATAGAGTCATTAATTGATTTATGCGTTTTCTTACTTAAAGAAGTAGATGAGCTGCATTCATATGAAGAGGAAAGTTCTTTCAGACGCGCTACAGAACAATATTTACAAGTTGAAATACAAACAGGAAATTTTATCGCTTATATAGCTACCGTCAATGAAGAAGTTGTTAGTATAAGTGGAGTAACTTTCTTTCATCGGCCACCTTATATAGAAAATTTAGAAGGCAAGGAAGCCTACATTTTGAACATGTATACTCTGCCGAAATACCGTGGACATGGTATAGCCAAAAAATTACTAGAATACTGCTTAGAGGAATGTAAAGAAAACGGCGTAAAACGAATATGGCTTCATTCGTCTAAAGATGGTGAACCGCTATACAAAAAATAGGCTTTACTAATAAACAAAATGAAATGGAGCTTTTTCTGTTAGAAAAATAGAGTAGGTGCTTAGCACCTACTCTTTGATTACCCCTTTATTTCGATAGTACACGTCCTCTAGCCCAACGTTATACTTCATATTTTCATCTGTCCACTCAGTTCCTAGATTGCCGGGCCACCCGGACGTATTTGCTATATATTTTAGTAATGCTAAATCTGTTAAACCCTTTTGCACACCTCTTTTATACCCTTTCATTAAATGAGGCATGGCAATTTGGGCATTTGTCCGCGGGTCTTTCAATTGCTCGTCCGTTAGGTGATCAGGAGCAAGTCCCCCGCCTCGATGTAACTGAAATAATCCAAAAGAAGTGCCATTGTCTCCAACACTTCGCGGGTTCAAACGACTTTCATGCTCGGCAATTGTAAGAGGTATCCATTCTGGGAGATTTACTTTCTTTGCTTCTTCAATAATAATTTGTTTCATTTGTTTTGCTTCCTCTGAATCAACGTAACTTGTTTGGTTCGTCAATCTTTCCATTCCTTCAGATTCTCCTTGGAAATATAAATACATTCCAAGAACAACTAAAAATCCTACAAAGAATTTTTTCACTACCTCTACCTCTTTCTATGCTGAAATTTGTCCCCTTTCAGCCCTTCCTTTACAATTACCTGCAATCTATCATCCTATTACTCTTAAATCATATCAAACAAGGATTCATCTTAACATCCTGCTTTAGACCGATTTTATGAACAATGCATAATAAAAAAGTACGAAAAATGTAGCATTCTTTCTCTATTATATATATGTAATTTTTACCATAACCCATTTTACATGGATTCCACCTTTTTATTTGTATATAATTGTAAATTGAATTCTACCAAAAGAACAGGAGACTGCCTACATGAAAAGAAAGTTATTACTCTTTCTCACCATTTTACTACTCATTCCTATCTATACTTCTGCTCAAACAACGAAAAAGCCAAAAGTACTGATTTTATATAGCACAGAAAACGGACAAGTTACAAATGATATACAAATTTTAAATAATCTACTCGGGCACTTTACAAGTGATGTAACACTGAAAAATGTAGCACAGCCAAACGAACTTCCTGCACAATCATCTTATACACATGTCATTTACATAGGAGAGAAAAAAGAGCACTTTTCTGATGAAACAAAACAATTTTTAGAAAGTTTTTCAGGCCCCTTATTATTTCTCGGGAAAAATATAGAACAATTACCAAATCGTTTTTCCTTTATTACGCTTAAAGAAGAACAAGCGCGAGTTCATACTTTACAATATCCAACACATCATCTCAAAAACAACTTGCACGAAGATCGTTTGATTCAACAATTTGATACAACTGGGGAATCTCCTCTTGCATATGCAATTGGTTCAAACAGTACATATCCCTTTATCGTGAAACAAAATCAATCCTATTACGTAGCGACATCACAGCTGTTTAATTGGACATCTCATTACGTTGGTGAAATGCTCTTTTCTTACTTCCAACAAAAACCGGAAACAAATAAACATCGTGCCTATTTACGCTTAGAAGATATACACCCAGCAGCCGATACGAAGCAATTACAGAAAATCGCTGAACTATTAAAAGAAAAGAATATACCTTATATGATCGCTGTCATCCCAGTGTATAAAGATCCAAGTACAGGAAAGACAATACACTTACAAGATAAACCTGAGTTAATAGATGTATTACGTTTTATGCAAGATAACGGCGGCTCCATCGTTATGCATGGCTATACCCACCAATTTTATGATAGTGAAACAGGAGAAGGATTTGAATTTTGGGATGTAAAAACTGATCAACCGATCCGCCATCCTAATCATGAACAACCAAAAGCGAGACAGGATTTTGAATCAGATACCGCTTATAAGGAATACGTGGAAAATGGTAAAAAATTTGAAGAAACGTATATAACAGAACATATTGAAAAAGGAATTGAAGAACTCGTAGCAGCTAAATTATACCCGCTCGCTTTTGAAGCACCGCACTATGCAATTTCACAAAAAGGGTATGAGATATTATCACGCTACTTTTCAACTTATGTAGGGCAATTACAGTTAGGTGACGCAACATGGAAAACCATGCACGCAACAGCCTTTTCAAGTAAACCATCTTTTTTACATGGGTTGAAGGTGCTCCCTGAAACAGTTGGATTTATAGAGGCAGATCATCCTCATGCAGCTTCTAAAATGAAAGAACGTGCATTATCATTTACAAAGCTATCAGATGGCATAATCGGTTCCTTCTATCACCCATACTTAGGGATCACACCCCTCAAACAACTATTAAGTGAATTAGAAGGCATTCCAAATATAGAATGGATTGATTTACAAAGAGAATCAAATGAAGTAAAGATGAAGGATATCCACATTACTTCTAATAAAGATGGTACCCATATTGATAAACCTCTTTCTTTAAGTGACACGATTGAATCTCTGAAAAAGTATGGATTTTTTCTCATACTTGGAATCGTCTTAATTGTATTTTTGTTATTAATACGGCGTGCAAAACGGCTCGAATCATAAAAAAATACCAAGCACAAGTTTGTGCTTGGTATTTTTCATTCCAAATCAAAACGAGGCATTTTATCTACTACCCATTGCTTATTCTCGTAGATCAACTCTATTTCTACTTCTTTTTTCACATCTTCATAGTCATTATACGTTTCTGCCGTCGCCAAGATTTTTCCGTCTTTTAGCTTAGCGGAAATAATTTTTGTATATTTAGTCCCTGCTCCTGATCCCAAATCTCCAACAACATAGTGCATCTTTCCACCTATTTCTTTTACGTATTCACTTTTCATGTACTCCGTAATGAAATCCTTTGAGAAATAAGTAGCTAATGATTTCTCTAATGCTACCTTCGTATTATATGTAGGAAGTGTTAATTCCCCGTATGAAAAACGGTCTACTGGTTTCGTATTCTCCGTTGATGCTGAAACGGCAATATTAATAATCTCTTGTTGAGCGTTGACTACCTTTCGTAGCAATGCATCATCAGATAGTCGTTTATCTTGCTTTTCATTTGATTTCTTTGTATCAAGATTTAGAATTAAACCATTATCTGTATATAGGTGCATGTCACCGGCTATAAAGTATAAATAAGATTTAGATGGTTCAACCGCTCCATCATAAATTTGCTTTTCATTCCCACCATTAATCTTTCTTTTATAAACACCGTCTTTTTTTAAGTAATAGAAGGAATCTCCTTTTATATTCATCTTTAAGGCATCTTTTATTTCTAATGTCTCTCTATTTTGTTGAACATCCAACTCATATATACCATTATCTCGTTTTTGATTATCTAAACTCAACGAAAAATCTACAATTGCATATAGTTTTTCCTTATTGTATGTACCACTAGATATTTCTGCAAAACTTTCCTTTGACCAAGTTTGGTCACCTTTGCTCACTTGTGTGCCACGAAATTTATTCCAGTGCACAATATTATCATCGATCGTTTCAGCCCAACCAGATGTTTTAATCGGTGACTCTTCTTCTTGTCCTGTTTTCAAATCCAATTTCACAATCCCTACAATATCAAACCCACCATGTTCAGAATACTTTTTCGTATAGAATAACGATTGATCTTTTACGTAAACGTAATTTGTATTTGTTTTCAGCGTATCTAATTTCTTTGTAGAAATATCATATTTCATCAAAGAAGGCATTACATTTGTATTCGTATTTTTTTCTCGATCCCAGTGGATAAAATATAAAGCCTTACCTTTTATATTTATATAAGAAGCGTTTACTCCCTTTACGACAAGCTCCGATGTTTGAAACTTATCTTTCGTACGATAAATACCCCCTGTATTTTTATCACCATTTACCGCATAGTAGATCCAACCATCACCTTCTGCCATTTTTCCTTTATTAGAGATATTTCCGATCGCATTTCCTCTTTTCTCATTTTCTTTCATTTGTTCTTTTACTGCTGAATCAACTTCTTTTATTTCTTGTCCTACATTTGTAGTCACTGTTTTCTTCTCCTCACATCCAACTAAAGAAGTTGCTACAGCTACTATTAAGCTAGAAGCTACTATTCTTTTATACACTTTCCCCATAATACAATCCCCCTCTCTCCTAATTAAACGGATATAAATTTAATTATAGAAATAAATTGAAATTTTTTCTATATATACCAAAAAGAGATAGAGATTCATCCTATCTCTCGAATTGAACTACCCCCACCTTCACTTCGTTTAGAGGAGGGAGTCTTCTCGGTTAAAATGATAAAATCGATATGTATTTTGATATATTTGCTCTGCTACCTCTTCTATTGACAATTGTTTAATCTGACTAATCTCCACTAGCACATCTTTAATCATATTCGGATGTGTCATTATATCTTCTTGAAATTCCCAAGGTCCATCGGTTTCTACCATCATATATTCTAATGGATAAAACGATACAATCTTTCTAATTTTCTCCTTCTGCATAACATCTGGTGTGATTGAAATGTAGTATCCATTTTGAATCATTCGCTCCATCGTTTTTTTACTCCCCTTAAACCAATGAAAATGCGCACGTGATATCTCATACTGTTCCAGTAAATCACATACAATATCAGCGTCTTCATAGACTGCATGTAAAACAATCGGTAAATTGAACCTTTTCGCAAGTATGATAAATCTCTCTAACACCTCTACATAAAAATCTAATACGATATCTTTCTGTTCTTTCCTTAAGTAATATGGCAAGCCGACCTCTCCTACAGCAACAAGCTTTTTTGCATTCTCCTCAATTAACTTATAAATTTGCTCACATTCTTTTTCATTGATTACTTGCTCCGGATGAAAACCAAGTGCTGGATGTACAAATGAATGTTGTTTGGCTAAAGATAATGTTTGTTGACAAGAATGATAGTCCATCGATACAGCAATCATACCTTCAATCTCGTCCGCTCCTCTTACATTATCAATTAAATGTATTTGTTCTTCTTTCCTATATTGATCTAAATGTATATGACTATCGATCCACCGCATCTTTATCATCTCCTACACCCATTTTAATATGACATTCAAGAGTGAGTGCAAATAAAAAACAAGAAGGAAGTTCCTTCTTGTTTTATCATCTATATTATTTAACAATTAAATTTGTAATTATATCAAAAAGTCCAACACATACGACAGCAACGGTAAAGTAGCTACAGAAATCTTTTATCGGAAACTTAACTACTTCTTCTTTTTGCATCCCATTCTTCTCCCTTCTTATTACCTTCCCTAATTTTTTATCTATTTTTATTATGCAAAAAATGTGACAAATAAGCTATCGAATTAACTTACGAAAACATTACAATGTTGTAAGGTTTTAAAAAATAGCCTCATCTCATAATGAGATAAGGCCTATTCAATAGTTGGTTGGTTTTCAAACATTCATCATCATTTCAGACAGAAAGTTATATGTTCAAACTTTCTACTTGTATTGTAATAGAATTCACATATGGCAACTATCGAATTACCTTACATGTACCTTACAATATTGTCATGAACAATATCACTTTTAACAAATTAGCTGTAATCAGACTTGCTAGCGGTGCAGCTCTACTTACAGCTTGGCCTAGTATAAACTTGTTTCTACTTTCTTGTTATATAGTTAGAGCTCCCTAAATTCCATACTCACTGTCTAATTAAAACATATTATATATAAAACTATTTTGATTTTTCGACATATAGGTCACTGCTACGAAGAATAAAAGGTGACCTGCACTCGTTTTCTCCCTTTGTTTTAACTTGGCATGGGGCAGAAGAGGGTCTGACCGCTTCTATGCATGGCCGGATGCTCTCTCCCACCTAAAAAGAAAGGTTTTATGTCAGTTTTTTAATTCGTATTTATATAGTAATTGTATATTCAAATACTGATCCCGAAAAATTTCTTCTTTAAAAGATTTATCTCGCATTAACGGGCAGTAAGACCCCCACTGATTAAAGTTTCACTTTATATGCAATAAAAGACTGTGATACACTCGCCATGTTACAGTTTTTTACAATGTTTTACCTCATCTTCAAAAGCTGACTTCTCGCCTGCACAGGAATATTTTGATCCTCAATCTCTACTAATGACTCACCATAACGTCCTTTTGCGAAAATTTTCAATGCCTCATCTCTTTTTAACATATGTTTTACCGTTTTCTTTATCGTTTGTTCTCTTCCTTTTTCATCGTATGCAACAAATTCATACTCGTACCAATCATCGCCAACGTGCTGACCGATACCATTTACAATCGTATAGTATTCTTTCGTTTTATAAAATGGATTATATTTATCAATTACTGGTCCAAGCTTTGTTGGTAGTAGTAGTATAGTTGCAGCTACCGTCGCAATCCCAGTAATAATCACTCGCTTTTTTACCCTTTCCCACTCCAAGATGGATTCCTCCTCCATACAATATGTGTAGTTTTCTATAAACTTATTTTAAAGAGAAAGACTCAATTCCGCCATTGAATCCCATTACATTTCCCTTACATTTTTGTAAGAATTCGAATGAAATTTTATATGATTTTTAACAATTTGTGAACCCTCCAAAACTGTGATAAACATCACACCCTCTATTTTCCAAATATTCTATAATACGAATATAAAAGTTTGTTAAACATTTCACATTTAAGAGGGGAAATGAATATGAAAAAACGTTTAGTCATGATCGGGAATGGTATGGCTGGTATACGCTGCATTGAAGAGATTTTAAAACAAGATCCGAATCTTTATGACATTACCATTTTTGGCGATGAACCTCACCCAAACTACAATCGTATTATGCTATCTCACGTCCTACAAGGAAAAACAAATATACAAGATATCATTATGAACGAATACAGTTGGTACGAAGAAAATGATATTACACTGTATACAAATGAAAAAGTAATAAATATTGATCGTGAAGAACAAGTCATTGTTACAGAAAAGAACCGTATTGTTATGTACGACAAGCTCATTGTTGCAACAGGGTCTAGTGCTTTTATCTTACCTGTTGAAGGTTCGGGTCTTCCAGGTGTAACAGGATTTCGTACAATTGAAGATACACAATTTATGATGGATGCTGCTAAGCAATATAAAAAAGCTGTTGTAATAGGCGGTGGATTACTTGGTTTAGAAGCCGCACGAGGGCTTATTGACCTTGGCATGGACGTACACGTTGTCCATTTAATGCCTCACTTAATGGAGCAACAACTTGATGCTAAAGCTGCTTCATTACTGCGTGAAGATTTAGAGGCACAAGGTATGAAGTTTCTTATGGAAAAGAAAACAGTGAAAATTCTTGGTACTGACCATGTTGAAGGTATCCAATTTGAAGATAGCAGTGTTGTAACATGTGATTTAATTGCAATGGCTGTGGGGATACGTCCAAATACACAGTTAGCTAAAGATGCTGGCTTACTTGTAAACCGCGGCATCGTTACGAATAACTATATGCAAACAGATGATGAATCCATCTATGCAGTTGGTGAATGTGCCGAGCATGATGGTATTGCCTATGGTCTTGTCGCTCCTTTATACGAACAAGGTGCCATACTGGCAAAACATATAACGAACTCACAAACAGACGGGTATACAGGTAGTATTGTCGGTACACAGCTTAAAGTTGCAGGATGCGATTTATTCTCTGCCGGACAAATTTATGAAGATGATAAGACAAAAGCAATCTCAATCTTCAATGATTGTACACGTTCCTATAAAAAAGTATTAATTCGCGACAACAAAGTCGTTGGTATTGTTTTATACGGAGACACCACTGAAGGTACACGGCTCTTTAGTATGTTGAAAAAAGAAGAAGATATACAAGAATACACACCAGCTTCTCTTCTTCATAAAGCTGGTGAAGAAAGCGGACTTGACGTTGCAAGCATGAGTGCCGATGACACTGTTTGTGGGTGTAATGGTGTGACAAAAGGAACAATTGTTCATGCCATTTTAGAACAAGATTTAACAACTTTTGAAGAAGTAAAAGGATGTACAAAAGCTGCTGGATCATGTGGTAAATGTCGTCCACTTGTTGAACAAATTTTATCTCATACACTCGGAGATAGCTTCGATGCATCTGCACAATCTGTTGGTATGTGCGGATGTACAACTTTATCACGTGATGAAGTTGTCACAGCGATTCATGAAAAAGGGTTAAAATCGCCAAAAGAAGTACGAAACGTCCTTGGCTTCGCACATGAAGATGGCTGTTCAAAATGCCGTCCTGCATTAAATTACTATTTACGTATGGCACGTCCAGAAGAATATGCAGATGATAAGGCATCCCGATTCGTTAATGAAAGAATGAATGGTAATATTCAGCATGATGGCACATTTTCTGTTATTCCTCGTATGTATGGCGGTGTTACTACTGCAGATGATTTAATGAGAATTGCCGAAGTTGCGAAAAAGTATGATGTGCCGCTCGTAAAAATAACAGGCGCAAGTCGAATCGGCTTATACGGTGTTAAGAAAGAAGATTTACCAAGAGTTTGGGCTGACCTCGATATGACTTCTGGTTATGCTTATTCGAAATCCCTTCGCAATGTAAAATCTTGCGTCGGCTCTCGCTTCTGCCGCTTTGGTACAAAAGATTCATTAGGGCTTGGTATGTTACTTGAACAATCGTTAGAAATGGTAGATACACCGCACAAAATGAAAATGGGCGTAACGGGTTGTCCACGTAACTGTGCAGAAGCATTAACAAAAGACTTCGGCGTCGTTTGTGTTGAAAATGGATTCCAACTTTATATTGGCGGTAACGGTGGAACAGAAGTTCGTGAAGCTGATTTTGTAATGATTGTCCCTACAGAAGAAGATGTACTTCGCATTGCCACAGCTTATGTACAACATTACCGTGAAACTGGCATTTATGGCGAACGAACAGCCCCTTGGGTCGAACGAATCGGCTTAGATCACATAAAAGAAGTACTGCAAGATAAGCAAATGGTCGCTATGCTAAATGAACGTTTCCAAAAAGCGCGTAACACATATGAAGAAGCTTGGGGACAAGCGCTAGAAACTAAATCATTAAAAGCCATGTATGAAGTAGAAACTGTAAAGTAAGGAGCGATCTACATGTTGCAAACAAAAGAGAAAATAAAAATAATGCGTGCCGAAGATCTTCCCATGCAAATCGGTAAGGAAGTGCGAATGAAGGACATATCCATCGCCTTGTTTCGTCTTTCAAATGGCGACATTCGCGCTGTAGAAAATCGGTGTCCTCATAAAAATGGGCCTTTAGCGGAAGGAATTGTTTCTGGAGAATTCGTCTTCTGTCCGTTGCATGATTGGAAAATTTCATTAATAACAGGTGAAGTTCAAAAACCTGATGATGGTTGCATTCAAACATATGAAGTAGAAGTTATTGATGGTGATATTTATATATACATGTAGTTTGTACAAGGAAGCCCTTTTTCGGCTTCCTTTCAAGTAAAAATAGATGAGGTGTAGAGATGAACGGATACGTATATTTAGTTGGTGCAGGACCTGGCGATGAAGGACTTATTACAAAAAAAGCAATAGATTGCCTAAAAAAAGCAGATGTTGTTTTATATGACCGCTTATTGAATCAAAATTTACTTCGCTATACGAAGCCAACATGCGAACTCGTTTACTGCGGGAAAATGCCAACAAATCATATTATGCGACAAGAAATGATTAACACCCATTTAATTCGGTCTGCAAAAGAAGGTAAAGCTGTCGTCCGCCTAAAAGGCGGGGATCCATCTATTTTTGGCCGCGTTGGTGAAGAAGCTGCTGCTTTAGCTGAAGAAAACATTTTATATGAGATTGTCCCAGGTATTACATCTAGTATTGCCGCTAGTGCGTATGCCGGCATTCCTCTTACCCATCGAGACCACAGCAATAGTGTAACGTTGCTAACTGGCCATACAAAAGGTGCAATTAGCGACCAAGTAAATTACAGCGCCCTCTTAAATAGCGATACAATTGCCTTTTACATGGGCGTTAAAAATCTACCGATTATTTGTGAAAACTTATTGCAAACAGGAAGAAAAAAAGATACACCAGTAGCGGTCATTGAATGGGGTACAACTGGAAAACAACGAGTTGTTACAGGTACATTAGCCACAATAGTTGATTCCGTAAAGAAAGAACATATTTCAAATCCATCGATGACAATTGTTGGTGAGGTGGTATCCTTACGTAAACAGATTGCCTGGCAAGAACGCAAACCACTACACGAAAAAAAAGTTTTATTTGCCTCTGCAACAAATAAAACAAGTATACTAGCGCAAAAATTACAAGCAGCTGGAGCAGAAGTATATCAAATACCAACTTTCAAAAAGCAGGAACATCAGTTAACATCCGATCAACTCTGTGAAATATTTAAAGCTGAGCGCCTTGTTTTCTGTTCACCTGAAAGTGTAGAAATCTTATTGCAATCATGTGCACAGCATCAAAAAGATATTCGCTTCTTACAAGCAACGCTACAACATATGAATAGCACTACTCAAAAAGCACTTATGCAATACGGTTTATTAAGCGAACCAGCAAGATTTTCTGCCGAAACAACTATTTATTTAGGACGAAATATCAACCGCATTGCAATCATTCAAGAAAAAATAGGTGCGGGCTCTCATATCATGACACATGAATATAACATTGATCATCGTTTTGATGAAATTCATACACGTACACTAACTGAATTCGCATGGGATTCTATTGTATTTGAAGGACGCGCTGCAATTGATACGTTTATATCCGAAGTAAAACGCCTCGGATTCATGGATATTCTTCATTTGCCATTCTCATATGCCGATGAACCGACTCTGCAATATGCAAATAAAGTCGGATTCCATAATATCGATCATCAGCTGCAAGCTATCATCAATGAGAAAGAAGTGGTGGCAGGGTGAAAGGTATCGTTTATATCGGACATGGTAGCCGATTACAAGAAGGCAATGAACAGTTCATTCACTTTGTTAGGTCCGTTATAAAAGAGCGAAGCGAAAGTATCCAAAAAATCGGCTTTCTTGAACTAACAACACCGACTGTTCAAGATGCAATTACAGAAGCGATCCAAGACGGGGCAACTGAGGTTTTAATTGTCCCTGTTTTATTATTTGCAGCAGCCCATTATAAACGTGATGTCCCTTTTGAAATTGAGAAAATACAAAAACGCTATCCACACATTACATTTTCAGTTGCAACACCTTTCAGTACGCATCCGTTTATGATTGAACTTGTGATAAAACGAATACGTGAAGCTATGCCCATACAAGGTAGTGAAATCTTACTTGTCGGCCGTGGTAGTAGTGATTCTCAGCCTATACATGAATTAAGGCAAATTGGATCAGTAGTCGAGCAAAAACTCTGCTTGCCTGTTTCCTGTTCCTTTTTAGCAAAAGGAACACCTTCTTTTACTGATGAACTCAATGAAAAGGCCGCATCCAAAAAGCATGTATATGTCATGCCGTATCTTCTCTTCACCGGCTTATTACTTCAGAAAATAAATCGGCATGCCAAAAAATACGCTAACGTTACAACTTGTAACTGCCTTCAATTTGATTCCTATATGAAGTCCGCTTTATTAGATCGAATGGAGGAACATGTACATGCATAATATGTATCCTATTATGTGTAATCTGCAGGGAAAAATGGTTGTAATTATCGGTGGTGGAACAATTGCATACCGAAAGGCAGCTGGATTAGAGAACACAGGAGCTCTTGTTACTATTGTGAGTCCATATATTTGTGAAGAAATGAAGAATCTTACCTATATTACATGGAAGAAAAAAACATTTACAGAAGAAGATATTCAAGATGCGCACCTCATTTATGCTGCAACAAATGATCATGATGTAAATATGATGGTGAAACAAGCAGCACATGAATTTCAATGGGTGAATGTCGTAAGCGATGGAACAGAATCCTCCTTTCATACACCCGCAGTTATTCGCAATGACGAATATGTTATCAGCATCTCAACTTCTGGTAAAAATCCATCCTTTGCAAAACGAATCAAGCAAAAACTAATGACGATCCTTCCTCAAATTATAAAATAAAAAAGATGAACGAATCCCCCTCGTTCATCTTTTTAGCTTGCTTTAAAACCGCCGCCAAGTACATCTCGTACGTCATGAATAACAACAAACGCATCTTCATCCACGTTACTGATTACTTGTTTTAATTTTACAAGCTCTTGCTTATTAATTACGACATATAGTACTTCTTTATTTTTTCCAGTATAACCACCGCGTCCTTCTAAAACAGTCACACCGCGTGTCATATGTTTCGTAATCGTTTCACGAATTAAATCTGGTTGACTTGATATAATTGTAACTGCTGTTTTCGTATTAATTCCTTCTACAATGAAGTCGATTACTTTTGCTCCGACAAATACTGCAACGAGCGTATACATTGCTTTTTCTTGTCCAATGATGAATACCGACCCTACAATTACAACAATATCAATAATAAGAACACCTTTTCCAACGCTCCACCCTAAATATTGATTTGCTAATTGCGCTAAGATTGCTGATCCTCCAGACGTACCTCCCGCTCGGAACATACAGCCTAATCCAATACCAACAAACACCCCAGCAAATAAAGCTGCTAATAATGTATCACTATTTACCCTGTGTCCAATATGTTCTGTAGCATATAAAAACAAAGAGGTTTCTACAATACCGAGGATTGTGTAAACCATCGTTTTTTTATCAAAAAATTTATAACCAATAGCTAATAGAACCGCATTGAAGGCAAAGTTCATAATCCCTGGTGACCATCCAAATAAATAATAGGTGACAACTGTTAAACCGATGATTCCACCTTCCGATAAACGGTTTGGAATAGCAAAATAGTTAATACCTATCGCAAACAATAATGAACCAATTGTAATTAATGCAATTTCTTTCATTCGTTGATTAAACATAAGTTGTACCCTCCTCTATTTGACATTGTATCACTATCTTACAGAGGCATAGAAATAGTTTTTACCACACTCTTTTTTCTTATAACATCTATATAATTATGTTTACATAAACATCTGTTTAGTTATTCAAGTTCGCTCTAACAGCATCAACAAATTTCTTCACGTTCCCCGCCTGAATATACTTAGCGACTACAACTTCACTATTATGAATAAACACTAACCGCGGAAACATTTCTATGTCATCTATACAACAATATAAATATTCTTCAAATGTTATAGGATAATACGCGAATTTCCCATAAAAAAGAATCCGCTTATTAGTAGCAACAAATATACCTTGTTGGTATGAAAAGGCAAAGTTATCCTTCTCGAATATTCCTAACACAAAAGATAAAATTTGTTCATCAGATTCTAAATACTTTTTTACATTCAATACTAGTTCGTTCATGAATATTCCTCCAAATTCAATTCATTGTCGTAACACTTGAAAAGAATCCATGGATTACTACATAACCGGTATAGCTTAGTTATAAAGTATGAAACGCGTTTCCAGTCAAACACATTTTCAAAAAAATCCGTTATGCCATTACACATAACGGATTCCAGTTAAACGGTAGAGCGTTCCACCAAATTATAAGGAATTTCTATCTTTTCTTGTTTCCAATCATCATTGCTTATTTGTTTGTAAAATAGTTCAAAAGCACTTTTACCAATCTCTTTCACATGTTGATCAATTGTTGTAATTTGTAACACTTGGGAAATCGGTTGATTATCGAAACCAATAATCGCTAAATCCTGTGGAACATTTATGCCTAATTTTTTAGCTTCTGCCATAATTCCAATAGCAACTTCATCCCCAGCTACTAGCAACGCCTCAGGAACATGCTCCATCTCTTTTAACTTATGTGCAACCCTCACACCATCTTCTAATGTAAAGCATTCCGTAAAAATTCGATTTTCGATAATTTCTTCATCTATCAGTTGTAAGGCTTGCTTATAAGCCTCAAATCTCTTTTTACTACTAGCTCCTCTCTGCCTCCCTGTGCAATATCCAATTTTTTTGTAGCCTTTCTTGATCAAGTAATTCATCCCTAATTGAAAAGCTCCAAAATGATTTATATATACGCTAGATATACCCAAAACGTCGGTCTCTTCACAAGCAATAATCGCCCCATATGAAGCATAATGCTTAATTACATCCCAATCATTCGAGCGTGAACAAATAATGATACCATCTAGTTGTTTTGTTTTTAACATATGTAAACTTTCTATTTCTTCTCGCTTATTATAATTAGTCTGACAAAGAAGAACTCGGTAATTATGAGCTAATGCACCTTCCATAATTCCTCCAACAATTGCATCGAAATGTGGATGGTCAATATAAGGCAAAATCACACCAACAATATTTGTTTTTCCTTTTGATAAATGAACTGCATTTGCATTTTGCGAGTAATTCAATTCCTCAACTACTTCTAGAACCGCTTGGCGTTTCTCCTTACTTACGTATGGATGGTCATTCAACGCCCGTGAAACAGTCGTAACCGAAACACCTGCCAGCTTTGCAATATCTCTAATATTAGCCATCTGCTCACCTCTTTCCCCCCATCTTATAAAAAAGAAGATTATCCTAAGATAATCTTCTTTTTTATAACGTATTTACATCCTTTTCGCTATCTTGCTCCTGCTTTTCAGGCTGGTAAATAAATACGTGTTCCTCAAATCGGCTTTTTTTATCACCTTCAGCATTTGCTCCAGCTACAAATTTAATAGCAAACTCTTTTGACTCGATCATTGGAAAACTGATTACATACTCTTTTGCTTCACCATCTTGAACATATACATCATTTACTCTCGGTAGCTTATCGCGGTCTAATGGGGGAATTTGTTTATCATCTTGCAAAATAACTGTATTGTTCGGATACATATCCATCTTCTGTCCAGTTCGATTCTCAACCCTGATTTTTAATGTAATTCGATCACCGGTCAGCTTTTTATAATCAAATTCGCCTTCTAAAATTTGTACAGCATATCCGTTAAATTCAATTCGATTCCCATTTATAATTGTTCCGCCTTTAGCGCCACTCTTGACATATTTCGCTCTCATACTTTCACCGGATTGAGGAGGTTGATTTTGATTACCTTTCTCTTTCAAACTATCCTTTGCTTTATCTTCAGCAGCAGGGGGTTGTGAAGAACTTGCACTACCTTTATTTCCATCCGCTGAAAACAATTCATTGGGAGATTTAATTTCTTTTCCATCCAATGTTTTGATCGATTTTATTGACGTACTTTTTATTTTCCATTTTTTATCTTCTTTATCAAGTGTATGCACGGCTTCCGTTACATTATCTGTATAATTCTCACTTTTCCTTTTACTCTTTGTTTCTTGTTTCACTTCTACAGTTGCATACTTATCAGAATAAGAAAGTACCTTTACCTTTTTTAAACTAGCTTTTAAATCAAGTGATTCAAACATCTGTTCTGTTGTTTTTTTTGAAATTTCATAACTATAAACCTTACTCGAAAGCGTGTCTAGATATCCGTCCAAGTCTTCTTTGTTAAACGCTTCTACATTCTCTTCTAATGCTTGTTTCACTTCTTTTTCTACATTACTCTCTTTAGGCTTCGCATTACTTTTTGTTGAACATCCCATAGTTCCAAGTAATAGGACACCAGCTAACAACGACATTCCCCACTTTATATGTACTACTTTTTTCATATTAAATCCCCTTTATTTTATTAAATTCAAAATTACTTCATAATATAAATTTTTCTTTGATTATTTCGTACACACTATTACTAGATTTCCTCTTTCTTTATTCTACATTTTAATATCAAGATTCTTTTCCAGTTCTCTCTTTTAATAAAGACTCCCCATCCAATGTCTCAGCAGTTAACATCCCTTGACTTGTAATAACCCATTTATCTTTTTCTTTTTCTAATACAAAGCGCGTCTTTACAACATTATCCGTATAATCTACACTCTTATCCTTATTTTTAGCTGTTGTTTTTGCCTCTATTGTTGCATATTTATCATTTATAGATAAAACCTGCATCCGATCAATTGTAATTTTGACATCATACTCATCTAATAAAGTCTCATTCTCTTCTTTTATTACGTCATATGCAAATATGTCTTTCGAATATGTTTTCATATAATCATCAGTATCTTTCTGATTAAATGCTTTTACTTGGTCTGAAATTACCTTTTCTACCTCTTTTTTTGCTTTTGCTTGTGCATTTTCATCTTCTTTCTTTTTGTCTACACCACAACCACTTATCCCTAATGCCAAAACCATACAAGCTAATACCCCGTATTTTTTCTTACTTAATTTCCCCATGATGTTCCCCCTTTTAATTCCCTTAATATTCCACTAATATATTTTATCATAAAAATGATTATTAAAATAAATTATCTCTTACAAAAATGTAATCTTGCTGTAAGCTAATTCGATAGTTGCCCCTACCTGTATTTCATATAATTAAGTCAGAAAGTAACAACAACCATTCGAAAAGGAGCGGATATACATGATGAACAAATTAAAAGTTAACAAATTCTTAAATACAATGAGCATGGTGTTATCCGCTCTTGTCGACGCAAAAGCTGTTGCTACTACTTTAAACAAGTAAGGAGAGAATACCTATGAACAGCATTACTTTTAACAAATTAGATTTTATTGGACTAGCTAGCGGCGCTGCTCTTCTTACAGCTTTCATTTATGCTGCTACGCTTATATAACTTTGTGTCCCCCTTCCCCTTTATATAAATAGTAATAAAAAAGACGACCGTCTATGCCCGGTCGTCTTTTCCTATTTTATATTTTTTTGTAATGTGTCTGTTAGTTCTTCAAATGTTTCGTTCAATCGATCTGTCATCATTTTCATTGCTGTTTTTCGATCTACTGTCTCTCCCACTTCTACTTGAATCGGATTACCAAAAATTAATTTTGCTCTTTTTCCCTTAATTAATTCTTTTACACTTGATGGCCCAACATAAGCTGCAGGTACTAAAGGAACATTAGAACGCATCGCAATCGTAACAGCTCCGGCTTTTAAAGAAACGTCCTCCGTCGACCTCGTTCCACTTGGAAAAATCCCCACTACCTTTCCGTCCTTTAATAACCGAGATGGAATTTTCAATGTACTTGGGCCTGGATTTGCACGATCTACCGGAAAAGCATTCACATTCTTAAAAAACCAATTTGTAAATTTACTTTCAAACAGTTCCTTTTTTGCCATATAATGAATTTCCGTTGGATACATCCCGGCCGCTAACATTAAAACATCCATAAAACTCGTATGTGTACAAGCAACAACATATGGTCCACCTTGAGGTAAATTTTCTTTCCCTTGTACTTCCACTTTCCCAACAGTCTTAAATATATATTTCAACAAAAATGTAATTAGTTTATACATTCATTTCGTTCCTTTCCCAATATCCAAAGTTTAATTATATCCTTACACAAATTATAACACTAACTTTTAGTAGTTGGTAATAAAATTAAGCGACAATTTTTAAAAATTAATTCTTACAAAAGTGTAATCTTGCTGTAAGCTAATTCGATAGTGACTTCTCTCCACATTTTGTACAATTAAGTCAGAAAGTAACAATAACCATTCGAAAAGGAGCGGATATACATGATGAACAAAATCAACACAAATAAATTCGTAAATACAATGAGCATGGTGTTATCCGCTCTTGTCGACGCAAAAGCTGTTGCTACTACATTAAACAAGTAAGGAGAAAATATCAATGAACAACATTACTTTTAACAAATTAGATTTTATCGGACTAGCTAGCGGCGCTACTCTTCTTACAGCTTTCATTTACGCTGCTACGCTTATATAATTTTGTGTCCCCTTTCCCCTTTATATAAATAGTAATGAAAAGACGACCGTCTATGCCCGGTCGTCTTTTCATTATATTTTTCTTTCATGTAATTCTTTTAATAGCTGTATCATTTCAGCTTGTTGTTTTATCTTCTTACGACCATTTCGGTTAATCGCTGCAAGCTCACATGCAATTCCAACGGCAAAGAAAAACAATAAACTTTCTAACATATAAAATCCTCCACATGCATTGTCTATTAGACAGCTTGACGCAACTCCTCTTCTTGTAAAACCTGCTTATTCTTGCTTTCTTCTTTACGCTGACATACGTTATTTCGGATAAGAGCTGTCATAACAAGCATTGTTCCTACTATATCAAAAATTGTTATTTTATATCCTTGCATCATCATAATGACCAGTGTAGTAATTGGAACAAAGTTAATAAATAAAATCCCATTAATTGATGATAAAATTTTTACACCATAATTCCAAGTAAGTAGTGCCACAATACCTGGTAATGTCATCATAAATAATAAATCGTACTTAACGATAGAAATCGTTTCCGCACTTGGTACCGAGACATATCCTAACATTGTAATGATCATCGTTATGACACCTGTTACAGCTGTACCAAATACACATGTCAATGTAGAATAGCGAAGTGTCGACCAATTACTAAAGGATTGGCCACCCATCGTGTAGATTACCCATCCCACAACACCTATAAAAATAAATGCTAATGAAAATAGATTATCTTTCAATGTAAGGAAGAAACTCATATCACCTTTTGTAATAACAAAAATAGCTCCAATAAAAGCGATTATCATACTTGTAATCATGTACCTCTTCGGTTTTATATGTTTATATCCCCATAGAATACCAATTGAAATCATCGGCATAAGCGCCTCCATAATAGACGCTACCATAACACCGGATTTCCCCATTAACATTTGGCCTAAGAAAACAAGCACATTATATACAGTAAACGCCATCGTTCCGAAGAAGACGAGTAGCTTTCCTTTCCCTTCTAAACGAAATGCCTTCTTGCCTTCTTTCATCAATAATAATAAAACTAATACAATCGCTACTGCCCCGTAACGAATGAACGAAAAGTAAAATGGATCTATATACTCTAGTGCATGATCTGCAACTGGAAACATTGCTCCCCATGACATGCTTGCGATTAAACATGCCAGTGCCCCCATTATCATTTGACCTTTTCTCACCGTAATCCCCCGCTTCTATGTAATTCTCGATGCATTGCACAATGAGAATTGTAAAAGAAAAAATATATCACGTAAAATGATTCGAAATGATGTTAACTATCATTTATAATGATAGTTAACATCAAGGGGGAATGCTCATTGGAACTACGAGACTTACAAATTTTCCAATGCGTTGCAGATTACGGAAGTGTCAGCAACGCAGCAAAAGAATTAAATTATGTACAATCCAATGTAACAGCACGTATTAAACAATTAGAAAACGAGCTCAAAACGCCGCTTTTTTATCGCCATAAAAAAGGGATGACATTAAATGCAGAAGGACGAAAAATGCTTGCTTACGTTAATAAAATTTTGCAGGATGTTGAAGAACTGAAACAAGTATTTCTAGATAGTAACATGCCATCTGGAACCTTAAAAATCGGGACAGTCGAAACAGTGAGTACATTACCTACCATCCTATCTTCTTACTACAAAGAATATCCAAATGTCGACTTATCACTGCAAGCTGGTTTAACCGAGGAACTCATTAAAGAGGTTATTGACCACCAATTAGATGGCGCTTTTATATCAGGACCTATTAAACATCCACTATTAGAACAATATGATGTATGTACAGAAAAACTCGTTCTCGTTACGCAAAATAAAGCTTTTCATATAGAAGAATTTATAACAACACCACTCCTTGTCTTTAATCAAGGATGCGGCTATCGTTCTAAGCTAGAGCGTTGGCTCAAAGATGAGGGATTACTTCCAAAAAGAATTATGGAATTCAATATATTAGAGACAATTTTAAATAGCGTTGCACTCGGCCTCGGGATTACACTCGTGCCGCAATCCGCTGTTAGGCACCTTTCTACTACAGGAAAAGTTCATTGTCATCCGATTCCTGAAAAATATGGGAGCATTTCAACTGTCTTTATAAGGCGGAAAGATACCTATCTGACCAACTCAATGCAGAGCTTTTTAAAAACAATTGAAGAGCATCATCATATCAATATGCTTTAAGAGACATTCTTACAAAACTGTAATGATGCCGTAAGCTAATTCAATAGTTACTCCTGCCCACATTTCATATAATTAAGACAGAAACAAGGGCAACAACAATTCAAAAAGGAGCGGATACGCATGATGAACAAAATGAAAACAAACAAATTTGTTAATACAATGGGCATGGTGCTATCTGCTCTAATCGATGCAAAAGCAGTTGCTACAACTTTAAACAAATAAGGAGAGATAACTATGAACAACATTACTTTTAACAAATTAGACTTTATTGGACTTGCAAGCGGCGCAGCTCTTCTTACAGCTTTTATTTACGCACTTGCTCAAGGTCTTGTCTTATAAAATCGTTTCCCCTAACCCCTTTATATAGAGAAAAATCTGCTCGTCTTATGGACAAGCAGATTTTTTAATTTGTTTCATATATAATTTGGCCCGTTTTACTTATATCGTACCCACCAATTGCTCGCAGTTCATTTTGAAATTCTGGAGATTGTAGTATTTCTTTTACTGCTTCAATGAGTTGTTCATTTTCTTTATTTTTTAAGATTACCAAGTCATATTGTTCTTCCATAAGTGGAATAAAATCTATATTCACAATTTGCGCTACCTTTTCTGATCCTACGCCGACATCGGCTTTCCCATTAGCAATTTGAGAGGCAACGCCAAGATGATTAGACTCTTCCCAATCATATCCTCGAATATTTGCTTTAGCTAAATTTTGAATTCTCACCTGTTCATCTACTAGTACACGAATTCCTGATCCTTTTTCACGATTCACAAATTGAATCGATGAGTCATTCAAGTCAGTCCACGTTTGTATTCCTTTTGGATTTTCTTTTTGGACATAAAATCCAACATTTCTCGCTAATAAGTTCATCACAATACATGGTTGTCCAACTAAAATTCGTTTTACATACGGAATGTTATATTCACCTGTATCGCCATCAAACAAATGTAAACTAACGATACTCCCTTCTCCTTGAGACATCTTAATTAAGCTCATTAAACTCCCCTGATAAGCCCTGAGCATACTAGAGCTTGGTAAAAGTTTTTCAAGATGCTTCGCTAGCATATCTAATGTTAACTCTTGCCCACTAATTACACAGGAAGCTTTTCTATTCTTCTCCTCTAGTTTTATAGAAGCAGTCCGTACTTTCCCTGTTTTCATTTGCTTAATATATTGTTCTAAGTCCACCGCATCGATGCGCATTTGTCTACCAACTCTGTAAGAAGGTAGTTCACCCTTTTTAATTAAGTCATACACTGTTAACTTTGAGACTTTTAATCGGTTTGCTACCTCTTCCGTTGTGTAGGAATGATAATCCATAGACGATTCCTCACTTTCTCTTTTCATTGTAACAAAGAAAGAAATTTTCTCCTATTTTTTCAAAAAGTGATTTATTTCACATTACATTTAATTATATCTATTTATAATTAAATATAATTAGTTATAATTAATGTGATGAAACGAAAGGGGATTATAATTATGAGCAAATTTACATTGCGGTACATCGGGGTATTCATGCTTTCTTTCCTTCTTATATTTAGTGCCGCTTGCACAAGCGGAGAAAAGAAAGAAAAAACAAATGCTAAAGAAGAAAAAACAGCTGAACTCACAATATCTGCAGCTGCAAGTTTACAAGATGCTTTTAAAGAAATTGAAAAACAATATAAACAAAAAAAACCAAACATAAAGCTTTCCTTTAACTTTGGTAGTTCTGGTGCACTTCAGCAGCAAATTGAGCAAGGTGCTCCTGCTGATTTATTCTTCTCTGCAGCCGAAGATAAATTTCAAACACTTGTAAAAAAAGGGATTATTGATGAAAAAGAAGGGGAAAATCTTCTTGGAAATGAACTTGTTTTAGTTGTTCCAAAAGAAAGCTCTATTAAAACATTTCAAGAGTTAAAAGAAGAAAAAGTGAAGAAACTAGCAATCGGTACACCTGAATCTGTACCAGCCGGGAAATATGCAAAAGCTTCTCTTACACATGAAAATCTATGGAATGATCTCCAAAACAAAATTGTATTTACAAAAGACGTCCGCCAAGTGTTAACATATGTAGAAACAGGAAATGTAGATGCTGGAATTGTATACAAAACAGATGCTCTTATTTCTGACAAAGTAAAAATTGCAAATGCAGCACCAGCTAATTCTCATGAACCGATCCACTATCCGGTAGGGGTTATAAAAGAATCCAAGCATAAGAAAGAGGCGACTTTATTCTATGAATATTTACAGTCAAAAGATGCACAATCTATCTTTAAAAAATATGGATTTACAATTTTATCTTAACTACCATGGCATTTGATACACTTTGGTCGCCTATTTTTCTTTCTTTACAAGTAGCTGCACTCGCCACCATTATTGTTATGATTTTTGGCACCGTTATTGGACGAGTATTAGCTCGCTCCTCGTGGCGCTATAAAGTGTTATTAGAAACCATTTTTCTATTACCTATGGTGCTCCCGCCAACTGTTATTGGGTTCTTTCTCATTATTATTTTCGGGAATAACAGCCCAGTTGGTAAATGGATTGAATCATTATTTCAACACTCTATTATGTTTACATCCTGGGCTGCTGTCATCGCTTCAACAGTCGTTTCATTCCCACTTATGTATCAATCGGCAAAGACAGGGTTTTCTATTGCAAACGAGCAAATTGAAGAAGGTGCCCGTGACCTTGGAGCTAGTGAATACCAAGTCTTCTTGCACGTCACCCTTCCACTTGCATTCCCCGCACTACTTAGCGGAATGATCTTAAGCTTTGTACGTGCGCTTGGTGAATTTGGAGCAACACTTATGTTTGCTGGTAACATTCCAGGAAAAACACAAACGATTCCTACAGCCATTTATATGGCAATTGATGCAAGTAATATGCCACTCGCTTGGACACTTGTCATCATAACAGTCGGTATGTCACTCCTATTCTTATTGTGCATTCAACTGATTAATAAAAGAATCACTACTTCTTAAAGCAGCTTTCAACAAAAGCTGCTTTATTTTTATATTATTTCCCGAAAAATAAAGTATTTTGTAGAATGAAAGGAAACTCTATATAAAGTGAAACTTTATTCAGTTGGGGTTTTCTTCATCCTCCACTGATTATTAGCCCTCACCAATCGGGCTTTTACGGGCAGTTTATCTCCCACCTATCTTCTTTAGAAAAGCGGAAGCGGCTCGCTCAGAATCGCAGGACGTTGGAGCACCCGACAGAGAGGCGCTTTTTGCCTCGTCCGAGGGGGCGAAACGACCGGAGATTCTAGCCACTCGAGCTGGACAATGCTTTCACCGAATTTTCAGGTGGGAGTATTACTGCCCTAGAATAGCGGGATAAATCCATTTGGTTTTTTGACATATAAGTTTTTGCTATAAAAAAGGGGACTTACACCCGTCTTCTCTCTGTTTTCACTTGGCATGGAGCTAAAAAGGCACTAGCCATTCTTATGCATGGACGGATCCTCTCTTCCACCCAAAAAATGGTTTATGTCCTTTTTTTATTGGGTTTATACAATTCATCACCTATATCTTTCCACCTTACAAAAATGTAATCATCCTGTAAGGTAATTCGATAGTTACCATTGTCCATATCTCATATAATCAAAATATAAAGTAAAGCTTTCGGGAACTGGATTGTCCCCCCTCTTCCCATTAGCGAAAAAAGAGTTAAATAACTTTATTCCCCTAACCCCTTTAAATAAAAAAGGTCTCAATCGAAAAATTGAGATCTTTTTTTATTATAATAAAATAACAGAATTTTAATATTTATAAAAATATACATTCTATTTGAATTTACTTTCTAAAAAGGGCAATTTCCTGTTATTATATTTAGGTGTTTGAAAAAATGAAGAAATGAAAACGCATTTATACTGTAAGTTCTTCATCATGTTTTAACGATTTAAATTATATTAATATAGCAATAAGAAGGGAGTCTTGTAATGGACATTTTATTAGCGCTTCTTCCTGCAATTGCATGGGGGAACATTTTATTAGTAAGCGTAAAAATGGGCGGCGGCGCATATAGCCAAACGTTAGGTATGACAATCGGTGCCTTATTCTTCGCAATAATTATGTATATATTTACTCAACCAGCTTTAACTATGACGATCTTAATTGTCGGCTTTATTTCAGGTTTATTCTGGGCTTTAGGACAAGCTAACCAATTAAAAACTGTAGAAAAACTAGGTGTTTCTACAACTGTTACTATTTCTACAGGCATGCAACTTGTTGCAACTTCTATCTTTGGCGTTATCGCTTTCCATGAGTGGACTACTACTACTACGATTATTCTGGGAACGATTGCAATCCTTTTAATTGTAGTCGGTGTTGTCTTCACTTCATTAGATGATAAAGAAAATGCACAGCCACCTGGACAATTGAAAAAAGGACTTTTAACTTTAATTGTTTCTACTTTCGGCTACCTTGTATATGTAATTATTATTCGTTGGTACAATATCGATGGTTGGTCTGCTATTCTACCACAAGCAGTCGGTATGTTTGTTGGTGCAGTTGTACTGACATCTAAACATAAACCATTTAACAAATACGCAATTCGTAACGCTTTATCTGGTCTACTTTGGGGAACAGGTAACTTATTCTTACTTCTTTCTTTACCAAAAGTTGGAGTGGCAACAAGTTTCCCACTATCACAAACTGGTATCGTTATCTCAACATTCGGTGCAATTGTCTTCTTAGGCGAAAAGAAAACAAAGCGCCAAATGGTATTTATTGCACTAGGTAGTGTTCTAATTATCGGCGGTGCTGTTCTACTTGGTATGACAAAAGCATAATTACACAAGCTATGAATCAAACCCCCGAAGCATATCTGCTTCGGGGGTTTCCTATTATTGATTATTAAAATCTCTTTATAAGACTTTTCTTTTTACAAAAATCTCTCCAAAATGTTATCGTTTTTATAACATATTCTAAGCAGGAAGGAATAAAGGATATGCCAAAGAAAAATAGAATTTTATTTATTGGTGCTGGTCGTATGGCGGAAGCAATCTTCGCCGGACTGCTCAAAACAAGTAATGAATACATCGAAGAAATTATTGTATCCAATCGAAGTAATATAGAGAAACTTAAGCAATTAGAGAAAAAATATGACATCTCAATTACAAATGATTGGAAAAAGCACATTAAAAATGCAGATACCATTGTTTTAGCGATGCCACCAGCTGCACATGAACAGTTATTAGCGGAGTTATCACCTCTCCTAACCCATCAGTTTGTTGTAACAGTTGCTGCAGGAATTGGTCCA
Organism: Bacillus sp. XF8; assembly: GCF_017498755.1. Lineage (NCBI taxonomy): Bacteria > Bacillati > Bacillota > Bacilli > Caryophanales > Bacillaceae > Bacillus > Bacillus sp. XF8. The sequence continues at coordinate 27,865 of NZ_JAGDQK010000033.1, read as the reverse complement.
TCTTATTTAGAAGAAAAACTCCCTCAAGGTACACCTGTTGCCTGGATTATGCCAAATACAGCTGCAACAATTGGAAAGTCTATTTCTCTATATACAATGGGACGTTTCGTAAATGATGGGCATCAAGAAACACTGCAACTACTCTTAAAGGGAATTGGCACAGCACAGCTCTGCACGGAAGAAGAAGTTCATCAGCTAACCGCTGTTACTGGAAGTGCGCCTGCCTTCCTTTACCACTTTGCTGAAGGTTTAATTGAAGCAACAAAAAGCTATGGAATCGATGAAGCAACATCAAAACACCTTGTTATTCAAATGATCGCTGGCTCTGCTGCTATGCTCGAGCAAGAACAAGATCCGGCTATGCTTCGTGAACAAGTAACAACACCAGGTGGTTCAACTGCAGAAGGTTTAAAGGTTTTATATGAATATAATTTTTCAAAGATGATTCACCAAGCAATTGAATCAACAAATAAAAAAGCTAGGGGGAATTAATATGACAGTAAAAAGCTTACACGATTACACAACATTACATAATGGAGTAAAGATGCCTTGGTTTGGCTTAGGTGTTTTTAAAGTTGAAGAGGGCTCAGAAGTAATCGACTCTGTAAAAGCAGCCATAAAAAACGGATATCGTAGCATCGATACAGCTGCCATTTATAAAAATGAAGAAGGCGTTGGACAAGCAATTCGAGAATCCGGTATGCCACGTGAAGAATTATTTATCACATCAAAGGTATGGAATAGCGATCAAGGTTATGAGTCAACATTACAAGCTTTCGAAACAACATTACAAAAATTAGGCTTGGAATATTTAGATTTATACTTAGTGCATTGGCCTGTAAAAGGGAAATACACTGAAACGTGGAAAGCACTAGAAAAACTTTATAAAGATGGCCGTGTTCGTGCAATCGGTGTGAGTAATTTTCACATCCATCATCTACAAGATGTATTAGAAATCGCTGAAATTAAACCAATGATTAACCAAGTGGAATATCACCCACGCTTAACACAAGAAGAGCTTCATGCTTTCTGTAAAGAACATAACATTCAGCTTGAAGCTTGGTCACCATTAATGCAAGGGCAATTACTTGACCATCCGACATTACAAGAAATTGCTACAAAATATAACAAATCCACAGCACAAATCATTTTACGCTGGGATCTGCAAAACGAAGTTGTAACTATTCCTAAATCCATTAAAGAACACCGCATTATCGAAAATGCAAACATCTTTGATTTTGAATTAAGCGCTGAAGATATGAAAGCCATTCAGTCATTAAATGAAAATCACCGTGTTGGTCCAGACCCTGATAATTTCGATTTTTAAAATGAGAGTCACTGTGTAATTGCACAGTGACCTTTCTTTTTGTATCACCACTTAAAAAACTGAAAATTTAAATTATATTTTGTTTCATTGACAGTTCATTCTCCCAGGTGTAATATTTTGAATAATCAAAGAAACAAAAAATAATACGACTTATTTGTTTACTCATTGTATCAAGAGAGGTGGAGGGACTGGCCCTTTGAAACCTCGGCAACAGGTTCACTTTGAATACTGTGCCACTTCCTGCAAGCTTTACGCTTGAAAGATAGAATGAGGGACTTCGTTTATATACAGGTACATGTCTTATAAACAAAATTCCCTCTTTCTCGATAAGAAAAGAGGGATTTTTTCTTTCCCTCATAAATTGTTCAACACTCATTTTTTGAAAATAACTAAACAATTTAGGGAGGAATTCAAAATGAAAAAGAAATTTGTACCCACTGTAGCATCAGTTTTAGGAGCAAGTATTTTATTAACAGGGTGCGGTAGCTATAAAGATGATGCAAGCGGAGCGAAAGCAAAAGATAAAGCTCCTGATAAACAAGTATTGAACTTAGCTACTGGCACAGAAATCCGTACAATGGACACTGCTCGTGCTACAGATACTGACTCTGGCCAAGTAATGAGAAACGTATTTGAAGGCCTATATAATCTTGGTGAGGGAAATAAGCCTGTTCCTGGTGTTGCAAAGTCTCATGAGGTAAGTCCCGATAAAACAAAATATACATTCCATTTACGAGATTCAAAATGGTCAAACGGTACTCCCGTTACAGCAAAAGATTTTGTCTTTGCTTGGCAACGTGCAGTTGACCCAGCGACCGCTTCTGAATACGCATTTCTATTCTTTGATATAAAAAATGCGAAAAAGATCAATAATAAAGAACTTCCAGCTGATCAGCTTGGGGTAAAAGCAATCGATGACCACACTTTTGAAGTAGAATTAGAGCGCCCTGTTCCCTACTTTATTAGCTTAACGGCGTTCCCAACATTCTTACCAATTAATGAAGAGTTCTTCAAATCTCAAGGGGATAAATATGCATTAGAAGATAATACAATTATATATAATGGGGCCTTTACATTAAGTGATTGGAAACATGAACAAAGCTTTAAATTTAAGAAGAATCCTGACTATTGGGATAAGGATACTGTGAAAATTGAAGAAATTAACTTTAATATCGTTAAAGATCATTCAACGGCAGTTAATTTATATGAATCCAAACAAATTGATCGTCTTACTTTAACATCTGATCTTGTTGATAAATATCGCAAAGATAGTAACTTTAAAGAACGTCCGGATGTTGGGGTACAATTCGTACGTATGAACCAAAAAAATAAAACATTACAAAATGTAAATGTCCGCCAAGCTATTGATAAATCAATAGATAAAAAAGCATTTGTAAATGTTCTTTTAAATGACGGTTCTCTCCCAGCATATTCTTTAATTCCAAAGAACTTTGCAAAAGGACCAAACGGGAAAGACTTCCGGGAGGAGAACGGTAATTTAACGAAGGAAAATACAAAAGATGCACAGAAATTCTGGAAACAAGCAAAACAAGAATTAGGCTCAGATAAAATTTCAATTGAATTATTAACAAGTGATAATGACCTTTCTAGAAAAACAGGTGAATATTTAAAAGAACAACTAGAAAAAAACTTAGAAGGTTTAACAATAAACGTGAAGCCTCAACCACGCAAACAACAAGTCACATTATTATTACAAGGAAATTATGATATTGCTGTCGATGGTTGGAGTCCTGATTTTGCTGATCCGATTACATTCTTAGAGTTATTTACAACTGATAACTCATACAACTTAGATCACTACTCTAATAAAGAATTTGATGATTTAATTCAAAAAGTTAAAACTGACTTAGCTGGTGATGAAAAAGCACGCTGGGAAGCTTTAAAACAAGCAGAAAAAATCTTATTTAAAGATGCTGTTATTTCTCCTCTATACCAAAATGGTACATCTTACTTAGAACGTTCTTATGTAAAAGGGATCATTGAAGTTGATTTCGCAGGACCTCTTAACTTCAAATGGGCTAAAATTGAAAAGTAATCTACCCTTGCAGAATTTCATTTTAGCAAAAGCTTCAATTATAAGAGAAACAGGGTGTCCTTCAAAAGGATACCCTGTTTCTTTATGCTGCTTTTACTAAAGGCCTTTTTCCCTTTAATACAAATGATATCCCTACAGCAACTAAAGCTACAATTTGTGTAATGACAATTATAAATAATAGAGAAATAATATTCCCTTTTAAATTTCCACCACCAAATATTATTGTATAATAACCATTCGCAGCGTACGTGGCGGGAAATAATTCACCGATTGTTTGATATGTTTTTGATAACATTGCATGTGGTACCATCACACCGGAGCTTACGAGCTGCAAAGAAAGTGAAATAATATTAAAAAGCATGCCCACATTTCCAAATAAGGTGATAAACATTTGAGTTATTGATAGGAAAGCAAAGAAGACAATTGTTTGAAATACCCCTACATTCCATACCATTTCTTGCACCCCAATTTGAAATCCTTTCATTAAGCCAATTGTAATGCACGCAAGTAGAATGGATACTACACCGTTAATCACCTGTCGTGAAAAAAAATTGCTCCAACCTCCCTCTACTTGTTTTGCCACTTTAGATAACTCCATGCTCATAATCATTGCTCCTACAAATGAAGCTAACACAATCATAAGCGGCACCATATTTACGGAGAATCCTTTTGCATCATTCACTTTATGAACTGTAAATCCAACTGAATCTTCTGTTAAACCTTTTATTGCTTCTATACCCTCTGATCCCATAGTCTGTAATTTTCCAGTAATCGCTTGCCGTTTATAACCTGCTACCTCTTTATTTACATTGTCATGAACTTGTTTCGCAATGCCTTCCATCATCTGCTTTGCCATCATAGAGTTTGCTTGATTGATATGAAAGTTTAAATCTGTCTTTCCTTTTGAACTTATATCCTTTGAAAAAGAAGTAGGAATTTCAATAATCATATCGTATACATGTTCATCCATTTCTTCTTTTGCTTTTTCCATAGATTTCTCTTTGGTTACTTGAAAAGGTAAGTTTTTCTGTAAACCTTCTGCTATTTTGCTTCCTATGTTCGTATCCTGATTCACGATGGCGATTTTCATTTGATCTGCTCTTTCATTTACTCCATCATACGCTGTAAGCCAGACACAAAAGAAAATGAGCTGGAACGCTAATGCCACTACAATCCCTACATACGTACCTGGCATTTTAAAAAATTGTTTCAATGTATTCATCTTTCCATCCCTCCGCAAGCAAGTACATACTTGCATTTAATTTTAAATAAATACTAGGGTCTTAATGCCCTAGCATATAACACTATATTATGTTCAATAAAATTCTCATCGTTGTTTTCTATGAATCGATTTTCAAAGCGTAATTTAGATAGAAAATAACCAAAATTAATCCATATGAAGTTCATTACTTGTGCTTCAATATTCGTATCAATAATTTTTCCCTTTTGCTGCATCTTTTCAAAATAAATCATCAATTCTTCCTTTAATCCTTTTGGTATCTTAGCAATTTCATCATCCAATTCGGGAAATTCACCTGTTTCTCGTATACCAATAGCGATTATATCTTTCACTTCATTCAAAAATTGATGATAATGCCTTGCCAAATTCTTCAGGTCCGTCTCTAAGTCCCACACGATTTCTGTTTGTAGAAACTGTTTTAAATGAGGCACATATGAAAAATCATAAACGGCTGCTTCAATGATGCCCTTTTTGTTTTTAAAATTACGAAATATCGTTACTTCATTGACGCCAGCACGCATTGCGATTTCTTTCGTTGTTGCTGCTTTATATCCTCTTTCTTTTATTAACTCAATTGCTGCTTGAATAATTTTCTCTGCTGTCTTTGAGCGCGCCATATAATCCTCTCTTTCTCATGCAAGTGATCACTTACATTTAGATTATATAACTTTTCTGACTATTGTCAATCCACTTTTTGTAAATGATTAAGAACGATATTCGTATAAACAACAAAAAATTTGAAGTATGGTTAATATCAAACTAACTAAAGACAGAGCTAGCATACTTATGTGTAGAGATGGCTGAAACATAATAATTGCTCCCCAAACCCCTATACTAAAAAAGAAAAATTGAGCGATAACTCCAATAGGTTGCAACCACACCCTTGTTCTCTTTTTCGTAACCTTTACAAAAAAACCAATAATCATAAATAATGTTAATGCAATAAATGCAAACCATCTTCCATAGGCAACATCATACGGATCAATTTGATTTGGAAATATAAAATGAATACCACGAAATGCAAGAATACCAACACCAATACAAATAATTAATGCTAGCAAACATTCCACACTAGCTTTAAGAAGTAATAGGAAAAAGACTCTTCTTTTTCCTATTACTTCTATCATTTCATTTAGTACACCTATTATAAATAATGCAAAAAACCATATAAAAAAATAAAATGGGGTCTCTAACTTCAATAGTTCTGAGACTGAATAAAATAGCATTTTCCACATGGATTCTTTCTCACCTTTTCTTATTCTTATTCTTCTACTTCTTCAAATTGTAAATTCGTAGGTTTTTCAGAAAGAGTCTCGTAAAAATTTTCAGCTAGATCCGTTGACGGCACCTTTTCATCAACTTCATCAAATCGAAAACCGTCCGCCCATATGCAGCCTTCTCCTGATAATAAAATACCAAATGCAATGCCAAGTGCTTCTTCTTTTATATCTAGCACAACTGAATATGGCTGCCAGTTTGTTGTATTTTTAATTGGTCGATTTTGCATATTATCCATAGCTAATGGATCTGTATCTTTTCCGTCCACACGCACCCACAGTCCCGCCCAGTCTTTCACACTTTCACTTTTAATAAATGCCGTTAGACGCAAACGCTTGCCCCTATATTTATCAGCTTTAAACATTTGCATAAGTGTTGTAAACCCACCATGTGTAACATCCTCTTTCGCTTTTATATAAGCTGATGCTTTTCCTTGATGAACAATCTCATAATCTAGCCCCATTTCATATTCTGTAGGGTGACTTCCGCTTAATACCCATCCTTTTGGTAATCCTTTTTGCATTGCAACTCCCTCTCTTTCTATATAAAATGATTGAAAATATGTACGATATCTTTTCGGTGGCAAATGAAACATACGTTTAAACGACCTTGTAAATGCCTCTTGTGAAGAGAAACCATATTGCACTGCAATATCAAGAACTGACCTTTCCGTCATTACTAATACTTGTGCCGCATGTGTTAATCTTCTTTTTCGAATATATTCAGTGACACTCATTCCTAGATAACTTTGAAAAATACGATGAAAATGATACATAGATATAGCGCTATAAGAAGCGACTCTCTCTGTTGTAAGCTCTTCATCTAAATGCTCTTCAATATACAAAACTGCCTTTTTCATAACCTCTTTATATTCCCCATACATTTTAGCCCCTCCTTACACTCCAAATTTACCATATACATACAAAATTTTTTTGATTTAAATTGCGAAGTATCCTGTATGGCACAAGGGAAATAATTTATTTCAAACGTATACATAATTACATAGATTTGGGAAAAACTTGTATAGAAGGAAAGATACAATAAGGAGGAATATATAATGAGAATTCTACTTTCAATTCTTTTAACTCTTATGCTTGTACCCGTAATGACAGGGTGTAATCCAAATAATCAGGACAACGCAGCATCTGATGATAAGAAAACAACTGAAGAAACAAAACAGGAAGCAACGCAAGATTTAAAACTTAATTTTAATGAATTTAGTTTAGATACTGATTATCAAGATACGAAAAAAGACTATGAAGCAGACTACAAAAATAAAGCAAATGAAAAACAAATGGAAGCAAAAATTGAGGATCATAAAACAGATGCAAAATTAACAGGCGATGAAGCTGTTACAAAACTAGGACCACTTCTACAAAAATTAAAATTTGATAAAGACACACCAGACCAAGAAGTAATTGATCAAGTTGTTGATGTATTCCAACTTGATAAAGACTATCAAAAATTTGATTTAGAAGTTGTTTTCTCTGATGGAACGAAGAAAGAATATAAGAAGGAAGTAAAATAAAGAAGTAGGCAATGTGCCTACTTCTTTATTTTTGGGCTTCTTTTTGAAAGCGTTTATAGTACGTCGAAGCTGTTGCAAAATGAACTTCTACGTCGCGAATCAATGACGAATCCTCTTCTTTCGCTAATTTCTCTAACTTTTTTATTGCTTGTTCTGTTTCATCTAAGAAGCTAATATATAACTGATGTTCTTGTTCTTTTGATTTCGGAACACGGATTTCTTTACGAACATGATCAATATCTTCTAGCATACTTGCTGTTACTTTTTGTACATCTTCTTTAAACTCCGGGTGACCTAACGCTTTCCCGCCTTTTTCTTTTGCTTCTTCCCATAACTTCAGAGATTCATTTAACTCTTTATTCATTTTCTCATCATATTTCTTATGCACATCACGATATGCTTTCATATCTTCTGACTGAGCAGTTGATTGCTCTACTTTTTCTTTTGATTCTTTTACATCCTTGTCTCCATTACACCCTGCTAGAAGGAGCATACTTCCAAGCAAGACAATACCCCATACTTTCTTCATCTGTTACTCTCCTTTTATCTACGTCTACTACTTGTCTCCTCTTGTTATTATAACGAGAACGACTCAAATTTTGCACTTATGAACTTACTTTTAGATATATATCATCATCTTTGTCACAGTACCGTCACTTTATACAGCCAGTATCTCCATAAGTTTTCCCTGTGCCTTACAAAACTGTAAGCACACATATAGAACATTGCATGGTAGACTGGCATATACATGAAGTAACTATATTAAAAAATCATTATTCATTTTTATAAAATAAAAGGAGCAATATATATGTACAACAAAATATCATTTATGGAAGAGGAACTCTCTATTCTCATACGTGAAAGGTCACTCCATATTGAAAATACAGATAGTCTCCACCGCGTACTAAAAAAGAAACACACCCCTCTCAAACTCGCTCAATATTTAAAACAAGAACATACAAACCAATACGGTACAATTCTCAATATATCTGATCAATCACTAGCAATTGAAATTATTGGCCATGTTTATATTGGAAACTTTGCCGATATATTAAAAAATATTCCTCGTATACCAAAAATCGCTCCGATAATCGTAGAACGAGCTTATAGAATTACAGACCATACAGATATTATTGACTGCGGGGAAAAAGAGGTTGATTCGAATCGATGGGTTTGGGATAAACTAGCTGTTTTATACGAGGCAATTACGAATAACATGTATGACATAATTCAAAAAAAATAATAAAAACCCGGTAATATACCGGGGCTCTTTTAAACGGAAAAATCAGATATGTATTTTTACCGCTTATTATTTATTAACAGTTGTACGACCGCGTTTATATACAAAAGCACCACCAGCAAGCATTACAACTCCAAGTAATGTCAATAAATTATCGCTACTTGAAGCACCTGTTTGTGGAAGAGATTTTGTATTATCTACCTTTGGTGTTGTAATAACTTTTGTTGGTGTCGGTGTTGGTGTAACCTTTGTTGGTTGATTATTTACCTGATTTGGATTTTGCACCTGTGTATCAGGCTTGTTGCCACCATTACTTTTACCATCATCCTTGTTATTTCCACCTGTATTGTTATCATCTTGTTTCTTACAGTCCTTTTGTTCTACTTTCTCAATCGCTACTTGTTTTGTAATTGTTTGATCTCCACGTTTTGCTGTAAATGTAACTTTTAAATCCTTTAAATCTTTAGTTGTTTCTCCAACAACTTGGAAATATAATGCGGATCCTTCTCCAGCTTTCATTGCTTTAACTGGAACTGTCGCTGTGTTTCCATTCCATTTAATATCTAAGTTCATTGTTCCTTTATCAGTTCCACCTTGCAAAGAACCATCTTTTAGATAATCCGGAATTTCTCCTTGTGTATAATGATCTGGAATTGTTAATTTAATATCTTGTGGAACATCAATTTGCACATCAAAGCCCTTTAACTCATCCATTGTTAAGTTTTGAGTCGTTAATAAGAAATCTAATGTAAATTGGTTTTCCTTTAAATTCGGTACACAAGTTGTAACTTTTGCCTTACCTTCAAAACGTAAATCTTTATTCATCTCGGAAAAATCAAGATTCGCACTTCCTTTAATTTTGCCAAGAGATTCATATCTACCCTTATTAAGTAAATATAGTCCGATATCTTTATTTACTTCTTTTCCAGCTACATTTCCAAGTACAGGTATTTTTACATTTTTTGCAACAGTTTTTCCCGGTTCCATATCTGGCAATGGCAGTGACATAGCTTCAGAACCATCCTCAAGTTCTATGTCTCCACCTAGCCCTTCTGGGATAGAAACACCAAGATATACACCACTTACCTTTTCTTTTGAGTTATTCGTCACAGTTGCAGTGACATCTAATACATAATGATTTTTTTGTGCATCCCATTTCGCTTTGCCTACCACACTCCCGCTAAAATCAGCAGTAGATATCTGATTTAAATCCTTAGCATCCTCTTTTGATTCTTTGGCTGGAGGTGTATTTGCCGGCTGTCCTGATGGATTTGCAGCTTCTGGTTTTTCTGGCTCACTCTTCACATTTGACCCGTTCTTTTCTTCTTTTTCAGCTTCTTTTACTAATTCGCCTTTCTTTTCTGAAGTAGGCTGTTGTTTTTGTGGGTCTATCTTCTCTTGTTGTACATCCTTCACTACTTCTTTAGACTCTTCTTTCTTTACTTCCCCATTGCCTTGTTCCTGTTGTACTTTATCCCCGTTTACTGTCGGATCCTTGATGTCATTTTGCTTTGTAGTTACCTTTTCTTGATTTTGCATCTGTGTTTCTTTTACAATTTCCTCAGGTGCCGCCAACGCCGCAACAGGCGAAAAAGCTAAAAGTGATACGAGAGTTACGGCACTTACTTTCTTCAGCATACTAACACTCCTCATCCCATTTTTGTTCTAGTTTATGGATTTTATAGTTTCATTGAATAATAAAATACAAAGAATCCCATAAGCTAGACCCCATATCCATTATAAGGAAATAGCCTAGCAAAAACAATTAATTTATCGAATAATGAGATTTTTTAGATTCTATATATACTCCCTTAGAAATTTCAACTAGGGTCTTTACAGCTCTTATTGATGGACCATATTTTGTTTGGTTACTTGTTAATAATAAAAGAAAGCCGCAACCATACGTTGCGGCTTTCTTTTATGCCTCTAAATCTTTCTTTTCTTGCAATATAAACTGCCTTTCACTAGGCTTTGCCATCAAGAGATAACATAAAACTGCTCCCATTTCACAAAGAGCAATAATAACCCCCATAGGCAATGCAGTATGAGTTCCTCCAATACCTACTAAAGGTGCAACAAGTGCCCCAGAAATAAACTGCAATAATCCAAGCAAAGCTGAAGCTGTTCCTGCAGCTTGTTTTTGATTTCTCATCGCTAACGAAAAACCTGTTGTTGATACAACCCCAACGCTCGATACAACAAGGAATAATGAACATAACACACCAATTAATCCAATCCCTAGTACAATCGTGAGAAGTAAGGAAATACCACCGACAGCTGCAACTCCAATACCAGTTACAAATAAAGTTTTCTCACTTATCTTCCCTGCTAAACGGCCGGTAATTTGGCTGGCAATAATAATACCAATACCATTAATAGCAAAGAATAGGCTAAATTCTTGTGGTGATGCCCCGTATATATTTTGCAACACAAACGGTGATCCCGAAATGTAAGCAAACATGGCTGCTGATACTAATCCTTGGGACAAAGCATATCCCATAAACAAACGATCTTTTAGCAAATTCCCATACGTCGCCAATGTTCCTGATAAACCACCTGTTTCCCTCTCTTCAAGAGGTAATGTCTCACGTAACACAAAAGTAGCGGATACTAACATAAATACACTTATCGCTCCAAGAACGATAAAAACTCCGCGCCACGATGTAAATTGTAACAATTGTCCTCCAATAATTGGCGCTAAAATTGGTGCTGCTCCATTTACTAACATAAGCAGCGAGAAAAATTTGGTCATCTCAGAACCTGAGTACATATCACGTACCATAGCACGAGATATAACAATACCAGCGGAACCTGAGGCTCCTTGTAAGAAACGTAAAAGAACTAGACTCCAAATAGATGGTGCAACGGCACAAAGTAAAGAAGATGCAACATAAATAATAAGAGCAATAATAAGCGGTTTGCGCCGTCCATAAATATCACTAATTGAGCCAACAAATAATTGTCCAACCGAAAGCCCTAGCAAGCAGGCTGTTAAAGTAAGCTGAGCGAGAGAAGCATTCGTTTGTAAATCATCCGTTAATTTTGGTAACGAAGGTAAATACATATCAATAGACAATGGCCCAATTGCTGTGAGTGTCCCTAATACAAGAATCATCCATAACCTGTTTGCTTTTACAGGTTTATATACATCGTGATTAACTTCATTCACTTCCATCATTCACCCTTTCCATTATAAACTTCGAATCGTAACAATTATAGTTACAACTTAAATATACGTCAAGTACACCGTACTTTCCTGTGTAACGAAATGAAAAAAAGCGATAGAATCTCTATCGCTTTACTTTTTCAGGTTGCCATTTGTAAATTTAGATACAGAAGACATCGTTTCCCCTGTATCTAAATATGTGATTTGAATTAGATCTCCGACTTCTGTAAACATGGCATATGGGAAGTCTTTTGCTGAAATCATAAATACCTTTTGCTCATTTTCCAGCAGTACAAATACAATTGTGTTTTCACCTGATTTTTCTTTGTAGACGCGTTGTACAACGCCTTCCTTTTGTGCTTCTTTTCCGCTTGAAGTCGGACGGAATGAATCGCCGCTTCCAGTTAGCACACTCTTATAATTTTCAAGGGCTTCTTTTTGCGTTGAGCCTGCCGCAAACACTTTTGCGTTTGAAGCATAGATAACGGTATGGGCACGCACTAACCCTCCATCATCAATAACAGGTACAATCCAAGAAGGTTTGCCGTATACATTATAAATAACAGGCATTGTTCCATGCCATTTTTCCCTCTTAAAGGAATTATCCACCACTTCTGTAGCAGCCGAACCATCCATAATCCCTTTTACTTCTTTTCCATTATAGTAATACAGCTTCCCTGTACGTGCATCTACTAAGGAATAACCTAAAGCGGAATCGACACCTTCTTTTGGAGAAGTAAAATCTGTAAAGTAATACAGTTTTCCATCCTTCCCGAATATTGGTGTAACCCCTTCCTTCGTTCCCCATTCGGTTGGAATCTTTACATCACTTTGAGAGAATTTCGTATTCCAAAAACCATGTATGAACTTACCGAAGTACGTATTTAATGTTGATGCTGTCTCATGATTTAATACACCATCTATGAACTTAGGTGCTTGCCCTTTATCATATCTTTTCACATCACCTGTTTGTGCATCCACAACTACAACGCCTTGCACTTCAAATCCTGACCTTCCGGAAATAAATTCACCATATGTCATTGTATAATATGGCTTTCCTTTATCATCTACTTCAAACTTCGGTTTTCCTTTAAAGATAAGGTTTGGTTCTGCTTTTCGAACAACCCTCTCCAAGTTATTACTAAAGAACATACTCGGCACATATTTCATTTTATATCCAAGTTGCAATTTAGCTTCTGCATCAGGATTTGTACCAGACATCGTCACATAACCTGGGATTGTTTCTGCCTTACGCGCTTTAAAGAATCCTGAGACTTCAATTGGAGCTACATATAACGCTTCTCCATTCACCATTTGTGGTGTAAGCTCCCCTAATTCAAAATAAGCCACTTTTGGAATATCTCCAAATACCTTTTTCATCTTATTTTCTGCCGTTTTTGGAGGCACAGTAAACGGTTGATCATTTTCCGTAAATGGCTCTGAAATATCTTTTTCTTCTTTTACAACAGAATCATATTTATTTTGCGAGATTACTAGATCATGCAAGTAACCAAAATATCCATAAGATACAAGTAAAACAAGCATCGCTATTGCTTTTAACTTAACTTCTAATCTTCCCCTTCTCTCTTGAGAAACGAGGACTACTCCAATTAACACTGCAATTACAACAGAATAATGTGTAAGAATCGAATCTACACGGTCATCAATTAACCAAAAATATTCATAGATTGCAATACCAATCCAAAGTAAAATTGGAATAACTAAAATGGGTGCTGTCTTCTTCTTTACAACTTTCTCAGATCCTTCTTTATCCACTGTACGAAGTGCCTTACCGCCCCTTGTCCATGGAATCAAAAACAAAGTGAGAATAGCCAAAACTAAGAATTTAATCAAAGGCAATTTCTCCTTTTATTGTGTCTTATATTTAATTATACCAAATAAGGGTTAATGAGGTAAAAATGGGAAGATAAAATATTTTTATGATAAAATTGGAAATGAATACCTAAAAAGAAAGGAGTAATCATGAAAACAAATACAGTATTAAACGATGCTCTTACCAAAGAACCGTCTATATTCAGCATGATCACTTCACCCACACTACAATTCCAAAGAATGCGTACTCACAAGCCAATTATCCTACCATTAATCATTATTTTACTTTTAACAATCATTACAAGCGCCCTTATCTCATATGTCACACTGAATAATCCTGCAATCAAACAAATGAACAGTAATTCTGCTTTTCAAATTCCTACTCATATTACTTTCTTAACTACTTTCGGCTTTGCTGCAGTTAGCGGAATTATATCCGTGTTTTGCGCCCCTATTTTCTATAAAAACATTATGATCTTTTTTGGAGTCGACACAACTTATAAAGAATTACTGTGCGTTACGCTCTATTCCGTATTCATTATGAAACTCGGTATGTTATTGAACGGAACCATCTCTATTTTACTAGGAAATTATCAAATTTCCTATACGAGTTTAGCACCCTTATTAACCGATAACCTCATCTTACATGCTATGGCGCAAAGGGTAGATGTATTCGCCATTTGGTACTATATCGTCTTAGGTATTGGATTATACGTTTTAACAGGATTACATAAGAAGAAAGTTATAGTGCTCGTTATTGTGTTATTTGTAATTATGACAACTTTAATGAGCATAGGTGGGATTATGCAGGAGATTATGAAGCCACCAATGTAAAAAATGCCCTAAGAGAAGGGCATTTTTGCTTTTTATATAAAAATATTTAATTACTAGAAAGCAATACAAATAATGTTTGCACTAAATAATCTCTATAAAAGAACAACAGAAAAGAGCATTTTTTAAAACCAGAGAAAATATCATGGGATTAAAATAATTAAAGGAGGGACGTTATGAAAGCAATTGTATGCACAAAATACGGACCGCCCGATGTTCTTCAACTCAAAGAGGTCAAAAAACCTATTCCCAGAGATAATGAAATACTAGTAAAAATTCACGCGACAACGGTAACATCTGGGGATTGTAGAATTCGAGGTTTCAATAGTCCTATTTTGTACTGGATTCCCATGCGAATCATCCTAGGCCTTAGAAAACCGAGAAAACCTATATTAGGGGTAGAATTAGCAGGAGAAATCGAAGCAATAGGCAAAAATGTAACACAATTCAAGAAAGGTGATCAAATTTTTGCATTAACAGGAATGAGTGTTGGGGCTCACGCTGAGTACACATGTATACCTGAAAATGGATTGTTGGCAATAAAACCGGAAAACGTGACTTATGAGGAAGCTGCTTCCATTCCTTTTGGGGGAACTTCAGCATTGTATTTTCTTAGAAAAGCAAATATCAAAAACGGGCAAAAAGTTCTTATCTATGGAGCTTCTGGAGCCCTAGGAACTTCCGCGGTACAGCTTGCCAAATACTTTGGGGCAGAAGTTACTGGGGTATGTAGTACTACAAATTTAGAGTTAGTAAAATCTTTAGGGGCTAATAACGTAATTGATTACACGAAAGAAAATTTTACAGAAAGAGAGGAACGCTATGAGATTATCTTTGATGCAGTCGGAAAAAACACAAAATCTAATTGCAAGAAAGCACTCACTTCCAACGGGACATACGTGTCAGTCGAAGGAATGATAGCAAAAGTACGTACTGAAGATTTAAATTTCCTCAAAACGCTTATCGAGGCAGAGAAAATAAAATCCGTCATAGATAGACGTTATCCACTAGAACAAATTCCAGAAGCTCATAGATATGTAGAAAAAGGACATAAAAAGGGAAATGTAGTAATAACCTTTGATCATAATGACGAAACCTAACAAAGTTCTTCTCGCGCTATATGTTCAATCATGCATATTGATTGTAAATATATCTTTCCCTATCAGATGTTCTTTTGCCTTTGGGTATAAAAACACCCCTTTAGATAATCATATCTAAAGGGGTACGACGGTTAAACTTTATTTCAAGTTAACAATAAATGTTGGTTTCGAATAAAGTTTGATCAGAAATGTTTTGCAAATCCTTATTTAGTGAGAAGCAAAAAGAATCCATAAAGAAAGATTGGTCAAAACTCATTTAGAATCCTTTAATTAAAATATCGCCACTTTATTTCAAATCTACATTAATGAGTATGGGAGGATTATAAAGTTCTTTAGTATTATTTTAAGAGCAAACGATCTCACTTAAACCATCCTGTCACTTTCGACCAAGCATTACTTATCCCTATCCTCACTCTATCTTTCATCATATACTTTGAAGCAACTGTCATAGTAACTCCTGTTGTTTCAAAAAATAATCTTTCTAAAAATACCGTATCCTTTAAATTACACACCTCTAACTCATTTTGCTTTTCTATCATGAACCAGTTATAACCTCGACCTACTAAAAACCTTATCTTTTTTCTATTATGCTTCCCATCTTTACTAGAAAAAACAGTACATCTTCCTAAACATTCATGCTCTTTTAACGATAATGTAAATGCTTCTGCAAATTCCTTTGTTACTTCCTCTTTTTCTATTAAAAATTTCTTTAGATTTCCAATTAAAAAACTGGAAGACATCTCATTCAATTGATCATATGTTGCTACTTGAATGCGTGCCTTCATATGTATAAACTCCATTTCTGTATCGTCTAACCAACGCCCCATAGTATTAATATATTCATTCAATCCTTCTGTTATCGTAAAAGTATATGTACTTTTTGAAGCTGAAATTCTTTTTCCTTCAAGAATCATAAATTCGGCTTTCTCTAATGAAATATAATGGTATACATCTATATCCTGTTCCTCACTTTGTATTTCCAGTTTAACAACCACATCATTGAATTTACAAATCTCTAAAAAATACATTGTATCTGGTTCAATAGTGAGTTTACCGTCTGTTTCTTTCAATACTCCATCTTCTATAAGAGTTGTTTTCACTTTTTCCCACTCTTGATCTATTTGCTCTACTGTACAGCCTTTGTATGGATTTTCAAATCCTTTCACTTCTTCCATCCCTATCATTCGAAATAGAAAAAAGGCTTCTCTGCTATCTAAATGTAATTCCAAATTCATGAGGTTGTTTCTCCCTTCTCTTTTCCATAGCCTTTAATGACTATAAGAGGACTGCAATCATATACTTAAAATTCAATAAAGCCTCTTTAAAAGGTTGTATGTGTTTTCTCTCCACCTTCTATATGCTTCCGTAAATAATAATACCTATGGAGTTCCATAATGACATAAAACAAAGCAAACGAAAACGTTGTGCATGCACACATAAATACAACTGCCCCCATCTGTTGTGTTGCGATGCTCAGAATTATATTAGCAATTAACTGCCCCAATCCTGCTGCAAAAGCTGCTACTTTTACACTACCAGTTCCTTTCGATGATTTTGATTTCTTGATTGGTTCCTGAAGTTTTTTAATATGATTTTTATAAAAATAATACAAAGCAAAAATATACAAACCAACTGAAAAAATAAAATAGATTGGGGTTTGTAATTCTAACACTTCATATGCATATTTTTGAGTTATAACCAATAATCCGACTGAACATACGATTCCATATACTCCTCGAAATAGGGTGTATTGTAATTGTCGTTTCCGAGGATTTATAATAATCCATATCGCCCACAAATTTAAAAAAACAACTGGAGTAGCTACTACATATATATATATATATATAGTAATCGAAAAGGATTCGCAAAAGCGGGCAAAAGAATAAATACGTCTGCCCCCACAAGAACAAGGGCAATTATTTGAGCTCTTATATCATTTACAGGATAAACAGCCATGTAGTTTTCAAAAGCTTTCTTATTAAAATCTATATTTTTTTTCATGTTAATTAAACCACCCCGCTACTAATCCTACTATAAGTGCTAACCTGGAAACTATGATCATTCTTTTCACAGAAGCCTTCCCCCTATTCCAAATAATACCTCTTATTTATATATTAAATTACGCTGACCGCCAAGGATTTTTTGTATGTTCTTTTATTTCATCTAAATAGTAGAACTTTTTTTGCTGAATAATCTACCTATACGAAATAACGCCCTCTAAAAAATTTAGAGGGCGTTATTTTATCTATTCAATATTCAATTTTGATAATGATATATCAACATACATGGAATTTAATCTTTTTTCACTGTAACAAAAAATCAACTCATCAGATAGCGATATCTTATGAGATGATTTATATTATTCTTTATTAAAAGTCACAATAAATGTTGGTTTGTAATAAAGTTTGATCATTTCTGTGATCCTTCCTCCATTAAAGCGCCCGATAGTTGAAGGATGAAATTAAAATTTTTCCCTAGGTGGATCCGTCCTCAAATTCAAATTTAGCTGTCTGTGCAAAATTTAGACCCTTAGCGAACCACGAAAGCCCCTGGCAGCATAATAGGATTCTGCTCCATTGTGATAAACGAAAACGTGCCCGAAGCGGCAATCGCAAAAAAGGGCACCGCCAAGTTCTCTAATATCAGAGGGCGTTTGTACCCAACTCGAAGTTTTCATATCGAAATTCCCAAGTTTTTGCAACGCCCGATATTGTTCTTCCGTTAATAGTTCAATGCCCATGGCAGTTGCCATATCAATAGCGTTATTTTCTGGTTTATGTTTTTTTCTTGACTCTAGCCCTTCACGATCATAACAAAGGCTTCTGCGACCTTTAGGACTTTCCGCTGAACAATCATAAAAAATATATTCGTCCTTCTCTTTATCATGACCAACAACATCCGGTTCTCCACCAGTTACTTCCATTTCGTTGAGCGACCACATTTTTTCAGTATTAGCATCCAACTTTGTTTGGACTTTAGCCCATTCAAGACCTTCATGGCGGTTCATGTTTTTCTCAAAACGAGCTTTCAATGCTCTGATTAATTCTTCACGCTGTTCTACTGGCAACTCATTTTTATTCTCTGGCATATTAGTCTCCTCCTTTAAGTATATGTTTTATAATAAATCGTCTAAATAATTGTGTGAACTCAGTTTACAATAAATTATATAATTTATTAAATCTATTTTTCAACAGCCTGACCATTTAACGAAACAACTTATTGTCACTCAATAGTTCCTTAATCGATCTTTCAATTCCAGATGTTCTTTTTTTCACTATAAAAACACCCCTTTAGATAATCTAAAGGGGTAAAATGATACGACTTTATTTTAAATTTGCACAAACTAGTTACTCTACCAATCTCCTACTCAACCGTAACAGATTTAGCTAAGTTACGTGGCTTATCAACGTCACACTCGCGGTGAAGTGCTGCGTAGTATGAGATAAGTTGTAATGGAATAACTGCTACTAGCGGCGCTAGTGCTTCGTGTACAGCTGGTAATACGAAGCTGTCGCCTTCCATTTCTAAGCCTTTCATTGAGATGATACATGGGTTAGCTCCGCGTGCCACTACTTCTTTCACGTTACCACGAATTCCAAGGTTTACGTGCTCTTGTGTAGCAAGTGCGATAACTGGTGTACCATTTTCGATTAAAGCGATTGTACCGTGTTTTAATTCTCCACCAGCAAATCCTTCTGCTTGGATGTAAGAGATTTCTTTTAGCTTTAACGCACCTTCTAAACCTACGTAGAAGTCTACGCTACGTCCGATGAAGAAGCAGTTGCGTGTTGTTGCTAAAAATTGTTTTGCTAGTGTATCCATTTCTTCTTTTTGATCACAAAGTACGACCATTGCATTTGCTACAAGTCCTAATTCATGTGTTAAATCAAAATCAAGTACTTCACCTTTTGCTTTTGCAATGTCAGCTGCTAAGATTGAAAGTACTGCAAGCTGAGCTGTGTAAGCTTTCGTAGAAGCAACTGCGATTTCTGGTCCTGCGTATAAAGGCAATGTATAGTCAGCTTCACGAGAAAGCGTAGAACCTGGTACGTTTGTAATTGTTAATGCTTTATGACCCATTTCATTTGTTTGCACAAGTACTGCACGGCTATCCGCTGTTTCACCACTTTGTGAAATGTAAATGAAGAATGGTCTTTCTGTTAATAATGGCATGTTGTAAGAGAACTCACTTGCTACATGTACTTCTACAGGTACTTTTGCAAATTTCTCGATGAACTGCTTTCCAACAAGACCAGCATGGTAGCTTGTTCCACACGCAATAATGTAAATACGATCGCTATCTAAAATTGCACCACGGATGTCTTCATCTAGTTCAATTTCGCCATTTTCATTTTGATATTTTTGAATGATATTACGGATTACAAGTGGTTGCTCATCGATTTCTTTAAGCATGAAGTGAGGATATGTTCCTTTTTCAATATCACTTGCGTCTAATTCCGCTGTAAACGGTGCACGATTAATCGTTTCACCTTGTAAGTTTTTAATTGTAATACTTTCTTTTGTTACAATTACCATTTCTTTATCCATTAATTCGATAAATTGATCTGTAACCTGTAACATTGCCATTGCATCGCTTGCAACAACATTAAAGTTGTCACCAACACCTACTAATAGCGGGCTTTTGTTTTTAGCAACATAAATCATGTTTGGATTTTCAGCATCAAGTAATCCTATCGCATAAGAACCATGTAAAATGGATAACGTTTTACGGAATGCATCTTCTACACTTAACCCAGTGCTTACTTGCTGTTCCATAAGCTGAACGATAACCTCTGTATCTGTTTCACTTACAAACGTTACATCTTGAAGATATTCTTTTTTCACTAATTCATAGTTTTCAATTACACCATTATGAACAAGCGTAAAGCGTTTTGATGTACTTTGATGCGGATGTGCGTTTACTGTGCTTGGAACACCGTGTGTAGCCCAGCGTGTGTGACCGATTCCCACGCTTGCCGCTACGTTCTCATCTACGATTTCACGAAGTTTTGCAATACGGCCTTTTTCTTTGTATACAACAACACCGTTCTCTGCTTGTACTGCAATACCTGCTGAATCATATCCGCGGTATTCTAGCTTCTCTAAACCTTTTAATAAAATTTCCTTTGCATCCTGCTCTCCAATAAATCCTACGATTCCACACATGTTTAGTCGCCGTTACAAATGCTTACATTGCTCTGCGAACATGTAACGACATAGTCCGATCCCATTATTTATATATAAAAAACGGATTACATATTGCTAGCCCTGTAAGTCTGTAACGGCTTTCACCTTCCTCTCGATTGGGTTTAAGTCCGTATATACTTATACAGCTAGTATTCATCCGTTCCTTTTCTCTCATCAAACTTTTACCTTTGTCCACTGAGTCACCTCGGTGATTTAAGTAAAAGCTTTCGGTTGTGATGAACAACCGGGAGTCATCCGCCGAAATCTCGATAAAACTCCTCCTCGTCAACTACACAACTTGTAGTTCTGGCGCTTTCATAATTCATATATTTACTTTGAGAAAAAGAACAAGACAATCTTATAACAAACAACAGAAACCGTCAATGAAAATTTTTTCATTGTCTATAAAACATATGAAAAAGGAGCACAAAGCGTGCTCCTTTCTTATATGAAATCAGTCAATTATTCAGCGCCAACTTCAGCTTTCACAACTTCTACAATACGATGTACATATCCATCACAAAGTTCTTGTGTCGGTGCTTCTGCCATTACACGAATAAGTGGCTCTGTTCCAGAAGGACGAACAAGGATACGTCCATCTCCGTTCATCTCTTCTTCTACCACACGGATGATTTCTTTAATTTTCTCATTTTCTAATGCCAATTTCTTATCTGTTACACGAACGTTCACTAATAATTGTGGGAACTTTGTCATTTCACTTGCAAGCTCAGACAATGGTTTCTTCGTCATTTTCATAATGTTTACAAGCTGAAGTGCACTTAACATTCCATCACCAGTTGTAATGTAATCTAGTAAGATAATATGACCAGATTGTTCACCACCAAGGTTATAACCGCCACGTTTCATTTCTTCCATTACATAGCGATCACCAACTGCTGTTTTATTACTTGTAATACCGTTTGCTTCAAGTGCCTTGTAGAAGCCTAAGTTACTCATAACAGTTGAAACAACTGTGTTATGTTTTAGTTGACCAGTTTCTTTCATGTACTTCGCACAAATGTACATAATTTGATCTCCATCAACAATGTTTCCTTTTTCATCTACTGCAATTAAACGGTCTCCATCACCATCAAAGGCAAGTCCAATATCTGCACCTTTTTCTTTAACTAATTCCGCTAAACCTTCTGGGTGTGTAGAACCAACACCTTCATTAATATTCATGCCATTTGGTGAAGTTCCCATTGTAGAAATATCAGCTTCTAAATCTGCAAATAAATATGGCGCTAAAGAAGACGTTGCCCCATGTGCACAATCTAAAGCAATATGTAAACCTGAGAAATCTTCTTCTACAGTTTGTTTAATGTATTGTAAGTATTTTTGTCCACCTTCGAAGTAGTCATTCACTTGTCCAAGTTCTGTGCCTGTCGGACGTGGTAATTCATCTACTTCTTTATCTAATAAAGCTTCAATTTCTGCTTCTTGCTCATCAGTTAGTTTAAACCCATCTGAACCGAAGAATTTAATTCCGTTATCTTGTACTGGGTTATGAGATGCTGAAATCATAACACCCGCTTGTGCATCTAACGCTTTTGTTAAATAAGCAACTCCAGGAGTTGAAATAACGCCAAGGCGCATAACCTCTGCTCCAGTTGATAATAGTCCTGCTACTAACGCACCTTCTAGCATATGACCAGATACACGTGTGTCACGACCAATAATCACTTTTGGACGATCTGTATCTTTTGTTAATACATATCCTCCAAAACGTCCAATTTTAAACGCTAATTCAGGCGTCAATTCCTTATTCGCGACACCGCGCACACCATCTGTACCAAAATATTTACCCATTGCTATTCGCTCCTTTTTCTTGCTCTGTTTGTTTTTGAGTTTCTGTTTGTTCTTGAGTTCCCTCTGGATTTTCTACTTCACTCTCTTTTTCAGGTTCTTTATTTTGATCCTCTTCTGTTGGTTTTTCTGCTTCAGTCTCTTTATCTTTTTGTGAATCTGATTGCTCTGGCTTACCTTGTACTTCTTGATCTGGCTTTTCTTTCTTTACAAGAGTTACCTTCGCATTTTTTTGTTTTGCTTCTATTGAAACATTATTAGGACCGCTAACCTGAATTGGAATATCATGTGTCCCAGGAGATATATTTTGCAGATTAATTGATGCTGTTATTTGTGCTGCTGTTATTTTATCTACTATACTTGCTTCTCCTGAAATATCAACGCTTATCTTTCCATTTTGCGGAGAAAGTAGTTGTAAAGTAAGTTCATCTGACAACCCATTTGTTTGTATAGAAATACCATCAATCGTCTTCTGCTTTGTCTTTTGTTGCTTCTGTACTTCGACAGAAACCTTCACTTGACCCGGACTTACATTTGTTACACCCTTCGGTAATAAAACAGAGGCATCGAATGTTGTAGACTCTGTAATTTTACTAAGATCTACTTCGACGCCCTCCAAGGACTTTATATTGTCCAAAACATCTTTTGGACCTGATATTGTCACTTCATTTGGTTCGACACTAATGTTTGTAACAGTTAACCCTTCCGGTACACTTCCTTTTTTTACATAATTTAACGGAACTGTTTTTTCAATACTATTTGTAACAGTTGGATTTGAAACTGGGATTGTAACATTCACTTTAGACGGTGTTGTTTGTAAGTCTAACTTCCGTCCGTCTTCATCATACAATACAATTTCAGCTGTCTTTGTTACTGTTTTCGTTATCCCCTTCAAATCAATATATGCCCTGACAAGCGCAACTTTTGCTAGTTCCTCTTCTGTACCAGTAACTTCAACAGTCCCTGGTTTAATAGTTGGATTAGCTCCCATACTACCGCCCGGCATTTGATTCTCATTTGAATACTTCACTTCCACAGGAAATGATTTTTTCACCTTATTTTGGATCGTAACTTTAACTTTTTCTGGTTGAACTGTTGCTTTTAAATTGTTTTCCATCCCGGTATATTTTAAAGGAACATCATATGTTCCAGTAGAATACCCACGTAAATCTAAAGATACACCAAACTCGCGTTGTGACTTTGCTGCAGTAATCACATTTTTAGGCCCTACCAATTTTACTTTTACATACTTTGGAATGCCGCTTACAATATATCTATCTTCATCGTAGTTTACTGCTACAACAATGTTAGATACTGTTTCTGTTACATCACCCGTTGGAAAAGGCGATGCACTCTTATTCACTGTCGTGTTTTTATCTGACAAATTCGTTGACATGTAAAGCATTAACGCCAATAGTAATGAAATTCCTTTTAAAAACCAGTGGTTCTCCATTAGCTTATCCATGACGCTTTCTCCTCCAATTCCAATTCCATAAAGATGAAGAAGTTGTTTTCACATTTCCACTGAACTCTGCTAAAAGCATTTCTTTCAGCTGTTCAACTTTTAAATCACGATGCAATTCTCCATTTTTAGTTAAAGAAATTTGGCCTGTTTCTTCTGATACAACTACTGTAATGCTATCAGTTACTTCACTAACTCCCATCGCAGCCCGGTGACGCGTTCCTAATTCTTTTGATATGAACGGGCTCTCCGATAATGGTAAATAGCAAGCTGCTGCTTTAATCGTATTTCCTTGCATAATAACTGCTCCATCATGAAGCGGTGTATTTGGAATAAAGATATTAATAAGCAGTTCTGATGAGACATTCGCATTTAAAGGAATCCCGGTTTCTACATAATCTCCCATCCCAGTTTCTCTAGATAGTGTAATAAGCGCACCAATACGTCGTTTACCCATATATTCAGTTGCCTTTGCTACAGCATTCGCAACTATTTCATGCTCTTCTTCTTCCTGACCAATTCCACGGGAGAACAAGCTTCCTCTTCCTAATTGTTCAAGCGCTCGTCTAAGCTCCGGTTGGAAAATAATAATTATCGCTAAAAATCCCCATGTCAAAGCTTGGTCCGTGAGCCACTGCAACGTATGCAAATCAAATAAATAACTTAATATACGAACGATAATAATAACCGTAATCCCTTTCAAAAGTTGAACAGCTTTTGTGCCTCGGATTACAAGAATTAGCTTATATATAACAAACCACACAACGGCGATATCTAATATCGTACTGAGATATTTCAAAAGGTTCATATCTCCAAAAGGCATGCTACCCCTTCCTCCTACTTATGAGCAATTTTATCCATATACTGAAATATTATTATTCTGCTCTATCTGTATGTATTTACAACAACTAGTTAATTATACCATACATGAAAGAAACGACAATTACAAACGACGTTACCACCTTGGTGGAAATTGGTAAGATGTCGAACTTTTTTTATAAAGCGGTATAATATAACTCATTATTATACTCTCTTTTTAAAATAAAAAAAGCAGCATTTCAGCTACTTTTCTTACATTTATTTTAGTTTTTCACCGAATAAAGAACCCATTAAAGCTACTGCTGTTGTTGCTGTTCTGTTTTTCTCATCTAAGATCGGATTTACTTCAACAAACTCAGCCGATGTAATAATATCAGCTTCCGCTAGCATTTCCATCGCTAAATGACTTTCACGATACGATAGCCCACCAGTTACAGGTGTCCCAACTCCTGGCGCATCATGCGGATCAAGCCCATCTAAATCTAATGATAAATGAACACCATCTGTATGAGATAAATAAGCAATTGTTTCTTCCATAACAGCAGTCATACCCATACGATCAATTTCATGCATTGTAAATACTTTAATTCCTTCATTACGAATAAATTCTTTTTCGCCTTCATCTAATGCACGCGCACCGATAATAACAACGTTTTCCTTTTTAATCTTTGGATACGCTTCATATAAATTAACGAGTGAAGGATGTCCATAACCTAAACTTGCTGCAAGTGACATACCATGAATGTTTCCAGACGGTGATGTCTCTTCCGTATTTAGATCCCCATGTGCATCGTACCAAATAACTCCTAAATTTTTATAGTGCTTTGCCACGCCTGCAAGAGTCCCAATAGCTATACTATGGTCTCCACCTAGTACAAGTGGAAAACGACCTTTTTCTATAATATGATCAACCTTACTTGCTAATTCATCGCAAACATTTGCAACTTGCGTAAGGTTTCTTAATTTTGTATTTTCAACTATTTCCTGTTCTCTTTCAATACATAGGTCTCCGATGTCATCTACTTCATACCCGATATTTTGAATTCTTTCAATTACTCCCGCATAACGAATCGCGCTTGGTCCCATATCAACTCCACGACGCATTTGCCCTAAGTCCATTGGAACTCCAACGATTGAAATTTCTTTCTTCATAGATAGTATCCCCCTTTATGCCTTCACTAAATATTTTAAATCTTTTATATAGTCTGACTCAACTTGACATTTTTTTGTATGTATATGCACCATATTCACTCATATCTATGTAAAAAATCTATATTTCAAATCTATTCTATGCATAAAGTAAACCATTTCGAAGGAATCTCATTGTACATGTATGTATAAATAATTGAAAATAAAAAACGTCTCTTATATTAGAGACGTCTTTCTGATGCTATTTTCCATACAGATGCGATATTTCGTGCGGTCATTTCAAGATTCTCCGTTGCTACTATATAAGCTTCCTCTAGTGTCATTGGACTTGATGTGGCACCAAACACAGCATCTATTCCTTCTTTATAAACTGAAATGTGATTAGGAAGTACGGAACCTCCAATAGCTATAACGGGTATATGCAGCCTCTTTGCACGTCTAGCAACTCCAACTGGAGCTTTCCCATAAGCCGTTTGTACATCTATCCTTCCTTCACCTGTAAGAACAAGATTTGCTTCTTTTATATGTTCATCAAAGTTTGTATAGTCTAATACAATTTCAATTCCTTTTCTTAATTTCCCTTGTAGTACAGCAACAACTGCAGCACCTAATCCACCCGCTGCTCCTGCACCTGAAATCTCTTCCACATCAATATGTAAATGCTTTTTTAATATATTGGCATAATGTTTTAAGTTATCATCTAATTGTGCAATCATTTCTGCATTTGCTCCCTTTTGCTCTGCAAATACAAAAGATGCTCCTTTTTGTCCTGTTAAAGGATTATCTACATCACACGCCGCTTCTAGTTTTACATGCGCTAAACGAGAATCCAAATTGGATAAATCAAAAGAATTAATAGAATGTAAATTTCCACCGACAGGTTCTATCACTCGTCCATCTTTCTTTAAAAACTTTACACCTAGAGCAGAGAGCATTCCAGTCCCCCCATCGTTCGTAGCACTTCCTCCAAGCCCTAAAATTATGTGCTGTACGCCTTTATCCAGCGCATCTAATATAAGCTCTCCCGTTCCTATTGTTGTTGTGATGAGAGGATTTCGCTTTTTAACTGGAACATGATGTAATCCAGATGCTGCCGCCATTTCAATAAACGCTGTTCTTTTATCTTGAGAAATACCGTAAAATGCCTCTACACGCTCTCCTAGTGGCCCTGTTACATGGAGTGAAATAATCTTTCCACCTGTAGCATCAACAAGGGATTGAACGGTACCTTCTCCTCCATCTCCAATTGGTATTTTTACATACTCAGCTTGAGGAAAGATTTTAGTAAATCCCTTTTCAATGGCCTTACATACTTCCATCGCTCGTAAGCTTTCTTTATATGAATCAGACGCAATAACAATTTTCAACACCTATCCCTCCATTCCCCATATCTAAACAAACTTCCATTCAAATCGTATATTTCATTCTATCTTTCTATTGTAAATGAAATGAATGGAAACTTGTCCTTATGAGGCAGGATAAAGTGAAACTTTAATCAGTGGGGGTTTTTCTTCATCCCCCACTGATTATTAGTTGAACAAATCGGGCATTTACGGGCAGTTGATCTCCCACCTAACTTCCTTGCTTTCGCTGAACTTTGAAGTGAGGGTCTTACTGCCCGTTAATGCGGGATAAACAAAAAAACCTTACATCTTTTGATGTAAGGTTTTTTCTAATTTATAATGGAGCCTAGCGGGATCGAACCGCTGACCTCCTGCGTGCAAGGCAGGCGCTCTCCCAGCTGAGCTAAGGCCCCGAAGTAAAAAAGCGGAAGACGGGATTCGAACCCGCGACCCCAACCTTGGCAAGGTTGTATTCTACCACTGAACTACTTCCGCAAAAA
>NZ_JAGDQK010000032.1:0-119586 GCF_017498755.1 Bacillus sp. XF8 | reverse complement strand
AATAATTTCTTTATTAGCTCCTACTGTAACTACTTTTAAAGGTGCTAAATCTTTTTTGAAATATCTTCCTGAGTTTAGTTCAGCAATTAAATATCCATATTCCCAGTCTGACATTGTATTAAATACATAAAGATAAACTTTTTTTGTTTGCATCTAATAACACTCCAATCACAATTGATATAGCCTAGTATAATAAAACTTCCCTGACAACTAGCGTCAGGAAAAAGATCATAACGTTGTAAATCCGCATTTCCTAACGCAATCCCTATATTGTAAAACATTTCTATTTTTCCTTACACTAAAGAATATATTATTTGTATATTTTGATAAATATTTTTTTATTTAAATAATTCAAAATGTCGATACATCCATATTTTGTTATTTTTAGCACTATATTGTCCTGCTTGAATTAATAGTTGTACGAGTTCTTTTTTAGACAACTTCATGTATCTTGTTTTTGCATTCTTTATATTACGTTCCATACTAATACGTCGATAATCGATAGGATTAACTTCAATGGTACTCTTTTGAATAGGCTTGTTAGCATGTAATTTTTGTTTGTACGTCACAAGACTTTTCCAAAATATTCTAATTTTATTATACAAAAAATGATTGTTGTAGTAAATCTATTTTTTTGTTGTGGCAGTATATGAGGTCATATAGAGATCTTCCAAAATAAAAACACACCACTATCAAATAGTGATGTATCTCTTATTCATATAATGTGTAACATTGTATGAAAATATTGTTTTTATATCTACTATGATTAAAAACATTTATTTAGTTTTACGGATTATACCGTCTTTTCACTATGCATGTACTTGTTCCACATACTCCTGTAAATAATTCAACATTCTTTTCATTTCACGTTCTTTATAATGATTTAAGCAAGCGATTTGCATCCAGTTATTTTGTTGTAAATAGGATGACTCGTAATGGACGATGAATCCTTGCAATGCTAACGCGTCTCCTATTTCTTTAGAAGAGGATTCTTTATCTATTGCGATTGTAAGAATAATTGATGAAGCATATTCCTTAGGTGAAACAAGTCGCAATCCCATATCAGTAATAGCTTGTTCAATGAATGTGTACGTTTGATATATTCTCTTATATTCCTGCTCATCTTCAAATTTCTTTAATGCTTCTTGCAATGCATGAATTAAATTCCATGATTGAGAATATGGTACACTCCCGTTTTCTTCATATATTCCAACATCCATATACGCAGGTAAAATTTTATTGGGCATCACAATATGATTGTAAAATACAAAAGATAAGCCTGTATATGCTCCAATTGCTTTTCCGCTGACACCACTCGCAAAGTACACATCTTCTAAGGATAAAGATATTGCACCGATTGAACTAATGCAATCAACGCATAATTTGATACCATATTGTTTACTAACTCCAATTAATTCCTCTAAATCATTTAACATACCAGTCGATGTTTCATGATGAACAAACCATAGCCATTCATACGCTTGATGTTTCACTAATTCTTCTACTTCATTATACAAAAATGCCTTTCCTATTTCTCTTTCATATGTATCAAATGATAAATTCGCTCGAATTGCCTGCTGGACTAAGCGATTTCCAAACTCCCCATTTGTTAAAACCAATCCTCTCCCCTTTAACAGACTCAGTTGCATGGCGATCGTATCATTTGCTAATGTCCCTGTTCCAAGCATAATTTGCACGTTCTTTGCTTTTGTCATTTGCATTAATCGTTTTTTGACATTTTCCATCGTGACCTTAAATTGATTGGAACGATGTGAAATTGGATTTGTAAAAAATGCCTTCTGTACATTCTCTGCGATTTCTACAGGTCCAGGTAAAAATGTATATTCTTTCGTCACAAGACTTGCAATACTAGATTGCTCAAACATAGTCGGTGTAACATACATTGGCTGGAATGCTGCTTGTTCTGTTCCGACTAATTCATAAAACGGAAGAAACCCCATTTGCTTATATAACGCAAGTTCGCGTGTTGTTGCTGAAATAACTGCTAAATCATATCCGTTTAGAAGCAAATAGCGATGTAAAAATCGAATTAACCCTAATAAAGCCCTTCCATTTCGATATTCTTTCTCTATAGCTAATAATCGAATTTCATATATCTTATTGCCAACCTCTGGTAAATAGTCATCTAGATTAGGAATTTTATTATCTAAAGAAAATGGTCGTTTTTCTCGTATCGCAACCATTCCAGCTAGTTTTTTACCATCTAAACAAATTAAATACGTATTCTCTTCATGAAACGAATCAATACGAATGCGTTCTTCTGCTTGATCATGCTGCGGAATTTCTTCTACAAATGTTTTATAGTTTAGTTTATGTATACTTTCAAATTCCCAAGTTTGATCGGCGATTTTATAAATTAACCCCATGTTTTAATCTCCTTTATTTTCTATGTGCGTACAAAATCAATATAATAATGAAAATACTTAATGCAATCGCTACAATAGAGTAAGAATATACAATCATACAAAGTGGTAAACAAGCAATTGTGAATAAACCAGCCTTTGTAAAGTTCTTAAAAATCATATAAAATAAAATGAATATACAAACAAGAGTACACACTAACAAATAATCAAATACAAGTAAGCCACCAATAAATGTCGAAATACCTTTTCCACCTTCGCATTTAAAGAAAATTGGATATATATGCCCTATAATTACTGCTAGTAACGAAACTAATAGAAAAATAGAATCTTCAAATAACAGTCTTGCCATATACACAACAACTGCACCTTTAAACGCGTCTCCTAAAAATGTAGCAATAAAATATCCTTTTCCGTATAAACGCCCCATATTCCGCGCACCAGGGTTTCCACTACCAGCTTCTCGAATATCCATCCCGTATTTCCATTTTGTAATCATATATGCTGTTAATATGTTCCCAACCATATAAGCGCCTATTATATACAGAAACTGGTTCATGCTGATCATATAATCATTCACTTTCTAAGTAAAATATTTTACTATTTTCAATAAAGCCTCCAAGCGTACGATGCATATAAATAAGCGATAAAATAAAATATAAAACTCACTACCGTTGTAATCCCTATCAGTTTCCATCCCATTACACGTAAGGATTTATAATATTGCAGAATATATCCTGTTAAAAAGGCTACAAATACGCTTACGAGTACTATAACTTGTAGTTTATACCATGGAATCTTATCGATTTCTATAATAGATATAATATTTATAAATACTAGAAATAAGAAACTCGGAAATAGAATTCTAAATAGGAAAATCCCCATTTTAATCCCTAAACCCATACAACACCTCCTTTTTGTAAATAATACCAAATATTAACTTTTTAAACGAGACTACTATAGTGAATTCATTTAAAATAGAGATGATGAGATTTCACTTTTGATAAAATTTATTTTATTAATATGCTCCCCGCAGCATCTATGCCATCTAAAGATGTACCAGACAGACATTAAACCAACAATATACATAACAGCACCTCTATCTAGGTTTTACTAGAAAATAATTATATAAGTAAACAATGTACAAGCTACTAGAAATAATACAAATCTAAAAAACAATTGAATTTTTGACGAATATGTTCCATCTATAAAAGATAAAACGATTGTCAGCATAATACTTGCAGAAATACTCGTCACAATCCATATACTATGCATTTGTGATACGTCTAGCATTCTTAAAAAAGGGGTAAACAAAAGGTTTGAACAAATCACCCCAATTAGAAATAAAAACACACCTTTATAGCTAAACTTTATACTCATAGATTTCACCTTCTAATTTTTTGTTATGAAAAAAGTGAGATCATCGAAATGACCCCACTTTTTTAGTTACACATTTACTGTATCCTGATCACCATCACCGCTTTTTTCCACTTCAATCATATTTTTATCGTACATTTTAAAGAATGGCAGATAAATAAGGAATGAGATTGCTATATTAATGAAAACTAATACAACAGCTCTCCAATCTCCACCTGTCGCTAGATATGCACCAATTGGGGCTGGTAATGTCCACGGCGGCATAATATAAGTCGCCGTCACAAGCCCCATCGCAGTTGCGGTATAAGCAATCGTTGCGGTCACAAGTGGTGTAATAATAAAAGGAATAATTAAGATTGGATTTAATACGATTGGAAGTCCAAATATAACCGGCTCATTAATATTAAAAATACCAGGTACAATACACGTTCTTGACAGCGCTTTGGAATATTTTGATTTACCGAAGACAATCATGGCTAATACAAGCCCTAACGTCGCACCGGAGCCACCAATCCATATAAACCATTGGTATAATGGTTCTGGTGCAATGAAAGGAATGTTGCTTGCTCCACCAGCTACTGCCTCGGCATTTTTCCCGATATAAACTTCCCATAATGGACGCGCAACTGTCCCAACAACGGAAACACCGTGAATCCCAAAAGACCAGAAAAAGGTAATTAGAAACACCGGTAAAATAACTCCAAAATAACTATCGCCAGCTTTTACGAGTGGTGCAGCTAACTTATCAACGACATGATGTAAATCAATACTAAAAACAACAGTAATAATACTCATAATAATAATAACGAAAGCAGCAGGTATAAGTGCTTCAAAAGAACGAGACACAGACGGTGGTACTTGTTCTGGCATCTTAATCATTACATTTTTTGACTTGCAGAACCTTAAAATTTCAACTGACAAAATAGAAACAATCATGGTAACAAATAGTCCATGCCCTCCAAGGTTTGTCATTGGAAGCATAAATCCTTTCTTATCAATTAGTTCAGGTGTCAATGTAAGAAGTAAGGAACAGACTGCAAGTTGTGCTCCTGATAAGGCATCTAATTTATAACTTTTCGCTAAATTATATCCAATACCAAAAGCGATATAGAGGGACATAATAAACATCGTTAACCGATATGGAATTAAAATGCTCGCTTGATGCTTTGCTGCCCATAATGAAATAAAGCTATCCTTTGGGAGCGGTGGAAACGCTACTATTAAAAAGAAACTCCCGACGATAATAAAAGGTAATGCTGAAATAACACCATCACGAATTGCTTGTAAATGCCTTTGCTCGGAAAGCCTTGCCATTGGGCCAGATAAGTTATTCTCAAGAAACGAGACAAACTTATTCATACATCTCCCTCCTTAGCGAATTAATTCATTCACAGCTTTTAATAGCGTCGGTCCACCGAGTGGTGTATAAGCCTGCGGCGGGATTATACCACATGGAATAGACTGCTCATCTGCTATTTTTTTCACTGCATCAAATCTATGCCTTACTTGCGGAGCAACCATTACAACATCCCAACCATTTTTCACCTCTTCTTCCACTTCACTCGTACCAATTGCGTGTACGTCCATACTGATTCCTTTCTTCTCGGCTTCTTTTTTTAAAGCGTTTACAACAATTGAACTAGACATTCCTCCAGAACATACAAACAGAACCTTCATTTCATAATCCTCCTATATACTTTAAGTAATTTTCATCCTTTTTCAAGGACTGTCAAACCATCACTAAAAGGAAGTTTCACGTTATTAAAAATCATATGAGGAATAGAGACAAATTAGTTCTGGCAAAATGAAATTTCAGCAAAAATATTTTTTATATGAAATAGAAGTTTCAATATCTAACTTTCTCAATTGTGAATCTTACATTCACGTGATATAGTAGTCTCTATAATAGAATATGTAAGGAGGCGTACGATGATTTTTAGAAGATTATTGATGAGTTGTTGTAGCGTCATCTTGTTTATTCCTTTCCTGTTCATGCCCCTAAAGACTACACTTGCTGAAGTACCCACTACTTATCAAAAACAAGAATTACGTGCCGCATGGATTGCATCTGTGCTCAACATTGATTGGCCCTCTAAAACCGGCTTACCTATTGACAAGCAGAAACAAGAATTTATTAAACTACTAGATGATGTGAAAAACATAGGTATGAACGCAGTTGTTGTTCAAATTAAACCAACCGCCGATGCTTTTTATCCTTCCCAATATGGTCCTTGGTCCGAATATCTTACAGGCACCCAAGGCAAAGATCCTGGCTATGATCCACTCGCATTCATGGTTGAAGAAGCACATAAAAGAAATCTTGAATTTCATGCATGGTTTAATCCTTATCGAATAACCATGAACCACACTGATTTAAATCGATTAGCAGAAAATCATCCCGCTAAGCAACATCCCGATTGGGTGGTATCCTACGGCGGAAAACTATACTATAATCCTGGTATTCCAGAAGTGAAAAATTTTATAACTGATGGTGTACTAGAGGTTGTACAAAATTACGATATCGATGCTGTTCATATGGATGATTATTTTTATCCCTACAAAGTTGCTGGAGAAGAATTTCCTGATCAAAGCACATATGAAACATATAATAATGGGCGATTCTCTAACATTGAAGACTGGCGTCGTGACAATGTGAACCAACTTGTAAGCGGATTAAATACTGCTATTAAACAAGAAAAATCTTATGTCAAATTTGGAATTAGTCCATTTGGTGTATGGCGGAATATAGCTGATGATCCAACCGGTTCAAATACAACTGCTGGACAAAGAAATTATGATGACCTATATGCTAATACACGAGAATGGATCCAAAAAGGATATATTGACTATATTACTCCTCAAATTTATTGGAATATCGGTTTTACACCTGCAGCATATGACGTTTTACTAGATTGGTGGGTAAAAGAAACAGAAAACAAACCAATACACCTATATATTGGACAAGCTGCATATAAAATTAATAATAACTCTGTTCCCGCATGGTCAGACCCTGAAGAATACCCAAGACAAATTGCATTAAACCATCAATATTCACAAATAAAAGGCAGTATGCACTTTAGTCTAAAAGATATAAATAACAATCCATTAGGGATAAAAGATCGATTAAAAAATGATATTTACAAACACCCTGCATTAATTCCGTCAATGCCTTGGTTAGATCACGATCCACCTAAACACCCTACATTAAAAGGTGCCATTGCAAGAAATGATGGTGTTGCCTTAGGAATTATCGATGATAGAAATAATGACTCTACGTATTATGCTATCTATCGAGTGAACGGAAAAAATGAAATTGATATTCAAAAAGCAGAAAACTTACTTACTACTGTGCGAAAAACAAAACCTGGGGAAATTTATGTAGATAAGACGGCAGTATCTGGTGAGACGTATACGTATGTGGTGACTGCTATAGATCGCTTGCATAATGAAAGTATTCCTTCTGGCAAAACTATTATAAAAGCGAAGTAATAATAAAATCCCTCACTCTAAATGTGAGGGATTTTACTTTATGCATCTAAATAAACGATCCACATTCTCGACATCTTTTGATATCCAAAAGAAATACGATATAAAAACTTCATAAACTTGTTTTCCTGTTTATAATCTCTGTTCTTCTGACACTGAATAAAATAGCTCAAGGAATATTTTAATTTAGATACAAATAATAAACTGATTGAGAGAGCACTCGCTTGAATAAACAAAACTGAAATATATCTGAACCTTAGAAGTTCTGCAAAAACAGCAATACCCGTATGTATTATATAAACCACTGTAAATATTACATTTAAGATTAATAACGAACTATAAACAATATACATAACAGGCGAAAGCTTTTCTATATCTGAACTTAATTTCCAATATGAAAAACCACCTAAAATGAACAACAAAACAACAATAAAAATATGATCTGGAGCTAAAGAAGCATATTTTTATTGCATAAGGTTATTATATTCATATTTGTGTAAGGGCTGTCCTGCTTGTACGTCACTTAGATTTCCCATTATGCCTAGCCATAATATAAAATAGCTTATACAAATAGATATAAATTCCAATTTCTTAACTTGTAATACACTTGCGGTAATCTCTCCTTCTTGTGAAAAACTTTTCCAAATCCTTTCAATTGGGATAATAAATAATAATAATGCGAGAAACATAAAAATAATCATTAACACAATACGATGCTCTCCTTATCTTGATCTATTTTTCATAAGAAATATTTACTACTTTTTCAAATGTCCATGTAGCTCCAAAATCTTCTGATACAAATCTTGCCATCTTTCCTTTCCGATCCATTTCCCCTTCTTCTTGTGATACTAGTAACGTACCTTTTGCTCCAGCAAAAGTAGGAGGCATTACAGATGTAAAAACACTATGGTATTTATTTGGCAATTTAATATCTAACTTAGCCCATGTTTTCCCGCCATCTTCTGTACGATAAACATCAGGATCTCCACCTGAATCCTTAAATGTAATAAATCCAATTTGATCAGTAGCAAAACTTACTCCCGTCGCAAGAAATTGTGTAAGATCATATGTGCTTCCCATTTTCGTCCATGATTTCCCACCATTAGTTGTTTGATATACAATATTCGTTTCAAAGCTCATCGTCCTATCACCAGTTATAACAATATAACCATTCTCTTTTGAGGTGAACCCAATAAAACTAAGTCTTCGGTTATCAATATCATTCCCAACTGTTACAGTCTCCCATGTCTTTCCTTCATCATCAGACATAGTAACTTTTACCGGACTATGATGACCACCATGCACAAAAGCAGTCTTTGTCTTTGTAATATAATAGCTCCCTTCTTGCAATTCATCTTCATTTACTCGTCCATCTTCACGCATAAATTGATCAATACCAACAGGAACTTTTCTAAACGTTTTCTTTCCGTCATACGTCACCTTTAGATTCGAATTCTCAATCACATAATTTTTATCATGTTTCTTTACCTTTATATTTTCTATTTGACTATCATCTAGACCGTTCTCCCATTTTAAATTTTGGGGTGCCTTCTCTTTACTCAAAAATGTGTAAGTATACGGATTTACTTTATTGAAATTTATAATCCATTGATTATCTACAATTTTCCCTTCATTGTCAGTTGCATCCCACTCCGCATGATACTTATTCTTTTCTTGTAAAGATTCAACATTAAATTTAATTGCTACAGAATAATAGTTTTCTTCTTCTCTTACTAACATTTGATCCACTACTTGAGCTGAACCTTTCCACTTTTCATTTCCATTTTCTTCGCTAGACATTTTCGATACATACTTATCGAAAAGATCCCTCCCAATAAAAGCTAGGTTTGATCCAGTCGTCTGTACTTTTATCGTATTATCATCTATATTTTCATTATCATTCACACTATTATTCGTTTCATTTTCATCTTTATTTTCTTCTATCTTTTTTTCATCAATTTCATTGTTATTATCTTGTATTCCACTAGAATTTTCTTGCGTACTCTGTTCTTCATATGTTACATGCTTAGTACTTTTATCGTCATAATCTCCACGTGTATAATAAATCATTGTACAAAGAATTGTTAATTCTACAACAACTAATATAATAACAATTATTGTTTTCTCAAGACTATCTTTCTCTTTATCACTGTTTTTCTCAAAATGATTTTTCATTTTAAGTACCTCGTTTTGTATAATTTATACTTGTAAATAGAATACCAATATAACATTCTATATTTTACCATTTTTGAAATAGAAAATATAGAACATCTCCCTTTAAACTTTCAATTTCATCATGAAAATAATGTTCAATTAATATCGTTAATTAATACTAATCCTGATTACAAATATAATTTTTCTTTTTCACTTCTTCAAACACTACCAAAAACATTAACACCTAATGAAGTACTTCAAATTGAAAACTCATATAAAAAAATTAGGTACACGTAAGTTTGGATACAATTCAAATTAAATCTATGTTTAAACTACAAAATCCTCTTGAGTACATTACTCAAGAGGATTTCTTTTACTTATTCTTAAACTTCTCCTTCGCCGCTCTCATTTTCACATTCAAATCATGATCAATGGAGTCCCGAATATCACGCTCTACTGCTTCCATTTCTTTTTGGAAGTTTTGTAAGTAAACCTGTAATTCTTCTTCTTTTTCAGGACGTTGTGATGGTGGCAACTGTGCCACTAGTGACAACATATCGATTAAGTCTTTCATTAAGAACGTTTCAAGTTTGTGTTGTTGTTCAAACATGCGATGTTCTTGGTAATATGGTAGTGCGTTTAATACGGAAATTGTAATTTCATCCACTGTTTTTTGTAGTGACGGATTAACTGAGCGTTTATACACTTGAATTGTATTTAATGCATCTGGATAACGGTCATAAAAATACAATTTATAAAACGATAAATCCGTTGGCTTAGATGATTGTTGTGATTCCTGTCTTAAGAAATCTTTTACTTTCATCGCTGCTACATCGATATCTTCATTTGTCACTTTTTTCGTTGTTTTTGCCATAGCGTGTACTTTCTTCTGTTTATCCTTCGGTAACATAGAGAAGACTTGTTCTCTTGTACGTTGATTTGCTGTACAGAAAAGGGTATTAAATGCTTTTTGTTCCTTTTTCCCCTCAGTACGAATCCAACGATAAAAAAGTGGATGTTGCGTAAACTCTTGTAAAAATGGCGTTGATTTATTTGATAACTTTTCAATCGATTCATGTGCTCGTTTATACGGCTTCGCCCATGACAAGTAAAATTTTCGACCAAAATAAACAAGTAAAACGACAACTGTAAATCCTAGTAAAAGTAAAATCCCACCAATCATTAAAACAAATTCGAAGAAACCCATTTTTTCACCTCCTCTAACGCTTCTTTATTTCTTTGGACGCTGAATGAGCTTCTGCTTCATTTCATCATTAAATGTGTCAAGTTCAATAACAAACTTCTTACTAGATTCAATAATGCGCTCTGATGATTTCTCAGACGCTTCAATAGCCGCAAATACATTTTGGAATGATTCGCGCAATTTATCCATGCTGATTGCTGGATTTTCAAGCAGCTGCGTCGTTTCTTCTGTGTTTTGTTTTAAAGCCTGTGAGTTACTTAATACCATCGATTCAATTGCTTCATTAGTCGCATTAACTGCATCAATCGTCTTACGTTGATTTGTTAATGCTAGCTGAATCGCTGCCGAAACAGTAATAACGTTTTGCGTCATTGTAATTGCGTTACGAATTGCTTCTGTTAACTTTTCATTATTTTTCTTAATGATGTCTACAGATGCGATAGATTGCAATAATACACTTTTTGCTTGCTGCATATTTCGTGTACGTACAAGAATTTTTTCTAATGCATCATTAATTAATGGAATATCCTTTTGACGATCTGGATTTTGTTTTTCCGCTTCAAGCATGCCAGCAAGCTTTCGTCCTAGATACACCTGTTTATCTAGGGCATGAATTTTATCATGTGATTGCTCTTTTAACATTTCTAAACCAACTGTATCTTCTTGAAGGTTGTCACGCCCAATAAGTAATGCTCGTATTATTTCTTCAATTTGTTTATCTATGGATTGATATTTATGAACATATGTCTCAAGTGGATTTTTCTTAAAAACTTTAAACATAAATTTCTTCATACCCGATGCTTTTAGTGAATTAGGATCGAGCTCTGATACAACTTTACGTAACTCTAACAGTGTATTTGGAATTTCTTCATTCTTTCCATTCATCATCGCTGTTACAGGGCGTTTAAGTGCTGATAGTGTTTGTCCTGCGGCTTGCTGCTCTTTATCTCCTAAATCCCCAAGCTGGGATAATACTTTTGAAAGATCTGTATTTTGTTCACTATTTAACTTTTGTACATATAAATCAGCTTCTTTATTCAGTTCAACAAGTTCTTCATCTTTAATAACTGTATCAACAACCACTTCTACATTATCTTTTACTACTGATACAGGTTCTTTTTTCTCTAATTCAGTCAACAAAATCGCTCCTTTATTTATATGTGCGAATTTACTTGCACTATATTTGATACTCCATGTATTTTCCAGTTAAAATATCAAATTCAAAATAACCAAACTACGAATCCCCGCTTATGCAGTCATTCCCTGTTTCTTACCATAAGTATACCTGTTTCGTGCATTATTTTCCTCAGACTTAAGACCTAGAAGGCTACGTGCTGAAGGCGGATTCTTCACATGTTACATAGTTAATCGCTTAATAATTCGGCCCTCAATTTCATTTTGTCTACCTTCCCGTTCGGCTTCTTTGGTAAATATGATAGTACAGTCCAATTTCTTGGTTGCTTATATGATATTAATTTTTGGCGACACTCTTTCTGAATATCTACTAATTCTCGAGAAAACTCCTTAACGATAACAGCCTGTATAATTTCTCCACGATTCTCATCCTTTTCCGAAAACACTACTGCTTCTATAACCCCGGTGATTCCAAGTAATACATCCTCTATTTCGCCAGCGTACACAAAGCTCCCAGCAGCTTTTATAACGTCTCGGTCTCTACCTACTAAAACAATTTTTCCATCTTCTCTTTGGAAACCAATATCATGTGATGTTACCCAATCTTCTATGAAAGTAGCTTTTGTTTGCTCTTCATTTTCAATATATCCTTCAAAAGCCTGACCGGATCGAACAAATAATTTCCCAAAGTTTTCATTATTAGTTACTACTCGTTCTTTTTTCTCATTAAAGAAAGCAATCTCAACATCTGAGAATGGTACTCCGACTGTTTCAGGTGCAGTTCTTGCATCTTCTGATGTTAATAGTGAAACATATCCCATTTCCGATGATCCATAATATTCATACAAAAATGATTTAGAAAAACATTCCTCAAATTTTTGTCTTTGTATAGGCGATAATTTTGTCCCAACTGAAATCATACACCCAGGCATCATTTCCTGCACACTTCGTTTTTGCTTTGCATGGCGAATTAAAGGCTCAATTAAAGCTGGTGTGATAGAAGCACATGATCCGTTTGCTTTTAAAAAGGTCTCTGGTGTGAATTTAGATAATAAAACAATCTCAGCTCCTATAGCTAATGCATGCAGTGCTGAATATAGCTGGGCTGAATAAGATAAATGTAACGGAACTACTACACGATCGTTTTCAGTTAGTGAAAATGCCTTACTCCATCCTTCAAAACTACAAGTCCATGATCGATGACTTTTAACAAAACCTTTAGGTGTACCGGTTGAACCTGAAGTATAACCAAAGAAGTATAACTCATCCTTACTACTCACATGTTTAAAAGGAAATGAGATGGTATTATGCTCAATTGTTTGACATAAAGTCTCTTTGGATGTGATAATCCAATTAGGCTCCGTATTACTTATAATTCCTTGCCATTCAATTTCTGTAACGTCTGGATGAACCGGCATTATTATTCCACCAATTTTCGAAACCGCAAGCGCATCTTGAATCCATTCCATACAATTTTCTAACTTAATAATAAAAATATGCCCTGGTAGCGCTCCGTCTTGTATAAGAGCTGATGCACGATTTGAAACACATTTCGCCAATGCTTTGTAAGTCCATCTATTATGTTGTTCCGAAAGCGCGACGCGGTCAGGATATTTTTGCGCCTGTTCATAGAAATAAGAATGTATACGCATTTTTTATTAAATCTCCTTGTTGAGTGTGACTGTATCTCTTCATTTTTTTCGTGCTACAAACGCTCCTTTTTGAAAAGCTAGTAACACAGTTTCAAACATCTCTTCTTCTTCAATCATCTGAATAAATTCTGCTAACTCTTCTGTATGTGAAATTGCATTGTCAATTACTAGAAATCCTTTAGGCTCTAATATTCGTTTTATATTTTCCCACCACCACATGTATTGTGTACGCTCTGAGTCTAAGAAAATAAAGTCAAACGAACGATTAACTTGTGCATCTAAAAATGCACCAGCTTCCTGGTTATGAATATCAATGCGATGTCTAAGACTTGCTTTTTCGAAATTCACAAGCGCCTCTGCAACACGTTCCGAAGAAAGTTCCACAGTTGTAACGATTCCTTTTGTTTCTTGCGCAGCATTCGCAAGCCATATTGTGGAGTATCCATTCGATGTCCCGATTTCTAATATTCTTTGAGCACTACATCCTTTCAACAAAATGGATAAAAATTGTCCCATTTCTCGAGAAATATTTCTTAATCTTTCTTCTCGTTTTTCTTTTGTACGATCATAGTCTTTTCCATATTTTTCAAGTTCTAACAACAATGATTCTATATGATGCATTTTATTCATCGCCTTTCCAAGCAAATTTACTACATGATCAAAATTGATGAGAAACTTGATTATGTTTGTCTACTTTTCATTATATGCTAAACGAATAAGTTTTTCCTGTTATAAGACAAAGAATTGAATTTTTTTGTAGCATATTGTTTTGTTTTTTGATAAAGTTAATTTCTACGTGTAATCATTCCATTCACATTATTTTACAATCAAAATGCAATTATAAAATCATTTTTAATCGGTATTTCACATTAAAAAAGCGCCCTTTTGGGACGCATTTTCTTTTGTTTATAACTGTAAGTAAGAAAGGATGCTTTAAACATGAACGTGATTAATTTAGAAGCTGCTAGAAAACGTAAGCAGCATAAAAAGCGAATGATAAC
This sequence comes from Bacillus sp. XF8, assembly GCF_017498755.1. Classification (NCBI taxonomy): domain Bacteria; kingdom Bacillati; phylum Bacillota; class Bacilli; order Caryophanales; family Bacillaceae; genus Bacillus; species Bacillus sp. XF8. The sequence continues at coordinate 105,197 of NZ_JAGDQK010000032.1, read as the reverse complement.
TATACCGATTATTAAGCGTATTTACGAAGAGGACGGAGAAATCAAGTTCGAGGTATTAGGTGAAAAGGATGTTCCTCTTGAAATGTTAGAGAAATAAATCATATAATCCCAAATTAAGGACGCATTTCTGTGGAAATGCGTCCTTTTCATTCTATGCATTCTGATTTAAATGCATAAGCTTATCTGGATTCGCCATCATGTAAATAGATGATATTTTTCCCTCTTTAAATTCAAATGAAATTACATACACAGCGCGATTATTTTTACTAACAATAATACCCGGAACACCATTTACCATTTTAAATGTGATGGAATGTTCTTCTGATAACTTTTTAGTAATTCCTAAGAATAAGCGTGCAATTCGTTCCGAAGTGTAAATTGGTTTAAGGGCCGTTGTAACCTTCCCTCCGCCGTCCGATTTAAATATCGCATCTGTTTTTAAGATTTCTAGCATTGCTTGCACATCTCCTTGCTGCAAAGATGCAACAAACTGTTCAACATATGCAGCCATCTGCTTTGTACTAAATTTTGAAGCTTTTGGTTTATCTATTAAACTCTTCCTTGCCCGATGATAAATTTGCCGACAATTTGTACTGCTTTTATCAACAATTGAAGCAATTTCATCATACCCGTAGCAAAAAACCTCTCTTAATATGAAGACGGCACGTTCAACTTCAGTAAGTTGTTGCAAAAGCAAAAGATACGCTGTAGAAATAGACTCCTTCATTATATATGTCATTGAAGGATCATCATTTTCTTCAACAAGTGGTTCAGGTAACCACGTGCCAACATAAACATCTCGTTTATGAGCTGCTGAACGCAATTTATCGATTGTACGATTCGTGACCATCTTGCATAAATACGCTTTTATATTATCAACTGAATCTAGATCTTCTATTTGACTTAAGGAAAGAAATGTATCATGAACAATATCTTCAGCATCCATAACACTCCCAAGCATACGGTAGGCTAACGAAAATAATAAAGGTTTATATGCTTGATACAATTGTTCAGTTTCCACACTCACATAACCTTCTTTCAATTTGTGACTTTACCTCGTTCTAGAATTTGTAGTGCTGCTCGTTTACCGCTAGAAACCGCAGCATCAGCTAATAATTCATTATGTCCAGCCCAATCTCCTGCAACATATATCCCAGGCATTTCAGGAACAATAGGACCTGGATTTTCAGTACGACCAATATGAGGGAAATCATATACAACTGTTATTTTAGGTAAATATTGCTTTACAACTAACTCCCGTTGCCACTCTGGATGTAATAAATCCATTGTATGTTCTAACAAAATTTTATCGTCATTAGAATCATTAACCTGTAATGTAGGATTATGATATTTTATCAATCCCACGACTACCGCTCCATCATCACTTAACTTAGCGGCTCTCGATTGATTCGTAAAAAATACAGGTTGATCTAATCCTAAAGCAAATTGATGTGATGGATTGGACAATCTTCTTAAACCTAGATCTAACGAAGCAACTGTTACTGGCACGGATTGTTCTTTCCATATATGCAGCGCTGTATCTTTAGCACCCTTTACAATTTTATAAGCCTCTTTTGGTGGTATAGTAATGACAACCGTAGAGACTTCAAATATTTCATCACCAGAACAGCGAATTCTTTGAAAATCATCACAGTGTTCGATTTCAACTACATTTTTACTAGCCATAAATTGAACTCCAGCATTTGTAGCTTCGTCTCTTAGTTTTGTTATAATTGTCTCCCACCCACCATCTACATAAAAGACTCCTTCTTTCATTGATCTTTGTATTTGTTTTAGTACAGAAGATGCTAGTTGTATTGTCGGAGCATATGTGTAGGTTGTTGTTCGGCATAATGCATAAAACATATTTCTTACCATGGGATCTTTAATTTCTTTTTCTGCCCATACACTCAGACTCATTTTAGGAATTGTATTCAAATCTAATTTCCCTAGCCTTAACATCAAATGAGAAAATTGTATTTTAGCAGACCATGAAAGTAATGGCGTAGATAAGATTGACCGAAAATCTGTCGGCACTGCATACACATCATTTTTCCATATACCATGCGCACTAGTTGAAGGTATTCCTCCTGGAATCTGGATCACCAGTTCCTCAAAAATTGATAGTGCTTCTCCCCCGCGATATAAAGCGTGTGCCCCAAGATTCATAAGAATGCCGTTTTTATTCGTAGTTATTGCTCTTCCGCCAAAGCAATTTGCTTTTTCTAATACTACAACTTTTTTTCCTTCCCTAGATAAATAAATCGAGGCTGTTAATCCAGCAAGTCCCCCGCCAATAATTGCAACATTAAAATTCTCCATATAAATTCCCTCCTTATTGTTCTACACACAAGACGGCTGACAGAGGGGGAATGTGACATTGTTAGAGAATTATTTTTTGATAAACAGAAAAAGACCCTTTATTTCATATTTAAGGGTCTTTTATTTACATAATATTATTACCACCAACTTACATGAGAGGTAGTCTTCATTGGGACCGGGTTCCAACTTTGTTGTATTGTTTGCCATGATTTGAGCGTTCCATCTTTATTTTTAATAAACGCTTTAAATTCTATATTTCTCTCAGCTGGCAACACAACATTGCCCCTCCAGTCATTATTATCAGAATCATAATACAATTGAATTGGATACTGTTTCGTGTCCCATTGTCCTAATTCCGCACGATTCCCAGTAATATAAACAGTATCTCCTAATGTTGTAGGAACATTTTTTACTACAATCGTTTGCATGACTGGGGTCACACCTAATAAGTTTTTAAATTTCCCCATCAATGAATTGTTATATATGACATCTTGATAACGAAGTAAAGTAAATCCAGCAAAATTATAATTAAAGGCCATTTCTGCAACTTTGTTATACTCTGTCTCATTTCCTATACTTAAAGCATTTTCACCATTTAATACAACCCCTTTTTGATTAGCCAATGTCGCAATTTCTTGTACTAATGTTCTAGGCATTGAATATTCTGGATAACTACCCTTGTCTGTCATTTCTAAACAAGTAAATGTTACATCTAACTTTGCGCTTTTGAAAGCATCAAGTAAATGGCTATAATCATTATATCCCGCTGGCCTTTCTGCTCCGTGAGGTATAACTGGATTATTATATTGCCAATGTACTCCTGCAATCTTTGCGCCGATTGGTACTTGGAAACTTGGATCAAAAGCATTGTGTGCCAATTCGCCTATTAATTTTGTATGACTTTCTAAAACACCTTGATACCAATCTAAATAATCTTTTCCATACGAAGAATTATATCCATTCTTAAGAAACAGTTCCCCATCACTTGGTGGTAAAATTTCTGAAAAAGAAGTAAGTTTTGTACTCCACGCTTTATTCACTTCATTTAAGGAATCATATTTGTTTATTACCCAGGAACGGAATTTTGATTTTGCAGATTCTGTATACGCTTGAAATTTTCCACGTGATGGATAACCGCTTCCATCAGCAGATGTGTATGAAGGATATCTCAGCTCTCCAGCTGGTCCCCCAGATAAATATATTTTTGCGATTACATCCTTATAGGGTTTCATAGCTTCTGCGAATGCTGTATATAGTTCACCATATTCCTTTTGAATTACATCTGAAGCAAGTGGATTCAATGTTTCTTTATTAACGGTTCCGGTTTCAGATTTAAAGTAAAGACTATCATCATTCTTTTGATTCCAAACCCATGAAGGAATTGGTGCATTGCAATCATCTCCAACATTTCCACCACACTGATGTGTAGAAATAATAGGAATCATTTTCATACCTGCATTTCTTACCGATTGAGCAAAACGCTGTGCGTATGAAAAATCAAATTGTTGATCTCCGTTCTTTTCCATATCTCCCCACCAAAAATCAACGGTAATCGCATAAAAACCATTTTGTTTTGCCCACCTTAAATCATTTTCAAATGTCTCCCAATTTGTTACTTCCGGAATCTTTTTTAATGGTGCCATTAAATATGCTTTGTAATCCAGATTCATTCCTTTTCCATTTACAGCTGCAAAACTAGTTTGTGGAATTAATAATGATACAAATAACATCACGATAGACAAAACAACAATACAACAATATTGAAACTGATTTTTCATCGCTTCTCTCCTCTTTAATTTAGAATTTTTTTGTGTATCCGTTTTCATTATAAGACAAAAAGCGCAATCGTTTGCATGAAATATTGCATATTTTTAAACTAAAATAAACAAGCTAGATTAATTAACTTGTTTATTTTAAAATTAGACTACAGATTATTCACTTTTATATAAAAATATCATTTCTCATTTTACTGAACTTGTTACACTGCTTTTATAATATTTCACTAAAATATCAAGAAACCCTTTTACCAAGAATAATTAAATCCCTTTCAACCCCATCTAATTCTGCAACATTAGGCAAATGCGCCCACTTTTCAAAATCAAAACAAGAAAATAATTGAAGACTAGCTTTATTATGAGCAAATATAAATGCTAACAATGTTTTAATCTTGAGCTTCGGACAAGTATCTAACACTTTATGTAGTATATGTTTACCTATCCCCCTACCTCTATAAATTTGATGAATGTATATACTTATTTCAGCCGTCCCATTATAAGCAGGTCGACCGTAAAAGGATTGGAAACTAACCCAGCCGCATATCTCTCCTTGAGATTCTATTACCCATAAAGGTCTAAAAGAAGGTGAATGTTCATTAAACCATTGTTCCTTACTCGTAACAGTAACAAGTTCTGTATCAGCAGTTACCATTCTACTTGAAATAGTTGAATTATATATATCCACAACACTAGATAAATCACTAATTTTAGCATCTCTAATCTTAATATCTTCTTTCATAAACAACCCATCCCCCCCTAGTAAATATACTATTTTTTCATATATTAACTGAATTCTTACATACAATTCAAACTTGAATTGTAATAAATCTAATGTTTTTTCCTTTTCTCTCAACTATTTACGTATCATATTTATTCTTTCACTCTAGAATCAAAAAACAATCTGAATTCCTCTGTCATTAAAAAAATAACTAGGTATTTATGCCTAGTTATTTTTTTATGAAGTCCCAACTTCAGCTTTTCTCTAATTTTTTACGAATCTATCATATTGCATCCGAAAAAGTTCAATGACAAACGGAAGATCCTCTTCGCTTTTTATGTGATAACTAATCCATCCTGATTCAGGTAATACATGATGCGGACGTGCTAATCCTTGATTTATTAATTCATCCCGTTTTGACTTTGGAAATGGAAGGTCAGCTAATTTGTCGCCATGAAGATGGCCTAATTCTTTATTTTTATAATTTAATTCGACCCCACCAAATCGATGAGGTTTTTCAGTTACACCTTCCCAGCTTAAAACTTCTTTTCTAATCATTTCACTAAATGACATAACATTCACTCCTTCATTATTTAAATGTAACATTAAGATACCTCTTTTCATTAAAAGTTACATTACACAAAAGTATGAATGTATTTACGAAAATCGTTTGATATTTCCTATACACATTGATTTATCCCGCATTAACGGGCAGTAAGACCCCACCTCAAGATTCAGAGAGAAACGAGGAAGATAGGTGGGGGATGAAGCCCCCCACCACTGATGGAAGTTTCACTTTATCATTGGTTAAAGTGAAACTTCCAAAGATTTCAAAGTAAGAGCCCATTCCATTATGATTAAACTTCATGATAAATTTTAAAAAGTTAACCACTATATTATTGGATAAAATTACCTGTATCCTTTAAAAACATTCAGACAATCTAATAAGGAATTAAAACATGTATAAAAACGGAGGAACATGAATGAACCATCTTGTCGCACTACTAATTAAGTACACTGCAATTAGTGGCGTATTACTTTTTATTTTGGGTATTTTTGTGGGTGTAAGCATTCCAACAATATTATTAATTTCATTGTTCATTACAGGCGCAGCGTATATAGTTGGAGATTTATTTATCTTGCCTCGCTATGGAAATACCATTGCAACAATCGCTGACTTTGGCATGAGTTTTTTAGGGATTTGGCTTTTAAGCTATTTGCTTATAGACACAAATCGTAATATTGCTGCAACTGCATTTTTTTCAGCAGCAATTATAGGAGTTTTAGAAATACTCTTCCATATCTATATGAAGAAAATCGTTTTAAATCATTCCGTCAAGAAAACAAGGTTTCAAACAATTAATCATAACAGATATGCGACAGAATTTTCGGAAGAACACCCGGATTTTAAGCATACAAAAAAGATAAATAAAACAGACAATTCAAAGTGATGTATTGTAATTTAAATGGCTAGTTGCTAGAATTTCTATATCTTATCACACCCATAAATCAACCATTGAGGCTTTTACTTTCCAATAACGCTGAATAAATTCAATTTTTTATGCTTTAAACTTATACGAACTAATAATTCAATATTTAGCTACATGGAAATTAAGAGAGGTTATAAATAACCTCTCTTTTAAATTCTGAACTAAATTGTAAATAATCCATAGCTTTATTCCGTACTAACTGGCAGTAAGACCCCATTGATGGGAGTTTCATTTTATGGAAAACCTATAGTCTTTTTGGTTTGGTTATTGCCTGCCTATTAATAATACATTATTGATATTTTATATATCGTTTTATGTACATAATAGCCATTTCCTCAGCACTCTTTATATTTCAATATTTACTAATATTATTCAACACTTTAATACCTACAAAAATTCATACTTTAAACCAAAACTCGCAATCAGTACTGCACACTAAGATAACTAGACACATATCCTAATGCGTATACTTAACCCATTTCAAAACAGAAAGGAAGGAAAAACAAATGACTTCTTATATAGATTACACATCTCCCTCTGTCCGTTTCACTCATGATCTAAGTACAAGTAATTTTTTTAAAAAGGATGAGCAAAATTATATAAATGTACTTGGAATTAAACAGTTAAATACATTAGACAATACATCATTATTAGATATTTTTTTAAGTACTGGTAATGTCATAGAGCCTCATGTACATCAAAATGCTGCTGAACTTGTTTACTGTATTTCTGGATCTGCTGTCGTTTCATTAATTAACCCGTTTACGAATCAACTTCTTAATCTCCCTATCAAACCAGGACAAGTTGCCAACGTGCCTCAAGGTTGGTGGCATTATGAAATTGCCTCTGTAGACAATACGCATTTATTAGCAATTTTTAACGCATCTACACCAGAGGTTATATTTGGTTCGGATATTTTAAGACTGACACCATCAAATGTCATGGCTCATACCTATTGTCTCGATGAACAACAATGGAAGCAAGCGATATCCCCTATTCAATCTACTACCGTAATTGGTCCCCAGGCAAACTGCACCAAAAATCAAAACCGGGATACAATGTGTAATATACCATCTCAAAACCAAACATATCCCGAGCAGCCACCTTCTTATTACCAACAACAGTTTCCATTTCATCCTTATTGGGGATATTGATAGAAAAAGTTATTGTTAAAACCTATTTGTACTTTCAGAAACACCTCCTACTTAACTCAGGTTGAAAAATCTCATTTGTCAGTTTCTTGTTGTGAGTAGACATTTCTTCCTTTTGAGTATCTTCTAGCCTTTATCTCATTGTTATCGTAACTTTTACTAGAGTTTACACATATAATATATATATATTACACTGGAGGTGATGATATCATGAATAAAGATTCTAACTCAAACAGCTATTCTTCCAACAATAAAGATATCCGCACTCCATCTTCACAATCTTCCAATTATCAATCATCACAAAATTTATATCGCCAAGGATATGTAAAGAAAAAAGGATGTAATTGCGGTAAAAACAAATAGGAAGTTCACTTTGTTTAAGGTTAAATTTATTGTGGAATATATACGCATCAAAAAAAGAGCATCCGATATGGATACTCTTTTTTATAAAATAGGTGAATGGTTATTAATTATGAAAGAACATTTATAGTTAAATCTTAAACTGACTCGTATACAATCCATGGTAGAACCCTTGATTTTCAATTAAAGATTCATGATTACCTCTCTCGATAATTTCTCCATCTTGAATAACAAGAATTTGATCTGCTTTTTCAATCGTTTTTAATCGATGGGCAATGACAAAGCTTGTGCGTCCCTTCATCAGATTATTTAATCCAGATTGAATTTGCAGTTCTGTTCTTGTATCGATATTAGATGTAGCTTCATCAAGAATTAAAATATCTGCATCTGCTAAGATTGCTCTTGCAATTGCAAGCAATTGCTTTTGTCCTTGACTTAAATTCGATCCTTCTGAAGCAATCTCTGTTTCATATTGCATTGGTAAATGTTTAATAAAGGAATGTGCAGAGGCTGCTTTTGCTGCAGCAATAACTTCTTCATCACTTGCATCTAATCGTCCATAACGAATATTATCCATAACTGTCCCAGCAAAAAGATATGTATCTTGCAAGACGACTCCAATTTTACTCCGTAAGGAACTAATATCGTAATCTTTTATATCTTTTCCATCAATCTTAATTTGGCCTTCATGGATATCATAAAAGCGCGTTAATAAATTAATAACTGTTGTTTTTCCTGATCCCGTTGGTCCAACTAGTGCAATTGTTTCTCCTGGATGCGCATGTAAGTTTACATCTTTTAAAATTTCTTTTTCTTTCGTATATCCAAATGATACATGTTCGAAAGCAACATTTCCTTTTAGATTATTAACAACAATTGCATCTTTTTTATTTTGAATTTCTGGTACTTCATCCATAATTTCAAAAACCCGCTCTCCCCCAGCAACTGCAGCTTGAATTGTATTCATAAGCGTTGCAAACTGACTGAGCGGTCTTGAGAATTGACGAGAATAGTTAATAAATGCTGCGATGACACCAACTGTTGTCATACCATTTAAAACCATAATTGCACCTGCTAAGATAACAAGCCCCATACCTAAGTTATTAATAAAGTTCATACTTGGGAATATAAACGCTGAAAATGTATCAGCTTTTGTAGCAGAAATTCTAAGCTGTTCATTGATCGTATGAAATTTGTTTACTGTTTCTTTTTCTTTTCCGTATAACGTAATAACATCTGCACCTGTAATAGCTTCTTCAATAAAACCATTCAATTCTCCTAAATCTTTTTGGCGCTTCGCAAAGTTTTTACCACTATATGCTACCAATTTTTTTGTTACGAAAAACATAATTGGTACTGTAATGAGTGTCACAATTGCTAAAATCCAATCTAGTGAAAACATTGCGATCGTCACACCAATAAATGTTAAAGCAGACGAAATGATTTGAACGACGCTTTGTGTTAACGCTTGGTTTAAACTATCGATATCATTTGTAACACGACTCATTAAGTCTCCTTGTGAACGTACATCAAAGAAACGAAGTGAAAGCGTTTGGATTTTTCCAAAAATATCTTGCCGTATTTTTTGTATCGTTTTTAATGCAACATTGACCATTAAGAATGTTTGTAGCCACGTTAATAATACTGTAACGCCATAGATCCCAATGAGCAGTATACACATTCTCGCTGTCCCATTTAAATCTCTTGGCACAATATATTCATCAATAATAACTCCCATATAATATGGGCCTAGTAAACCAAGTAACGTTGTAACAAATACAAGAACAATAACGAACATAAGAGCTGCTTTTTGATAACCCATATAGTTCCAAATTCTCATTACAGTTCCTTTTGTATTTTTCGGTTTTCCTGATTTGGAATTGCTACGCCCACCTTTATTTCCGAACTGCCCTTGAAAATTACGCATGTTCTTTCCCTCCTTCTTGATGTAAACTACCACCTTGGGAAAGATATATATCTTGATACACTTCACATGTTTCTATTAGATATTCGTGTGTCCCACTTCCAACTAACTCACCATGATCTAAAACGAGAATTTGATCAGCATCTATAACAGATGATATTTTTGAGGCAATTAAAAATGTTGTTGTTTCTGTGTGTTCTTCTTTCAATGCTTCTTGTATGATCCCTTCTGACTTTGCATCAACAGCCGATGTAGAATCATCTAACACAAGGATAGATGGCTTTCGGACAAGTGCCCTTGCGATAGAAAGACGCTGTTTTTGACCACCAGAAAGGTTCGTTGCGCCTTGTGTTAAGTTATACTGATATGTATTTTCAAGCTTATGAATAAACTCCGTCGCACATGCTGCTTCTGATGCAGATTCTATTTCGCTTTGCGTAGCTTCTTCTTTACCATATCGCATATTTTCTTCAATACTTCCTGAAAACAGCAATGCCTTTTGCGGAACAAATCCAATTGAAGAACGAAGTACCTGTAAATCGTACTCTTTGACATTGATACCATCAACAAAAATTGCTCCTTGATCAACATCATATAAACGTGGAAGTAATTTAACTAAAGTAGATTTCCCACTTCCCGTAGGACCGATAATCCCTACTTTTTCACCTTTTCTTACGGTAAATGAAATATCTTTTAAAACATATTCATCATTTTTGCTGTAACTATAGCTTACATGCTTAAATTCAATATTTCCCTTTACTTCCTCCGGTTGATACGCATTTTTTTCATTTTCAATATCAACATTAGTCTCTAGCACTTGTTGTACACGGTCAGCAGATGGAAAAGCACGAGCAATTTGAATAAATACCATACTGATTGACATAAGTGACATTAATATAATGTTTAAATAGTTAATAAATGCTAATATCGCTCCAACTTGTAGTGTACCGTTAAACACTTTTTCGCCACCTATCCATAGCGTAGCTACAATACCACCATTTACAACAAGCATGATAATAGGCATCATTAATGAAATAATTTGTACCGCACGAATATTAATACCTGTTAAGTTTTTATTTACTTTTTCAAACTGAGAAACTTCATGATTCTGTCTTACATAAGCCTTTACAACGCGGACACCAGATAAATTTTCTTGTAGTTTTGTATTCACTTTATCTAGAGCTTCTTGTACCCTTCTAAAGGACCCACTTGCATTCCCAGCGATGAAAATAATTGCAACTAAAAGAATAGGTACAACAACAAGTAAAATAGAAAATAAATCTTTTGCTGTTACAAAAACAATGATAATACTGCCTATAAATAATAATGGGCCACGAACAAGAACACGCAATGTCATCGTCATAGCGGCTTGAATAGATGTAACATCATTTGTCACGATTGTTAATAATTTTCCAGTTCCAAATGAGTCCCGATTTTCACTAGAAAACGTCTCGATTTTTGTAAAGACATCTTTTCTTATATCCGTCGCGAAGTTAACAGCAGCTTTCGTAGAATACATCATACATCCAAGCCCACCAATTAATCCAAGTGCTGCTGCTCCTATCATAAGAATTCCCATTTTAATTACATAATGAAAATCTTGATTAGCAATTCCAACATCAATAATATGTTGCATAATCGTCGGCTGAATTAAGTCCATCGCAACCTCAAGTACCATAAACAGTGGTCCAATAATGGCGAAGAACATGTATGGTTTTAAATACTGTAACAATTTGCGGAATGATTTCATACATTGTCTCCTTTTCTTATGAAATTGTCATATTATAATTCAAATACCACCTTCCTTTTATTCATTCATGAGGATTATATTATACAGATTAATATTTAACATTATTAAATGATAAATATTAATCATGTATTCGTCAACAAATGTGTCTTGCTGTTATAAAAGATGTATTTCAATCACCAAACTTTATGCTTCCATTTGCTGAATTCTAAAAAATTAAAACTTCTAGGCAAAAATAAAACCGCATTCTTTCATACTAGAATGCGGTTAATTTCAATTACATATGTTCAATTGTAAAATCAAAAAATTGTGTTTCAAACCCGTCATTTTTTGACGGGCTACAAGTATAGAATCCTATTTTTATAGGACTATTACCTTGATCTTCAATAAGATGTGCTATTCGGATTTGTTCCCACTCATGGTTTAGTTGTGCGACCTTTACATAAATTGTATAATCCCCATTCTTTCGAACAATACGAAATGAAAGATTTTGATCCACCTGTATATTAGGATAATTTTGCGTCGACCAATCAGAGTATCCACCGTTCGTTACAACGGCTCCTAAATGTGATGGTCCCTCAGGGATATATTCAAGTGATGTTTTTAACCAGCAGTCCTCAGACAACATAACAAAAAGTCCCGCTTGGTCATATATTGATTTCGGATTCATGTGTAATGAAACTTCAGCTTGAAAGTTTGTAGACACCTCTTCATAAAATACATGACCATTCATTACTTCAAAATCATAATGCGTTTTTAACCAAAAATCCGTTTCTTCTTTTGAATGAACAATAACTGAATCATCTCTTATTTCGTAATATTTTGGTTCGTTCATTAATGTAAGTTGTTCTATATGATTTGGTATGTAAGATGTTTTCATAAGTCCCTCCATAAAAACTTTTTAGGCTACACATTAAAACTCAGTCAAAATCGGAAACTTATACCCATTAAAAATAATCTTATTACTACTTCGAACCATTAAATAATTATTAGACTGAAATTCTTTATACCTCAAATCTTCAAGCCCTAACTCATCAGGATAAAAGTAGAACTCAATTTCTGTAAATGATTCAGAGATTTCAGCGCATATTTCATCTAAAATTGGAAGAATTGGTGCAAACACTCCAAATAATTTTAAGACTTGATCTCTCACTTCAAATACAATAAGCGCATCCAACTTCTCTGAATAATATAATTTTTCATTCCATTTCGCATCGTACATATTAAAATAAAAAGAAGATTGATAGTTTAATGTTGAAAATTCCATTGAAAGCTGTTGGGAATTCTCCATTATTTCCTTTATAAGTTCCATATCTTTTTCATCATAAAAGTTTAATTTTCGAAGTGAAGATAAACGAGGTTGTTCATTATCATAGGATAATGTCATCAGATGTTCTTGTACAACTCGAAAACCAAATGGTTCGTATAATTCCGGTTTCTCTGTGAATAAAACCGTACATTCATATTGTGTATCTATTTCTTGTAATACTTTACAAAACAGCTGTTTCATCAATCCTTTTCTACGATATTCTGGATGTGTCATGACAGATTGAATGCCAGCTGCATGAATCTGCTCTCCATTTACAAACATTGGTAGCGAAAACATTGACACATTTGCTATTACTTGACCTTCTTGTAAATATGAAAAAGGTTTGTATGTAGTGTCCCAAAATCCATTGGACTCAAAATTTTGTAACGTTTGAGCAGGAATACGAAACACCTCTTCAAATAATTGAAACAACAATTCCTTTTTCGGTTCTTTCACAAAAAAGTTTTCAGAAAGAATAAAATTCCCCATATTGTTCCTCCATAAGTTCATTCCTATTAATGTAATCGTTTTCTATTGTGCTTAAATCAAGTAAACCTTCTTTCAAACCAACATACCCTCACAAAATATACCAAAATAAGCTAAAGTTTTCAAGATAACTAAGAATACTACTTCCCTTCTTTTTATGATTTATACAACTACCAGTAAAACTAAAAGGAATTATTTTCTTAGCACTACAACACTTTTATAGATTTTATACTTAACAGCTAAATTATATATGGCAGAGAAAATTATTTTATATTGCTCTTACATGTATTGTTCAATAATCAACATACTAAGTGGGAACTAATTTCGTTTAAAGTGAGGGCTATTTAACCATGAAAAATTATACTACTCCTAAATGTATTATCGTTATTTTTGGTGCGACAGGTGATTTAGCAAAGCGCAAATTATTCCCATCTCTTTTCAGGCTCTTTCGACAAGGGAAAATCTCTGAAAACTTTGCTGTTGTTGGCGTGGCAAGAAGACCATTATCTAATGAAGAATTTCGTGAAAATGTTAAACAATCTATTCACAATTTACAAGAAGAAAACATGACTCAAGATACATTCGCTTCCCATTTCTATTATCACCCTTTTGATGTAACAAATTTATCTTCTTATCAGGAGCTAAGAAGTTTGCTAACCACTCTAGATGGAAAGTATTTTACTGAAGGGAATCGTATGTTTTATTTAGCAATGGCCCCTGATTTTTTCGGCACAATTGCTACGAATTTAAAATCGGAAGGATTAACTTCAACGAAAGGCTGGATTCGTTTAGTAATTGAAAAACCGTTTGGACATGATTATGAATCAGCACAAGCATTAAATGATCAAATTCGTCATGCCTTCACAGAAGATCAAATTTATCGTATTGACCACTATTTAGGTAAAGAAATGGTTCAAAACATTAAAGTCATTCGATTTGCGAATGCAATTTTCGAACCTCTTTGGAATAATCAATATATAGCTAACATCCAAATTACTTCAAGCGAAACTTTAGGAGTAGAAGAGCGCGGTCGCTATTATGAAGATTCCGGTGCACTTCGTGATATGGTTCAAAATCATATGTTACAAATGGTGGCACTCCTTGCAATGGAACCACCAATCAAGCTAACTGCAAATGAAATTCGAAGTGAAAAAGTGAAAGTACTCCGTGCTTTACGACCACTTTCAGAAGAAACAGTAGAGCATGATTTTGTACGAGGACAATACGGATCAGGTATGATTGACGAGCAAAAAGTAATTAGCTACCGTGAAGAGAGCGCAGTAGATTCAGAATCAAATACAGAAACGTTTGTTTCTGGTAAGCTAATGATTGAAAATTTCAGGTGGTCAGGAGTTCCTTTCTATATTCGAACTGGGAAACGTATGCAAGAAAAATCAACCGAGATTGTCATACAATTTAAAAACTTACCAATGAATCTATATTTTAATAACGAAAAAAAGGTTCATCCTAATTTGTTGGTCATTCATATTCAGCCAGAAGAAGGAATTACACTTCATTTAAATGCACAAAAAACTGATAGCGGTACTACTTCGACACCTATACAATTAAGCTATTGTAATAACTGTATGGATAAAATGAATACACCAGAAGCATATGAGGTTCTTCTATACGATTGTATGCGTGGTGATTCAACTAACTTTACTCATTGGGACGAAGTATCCCTTTCTTGGAAATTCGTTGATACAATCTCAAATGTTTGGAGTAATAAACCAGCTGAATATTTTCCTAACTACGAGTCCGGTTCAATGGGCCCTAAAGAATCTGATGCTTTATTAGAAAAAGATGGTTTCCATTGGTGGCCAACGATAACCACTCATTTGAAAGGAGAAAGTTACAATGAAAATATATGATATTACAGCACCTATATTTGAAGGGATGACCGTTTACAAAAATAAGCCTGAAAAACAACCACAGTTTTCAAGAACAACAAATGCACATGTCACCGAGTCACGTATCACATTAGACGTCCATACAGGTACGCATATTGACGCACCATTACATATGATTAACGAAGGAGCAACTTTTGAAAGTATTCCATTAGAAAAACTAGTGGGACCTATTAAAGTTTTTGATTTAACAGCAGTTGAAAACGGAATTACAAAAACTGATTTACAACAACTCGATATTCAAGAGAATGACTTTATCTTATTTAAAACTCGTAATTCTTTTGAAGACGAGTTTAATTATGAATTTATTTTTTTAAACGAAGACGGTGCCAATTATCTAGCAGAGCGCAAGATTAGAGGGGTTGGTATTGATGCCCTCGGCGTGGAACGTAGCCAACCAGGACACCCAACCCATAAGGCATTATTCGGTGCAAATATTATTGTCATTGAAGGGTTACGTTTAAAAGATGTGCCGGCAGATCAGTATTTTATGGTAGCAGCACCATTAAAATTAGTTGGAACTGACGCCTCTCCAGCACGCGTTCTTCTTTTTAAAGATATGTAAAGTGAAACTTCCATCAGTAGAGGTTTTTTTCATCCTACACTGATGGAAAGTCCTCACCAATCGAGCTTTTACGGGCAGTTAGTTATCCCCTGCTTATCTTCCTTGCTTCTCTCTGAATCTTGAGGTTGGGGTGCTTACAGTCCGTTAATACGGGATAAATAAAAAACAACCCTGTTCTTTTGAGAACAGGATTGTTTTTATGTAATAAAACTTTCCGATTACATTATGAAAATGACTCATTTTTTGTCGCTTTTCTCTACTGCATGTCCACCGAATTCATTACGTAGTGCTGCTACTACTTTACCTGTAAATGTATCATTTTCTAATGAACGATACCGCATTAATAAAGACAGCGCAATAACAGGTGTCGCTGTTTGTAAATCAAGAGCCGTTTCAACTGTCCATTTTCCTTCTCCTGAAGAATGCATAATTCCTTTAATGTCATCTAACTTTGCATCCTTTGAAAATGCACGTTCCGTTAAATCCATGAGCCACGAACGAATAACTGAACCATTATTCCAGACTCTTGCTACTTTTTCATAGTCATAATCAAACTCGCTTTTCTCTAACACTTCAAAACCTTCACCAATAGCAGCCATCATACCGTATTCAATTCCATTATGAACCATTTTTAAAAAATGACCACTTCCTGCTTTTCCTGCATATAAATATCCATTTTCTACAGCCGTATCTCGAATTACAGTCTCTACAATGCTCCACGCTTCTGGATCTCCTCCAATCATATAACAAGCACCATTACGAGCACCTTCTGTTCCACCAGATGTTCCTGCATCCATAAAATGTACACCAGCTTTTTTAAGCTCATCATAACGACGAATGGATTCCTTATAATAAGAATTACCCGCTTCAATCACAATATCTCCTTGACTTAAAAGCGGTGTAATTTCATTAATAACACTATCAACAACAGCATGCGGCACCATAATCCATAGAACTCTTGGTTTTTCGAGAGATTGAATAAGTTCAGCTAGACTAGCTGTACCAATAGCCCCATATCCTTTTATTTCTTTTACAGCTTCTGTATTTACATCATACGCTACTACTTCATGATTCTTGTCCATTAAATTTTGACCTAAATTTAATCCCATTTTCCCTAAACCGATTAACCCTATTTTCATTATTAATTCCTCCTAAAAATACTTAAGTGAGATTCGCTAATCCTTTGTTTATCTTTCTTCATTTGAACAATCTATATTTATCCAAAAATTTTTCACTACGGATATATTTTGCACGAATCCGCTCTGGTGGATGCATAGGAGGTACTTAATATTTATATTTTAACATTGCAGTAGTATCTTGTTATCCTCCTACCCCAAAATTTCTTTTTAACACAGCTTATTACTTTGCATTGCGAGGACTTTAACTTTACACCTAAACCATATATGAAATTTCTACAGAGTAACTCTATTCAAGTGATTTCAATTAAAAATCCTACCTCAACAATAGAAATTGGGGTTATTTATAGAAAGGATAAATATATCTACGCTGCTACAAGAGTGTTTATTGAGTAGTTAAAAACATTGTAGATTCTTTTCAATAATAAAAATTTAAATAAAAAAATAAAGAGAGTATATTTATAACTCTCCCTATTTTTTTATTATTCACTTTTCTTATCCACAAAAAAATAATAACAGCAAGAAATAGCAAAAATAATAAGTAAAAGAATGATATTAAAGATAGTCACTTTACATTCATCCACCTTTCTTCTGTATCTCTCTGCTTATCTATAACTCCATTTTCAAAAAACACTCTTTTCAATTTTGAATACTCCAGTAAAAGTAAAAAAACACTTAATGTCGTTAACAGAATACTAATAGGAAGTGCTGGAATATCAAAACAGTAATCTAAAACTGTAATATTGACAGTTATCGGTAAATATATAATATTCCCTACTGTTGCTGTACGCGGGATAAGTAATAATATTGCAGCTGTCAACTCACCAAAAGCAATAAACAGATTATAAAAATCAGAGTAACCGAAAAAATACCATGCTAATTTCATCGGTGAATCTTTTGTTGAATCAAAAATAAAATCTCCAGTTGAGAATTGACCTGGATAAATTTTTGCTACGCCATATATGATAAACATAATCGCTAAAAAACACCTAAAAGATGTAATCACACTCTTTTTCAGCTTTATTCTTATAATCCTTTTTTCCATTAAAATCCCTTCTTTCTTTTAGATACCCTCTTCCAAAAATCTATCTCGTACATCCTTTGTTGGAATCATACAAGAAGTTTGTTTCCCAAACCAACGATACCTATTTCGAGCAACCATATCGTATATTTTATCTCGCGCAAATTTAGGAATAAAAATCAAGATGGTTAATATTTTGATTGGTCCTCTCAATTTCCGAAGAATTTTTAAAACTGCTGTGGATTTTGTATAGAGGTTTCCTTCTTCAAATAAAATGATAGAGTCGCCTCCTTTATATTCCCTTTCATATTTCATGATTAAACTTTTTGCTATTTCTGATTGTAACGAAGCAAACTTAAATACTGCTTCCGGATCTCTTTGAATAACAAACTGCACCCAAGAGTTACATAAATTACAAACTCCATCAAAAAGAATAATGGAATTGGTTGAAAAGTTTATTTGATTCACTCATTTCACCTCAACTTCCTACATCTTCTACCTGAATTTTAAAGTTCATTTTCATTTTTTTACATCGATTTCCCTTACAATTTAGGAATGAAACTTACAAAAACGTCATTTAATCAATTAAGTAAAAAGAGGCCGCTCTAAAAAATCGTTACATGACAATTTTTAGAGCGGCCTTTTTATGCATAACTTTTTCTACTTTTATTAATGGACTTTCTTAAATTTAGGAATATATTTTGTGAAATAAGCACCAACTAAGAGTAAAATCATTGACGATAGCCAAGTGAACATCCCTACAAAATTAAACGCGTACACCAATATTAGCCTTCACCAATCGAGCTTGTTGATCTCCCACCTAACTTCTTTGCTTTCTCTTCAATTACTTCACAGTAATCTTTATCCTAATAGTTAAAGTTTAAGCTGCAGAATCATTTCGTTTAATAATTATTTAAATTTATTTGATTTCAAAACATATTGATTCATTATACTTTTTTATTGCTCAATTATCTTCTACTCTCCAAAAATCAGCGTATAGTTGATTTACAAAATTCACATCGACTTCAGAAAACGGAAGCTCTTCCCCCACTTTCAATGAGTACCATTTATTTAAGAGTGGCGACCCGAAACAAACATCAATTGTTCGTTCGTGTAAATCAAATAGTAATGAGTGTAAGGTTCCAAACCATTCTTGATAGTTATGAACTGTTAAGCCAGCAGGATATTCACGCTCTACTAAATTTTTTAACGCTTCCATACTTATGTATTCATTTTGAACCAAGCAATCATGCAAAACATGAAATCGATTGGAAGAATGTTCTAATTTTCTGTTATTTATCTTTTTAATTGTAGAACTAGCTGCGTGATTGGTTGATACGATAAAATCTTGGGTATCTTCTTCTATTCTTGTTACATATTTATGACCATCAAATATTTCAATCTGTGCTGCCTCAAAACAATCAGATATAATTACGTTTATATTAGCCGCAATTGGCATTTCTTCTATCAACAAAATTGCTTCCTGCACACTTTTACATTTTTCTAATAAAACACGAATTACAGCAAAACACTGCAAACCATTTACCCTTGGATTCTTCATTCCTTCAATATCCCCAACAGGTTGACCACATGCAGAAAAGGTAATAGATACTCCATGTTCATTCATACCTTCAGTTCTCCCGAAAAATTGAGTAGAAAACCCGCTATGATAATATGAACCTGTTACATGAGTCGAACAAAAGCGCATATCATCAATTTGTGGTGATAGATCATAGTTTCTTAAAACATACGTATGTTTTAAATCTGTCTTATGAGGTAATAATGCACAGTGACTACACCCTGCTTTTAATAACGTTTGATAATAATACATGATTTGTCTAGGAAATATTTTTAACACATCACAAAAACCTTCAATTTCTTCGTTTATCCCTGGACAATACTGTTCCAAAATATTTCTAGATTCTTTCCAATGCTCATCCGCTATAAATTTTTCTTGCTGAATAAATTGAGATAAAAGATGTAAATTATTTCGAACAAATTCACCCTGCTTTCTCCCGATTTCATAATGATTTCCACTTAGCGATGCAAAATGTCCCTTTACTGTATACAATTTGATAGCCCCCTTGTAATTCCGCCTATCTAAAGCATATCAAATGAATATTTTTTATTCTTGATGTTTTTTGCTATATGTATGACTTACGTTCATTCACTTTCCCCCATAGATAACATTGATCTTCTAGGTGACTACATTAAAAAATGTGCAGAACAAAGTCAATTACTGTAACCAATTCTTGAAAAAAGCATGAAGATAAATAGGTAACATTGATTTTGGTTGCATCTTGCATTCCTCTCTTCTTATTTCATATATGAAATAATTACTTGAAATCATTCTTCTCCCCCTACTCTATATACGTAATTTTATTTCATATATGAATTATTTATATAAAGAAAAATGTAACAGAATGTTACACTTTTTCTTATATATCACAATTAAATTAAATGATGCTTCCATTTTAATAATAGCTCTTGCAGTTTCTGTTCTTCTTCATCAGTAAAACAGCTACAATTTTCTTGTAAAAAACCTGCATATTTTACATCGACTTTTTCCCTAGCTATTTCTCCTTTTTCAGTTAAAAACACAAGTGTTTCACGTTGATCATTTGGATTTTTTTCCGTTGCAACATATCCGTCCCTCTTCATCCGCTGAATCATGGTGGTCATATTGCTTGGAACACACCCCATGTTTTCAATCAACTTAGACATCGATACCTTTCCGGATTTCTCAAGTACTTGTATCACACCAAATTGGACATAACTTATATCGTGCTCTTCTATCGCTTTATCCAAATTTCTTTGCAACCAATGATAGACATCTCGAATATTTCCATATAACTCTCTTTTTTTCATATCCATTCGAAAAAGCCTTTCTTTTTTATTTCATATATGAATCTTATTCCCATATATTTCATATGTCAAATAAAATAACCTTGTCTCAATGGAATTTTTTCTCATCTATCCACCAAGACAAGGTCAATAACAATCTAAACTTTTTAACATGATTATGTATATTCTATAAGTTATTTTTCAGCTTGTTCACCACTTGCTATTAACGTGCTTCCTGAAAATGTCTCTTTTTGCATGAAGAGTTTGTTAACCAACTCTTTCTGCTCATCTTGTGACATTACACCCTTACCTTCCCCAAGATTACCGCTTTGTAATTTCCAAATCGTATTATGATCTGCATCAACTTTCTTGTATTCCCCTTGTTTCCATCTTTCTAGAATATCTATATATGCACCTTTTTGATTTAAATCACCATTCTTAACAATCTCTATTAAACTTTCAATTCGTTCTTGTGTTATAAAAATATAACCCCATTTTTGATCTGCTTTCACTTTTTGATGTGCCATTTCATGTAATGCAATCTGCACCTTTTCATCAGTCCACTTGAAATTCTTATTAAATTCACTATTTGGTAATGAATAATTTCCATTCTCTAACAACTTCGCATTCTCTGCTTTTACTTTGCTATCAGCTAACACTTCTACTGCCGGAGCTGCAGTTGGTGTTTTTTTAGCGGTGGGTTTACTAGAATTAAGATAATATAAGATTCCATAAGTAAGTGCCACACCGATTACTGCCATACCAACAATTATCCCTAATATTTTTAATAATATTTTCATTGAACACATTTCCCCCCAACATTCCATCACTCATTTTCTTTCTACTTATTTCGTTTTTTAACAACTCGTTATAAGTGATTCATTGAAGATGCTTTTTTCATAAAAATTCTCCCCCAAAAGTATTATTTTATTAGTCCCTTTCCTATGTTTCCTTTTATTTTATTTCTATTCAGCTTTATATTGCAAGATTATTCTGTCAAAAGATTATGATTTTCTAACATTCAAATAAGAATTTTTCCACACTCCATCTCTTTTCGGCAAAATGTGATTAGCTTTATTCAAAACTATACACTTTGAAATTAGTTAAATGAAGAAAGTCATTTATTTTAAAATCATTTAAATTTGTGCTAGGTTAGTATGTAAGGGAGATGACTGATTATGAGTTTATTACATAAAGGTATAACATTCCTTCATTTTGACGAAACGTATGAATTACAAAATAAACTCCATTCTTATTCACATGAAAATATAGATTTTAAACATCTAGAACACTCAAATTTATATTGTGAAAAAAATACCTTACATCATATTAAAGAACAATTGCAAAATAGAAAACAAAAAGGGATTACTTTCATCGGTTCAGGTAACTTTCATTATGTATCGTATTTACTACTACAAGAAGTTACAGAACCCTTTACACTTATTCTTTTCGATCATCACTCTGATATGAAGTTATCATCCTCCCAAAGAAGAACAATGCTTTCTTGCGGATCATGGGTATCGTTTGCCCTTCGAAACAATCCTATGCTGCAAAAAGCAATTATCATTGGACCATCTTCTTTTCAAATACATTCTTTGATATCATCAAAAGTGAAGGTGTTCCCAATAGAATCTACACATGCAGTCTCTGTGAATACAATTTTGTCACATATAGAAACAAATACAGTTTATATGAGCATCGATAAAGATGTATTAGAACCTCGTGACGCTATTACAAATTGGGATCAAGGACATATGGATTTATCAAAATTATTACAGTATGTTCGTTCAAAAAAAACAAAAAATCCGTTCACGGCATCGATATTTGCGGTGAAATTTCACCCTCACCAACTGAAATGTTTTTACCAGAATATCAAGAAGCCATTACAAAAATGAAACAGCAAATATCCAAATCTTAGAGAGCATTTTACAAATATCCAAACAGTACAGTCATATATAAAAACAAACATAAAAGCGAGTGCACCGACTAGGTTAGCACTCGCTTTTTATATTTATGCACGATTTAGTTTTAGCCAATTCGCGACATCTCCCAAATTAGTGACATCGTATCTTTGTGCTGTATTTGTTTTCCTAATAAATACATGTTCCATTATTTCTTTCACATTGTTTTCCACACTTTTTGCTTCAATTAACTTACAATATTCTTGTATAATATTATTTAAATGTTGATAATACTTTTTATGAGGTTTAGTAATATGTATATGTTTTTCGAAATTCCTTCTTTTTCTTGTATAATCAAAACCTTTTCGTTTTCTTAATTCACATTCCGACGTATACAAATAAAAATATTGGTCTGGAAACCCAATTTCTCGTTTCCGTATGCTGTTTTTATAAAATTCTTCTAAAAAAGGTAACGACTGATCAAATACTTCAAAATGAAAACACCAATTATAACTAAGCGGTTGAAAAACATCTCCATCAAGTACAACGAATTCATAATTCTTCGATTGTTGCACTGCTATATGCCATCGTTCCACTTGTCTCTCTAAATACCATGTTTTGTGTTCATTTTTAGGACGTTCAAATAAAAGATTAACTTCAGGAATAATATACGCATCATACTCTTTTTCTAACTGCTGGCATGTTGTAGTTTTCCCAACCGCGCTTGGCCCTTCTAAACAAATTATAGCCATGATGTAACTCCCCCCATAAATTATCCAATATTATACTGTTTCGACCGTCTTCCCCACATTTGTCTCCATAATACAATTGAGGCAACAGCAAACATAATCGTCGTAATTACACTTCCTTCAATTCCAAAAGCTCCTCCATGTAATGATTCTGGACCGCTTGTTGTTGATTTAAACAAAGGTGTAGAGTAAATTGTTATACCACTTACCGCAAAACCATATATATTATATTGAGCCCAGTTCCATATAGAATGCCAAGCACATATACCCCAAAGACTATTTTCTTTTAACACATAAAACGCGGCAAATACACCAACTAATATGATATTTGACATAGAAAGAATTGTAATACCTGTGTTAAGTAGATGGAGCAATCCGAATAAAAATGAGGTAACAACAACCCCAATCCATATCCGACTTCTAACTGAAATAACTGGAAATAACCAACCACGCACAACAATTTCTTCTGCGGCACCTTGTACTAAAAACGCTATTAAAGAACCTAATATCCCCAATATGACTGTACTTGAAATCTGTTGTATATGTAATGTAACAAAACCACTTAAAACTAAAATGAAAACTGGTATTGTTATAAATATAAGACCAATGAATGCTCCGCGTAAGTATTTTTTCAAAGCATTATCTTTCCAAAAACCAATTGTTGAAAATAAACGTTTTTCTATAAAACGAACCCATAAAAATACAAATAAAATTGCTCCACCAAATGTTAATAGCATCCTTAAGTTATCATAAATGCTTTTCATAAATGTCGTTTCTGCTTTTGGCAATAACAACATGAATAAACTAAAAACCTCACTAAGTGACAAAAATAATATAGTTAATATAACAGCTAATATAGGGTGTACTTTTCTTTTCCCTTTTCGTGCAGCTTCTATTGTTTCAAATCTATCATTATCCAAATACTTCCTCCTAAGTAATTTATTTCTTATTTTACACTTCATTTACATTTATCCAAACTCTTACAATTCCATCTGAAATAGAATTTATAACATTCCGATCTACTAAATACGCTGAATGACAAAGAGGATTCCAACTTGTCATCATACTTCCAACATTCACTTCCTGATCTTCTGTTACAACCTCATCATATTCTGGACTTATTAGTTTTAAAGGATATCCCAAAATGTCATCTTTATCGTAAAAATTAATCCATTCCCCTTCAACCTTCGGGAAATAGTATTTCGCTTTAGAAGATGGAACCTGTATTGGTTGATCAAAATCAACATATCGTAAACTCCATAACGGAATGGTTGTCCCCAATGAGTAGAACAATGTAAATGTTTCTCCTTTTTCTAGTGGGGTCAATTCATTCAAATACTTTTGCACATTTTCATTTTCTTGTTGTAAATCGTACATATAATTACTTGCTATAACTGCTCCTAAACTATGACCAATGATGCATAAAGGCGCAGTTTCTCCAGCTTCTTCCATAAGAGATTTTAAACTTTTCCGTACTCTTTTATGTACTTCCTCATAATTATCATTTCCAAATTTTGTTAGTTGATATGCAATTGCATCTCCAAAAAATCGAACAATAAATTGACGTAAACTTTTATATCGAAGCTCCTCATTTAATACAAGACACTCGATTAACCTCTCTTCTCGTTCTTCAAATACATCCGCCCAATAAACTGGAGCAATAACTAATTGTACAGAAGGATCTATTGTCTTACCTCGTATCTTCTCTACGAAATTCTCCCGTAATGCTCTTTCCATTTCTTTTGCAAAATCATGATCTTGATTTCCAATTCCATGTATAATTGCCACCGCTATCTTCTGCATATCAGCTCTCCTTATTTAAAATAATGATTAGTAACAGACTCAATTACATCTCTAAACAGTATTCTCTACTATAGAAAATTTAAAATTGCTCATATTAATACGATATATTCAACATTTATAATTTCCCTCCTACTTTAACGATTGTTTTTTATTCAGGATAAGTTTTTACAAAAAAAGATTTCCAATTACTGAATACGTATATAAAGTTCAACTAACTAAATATAATTTTCAACCTGCATTTGGATTATTTTCTTAAAGAATCAACCATGTCAAAAAACCTAATATTTCCAACACTTGCTATTTCTCACCATTTGTTGTAAGATAGGTCTTAAGGTCAAATTCATAAAAGTTTCACTTTACATATTATCAAGCATCTATTACGGATACTAAGTGTTCCTAATAGGTTTTTGATAATATGTGAATTTTTATTTTCATTGAAATAAGACGGATCATATTGTAATTTATTTTTCTTATTTTTAGGAGGCACTTACCATGACATTAACAGGTAAAGTAAAATGGTTTAACAGCGAAAAAGGTTTCGGTTTCATCGAAGTTGAAGACGGTAACGATGTATTCGTTCACTTCTCAGCTATCACTGGCGAAGGTTTCAAATCTCTTGACGAAGGTCAAGAAGTTAGCTTCGAAGTTGAAGAAGGCAACCGTGGACCTCAAGCTAAAAACGTTGTAAAGCTATAATTTAAACAATAAAAAGGTTGTTACCATCGCACGGTTAACAACCTTTTTAATATATAATTAAAAAATTTTTACATAAAAGGAGTGGTCATATGTATCGCAATCGAAAAAACGATGTAGCAGAAGTACCACCAGAACAAACCCCTGTTTGGGAATGTGAATCAGAGGATTGTTTAGGATGGATGAGAAAGAACTTTTCATTTGAAGAAGAGCCAAAATGCCCTTTATGTAAAAGTAACATGAAAAGCGGAGAACGTTTATTACCTAAATTAGGTTAATGCTTGCATTCCCCCTCTTGCCTTTTGGTAAGAGGGGGTCTTTATTTTCATTACTATTGCGCTAACATTCTAAGCCTAAAAAAGAAAAACCACGGATGTTATATCTCATGGTTCTTTTCTAAATCTGTTCGTATAATAGAATATATATATACATCTCGTTGTCGATCTCCTTGATGAATATATCCTCTTAATAATCCTTCTTTCTGAAATCCTATTTTGGATAACATCTTACAAGATGCTACATTTTCAGGATATGTAATTGCACCAATTCTGAATATCCCTAGCTCTTGAAAACTATACGTGATAATTTGTTGCGCAGCTTCCGTTGCATAGCCCTTTCTCCAGTAAGAAGGATGTAAATCATAACCAATCTCAGAACGTTTACTCCAAAGTTGTAAATTATTTAATCCAATTGTGCCAATTAACGCACCTGTTTCCTTCAATACGATTCCCCATCGAATTGCACGTTTTTCAAAATATTTTTTTGAAAAAGATTCAATCATACGCGAAGCCTGACCAAATTCTGTAAAAGAATTCATTCCATAATAACACGTTACTTCCTCAAGCGAAAAGATTTCATATATTTTTTGACAATAAGATTGATCAATTTCAACTAAACGTAAGCGCTCTGTTTCTAAAACAGGAAATGCCATTAAAATCCTCCTTTTCTTTCTACTGGTATATTATATCAGAAATACCTTCTCGTATTGGAGGATTCCTCATAAATAAAAGTTTGTTTTCATAATACGCGAAACAGATCTCCTCAATAGTTTTCTTAATTTATTCGGTTTATACACAACATTCAATTGGATATTTATGTTAAACTATTCGCAATCAACAAAATATGTTGTTATTCAACGCAGAGTTAATTGTTATATTAACGGAGGTGAATGAAGAGCATGTATATTTTTATAGGCATTGCCCTCTTGTTCATTTTGTTTGTTTTTTTATTCGCACAAAAATTCGCACCAAACTCAGCAATGATGACAAGTTTCAAAGGAAACAGTTTCCAAAAATTTATAATTGGGCTTGTAATCGCCTCGGTATTATCACTTTCTTATGGTACTTATCACGCAGCCACTTATCAATCTTCCTTGCTAAACATTAAAATAACGAACACACAATACATCATTTCAGGTGATATCGGTGAATTCGGCTATTTCTCAGAACAATTAATCAAAAAGGAAAAAGAAACTGAACTTTATTTCGCTTCTTGGGAAACATTGCATTTAAAAAATCCTCAAATTATAATAAACTATCCTTCTGGTAAAAAAGAAACTTGGCAACCAAATATTTCCCTAATAAAAAATACATCTACAAAAAAAATTGAAGAAAAATATAAGGTGAAAGAAATTTATCAACTTTCCCCTTATTCGTTTAAAGAATCCGGGAACGTCACATTAACAATTACAGAAAATAAAACTATACGTGCAGAAACTCTAATCAAAGTTAAATAATAAACGATAGGTACAATTTTTAGTAACAACGAACGAAATCCCACTCTTATACTAGAGAGGGATTTCGTCAAAAATACAAAGATTACATTATTCAAAGTGATTATTCAACGCTTTTATAATCTTCTCTGCCATTTTCTTTCCATTTCCTATACAGGCCCCAATCCCTACACCATAGTATGAAGCTCCAGCTAGATAAATATTTGGAAACGCAGCTGATAATTTCTCATTTAATGATTGAACTGCCTGATTATGTTCTAAATGATAATTTGGCATTAAATCTTTCCAGTCCGTAACTTCAACAGTTTGCGGTTCTCCCTTAATTCCAAGGCTTTTCTCAATGTCAGACAAGGCAACTTGAATCAATTCTTCCTTATTTTTATGTTTCATTTTCTCATAAGCAGGATTCGAACTCTTATAAAACATTCTCACCAATAAATTTTGCTTATCTGATGTATGCTTCCATTTCCTACTTGTCCATGTACATGCATCACAAAGTAAATCGCTATTTTCCGAAACAATAAAACCAGTTCCATCTGCTGGTAATTTCTCATCCGGTATTTCAAACCCTAAGTAAATGCTAATAAGAGAGGAATTTTTTAGCTTGTTGAAATCATCATCTAATTCATTAGAATGTAATAATGTTTGTGCAACATCATGAGGGGTAGCTAAAATAACGTAATCAGCTTTTAATGTTTCATGAGTCGAAAAAGAAACGTCATATCTATCACCGTCTTTACTTACCCTTGTCGTTTCTAACCCTTTTCGTATCACCGTCCCAGCTAATTCCTCTTCTAATCGATTGATAATAGTGGAAAGTCCACCTTTAAACGATAAAAACTTTTTATTCCCAGCAGCTTGGAATTGCTTTTTATTCACTTCAAATCCTTTAATAATACTGCCATATGTATTTTTGTAATCAAGTAAATACGGTAGTGTAGATGCCATTGTAAGCTCATTCAATTTACCAGAATACACACCTGAAAGAACAGGAGAAATTTGCTTCTCCACCAATTCCTTTCCTAAGAAACTTTCTAAAAATAAAGCTAGCGATGTGTCCTTTGTAAAATCCTTGTTCTTAGTAATAAAGTCTTTAAGTGCAATGATTTTCCCTTTCGTTGAAACTAACGTACTACTAAATAACGACTCTACACTCATTGGTATACCAAATATCGTGTCAGCAGGGATCGGATGTAATGTATCATTTGAGTAAATATACGAAATACCTGTTTCGTTATATACCATTTCATCTTCTAAATTCAGTTCTTTTACAAGCGGCATAACATTTTCATTTCGAGCAACAATTGAATCGGCTCCTGTTTCCAAAATAAAATCATTTTCTTTCACACTGTGAATTTTCCCGCCTAAATATTCATTTTTTTCTACAAGGATTAATTCCAAATCTATTTCATAATCCTTTTTTAATCTTTCTAAATAATACATAGTAGAAAGTCCGGTGATTCCTCCACCTATGACAACAACTGTTTTCATATCTACTGCGCTCCTAACCGATACTATAAATTAATAAATTCCTTTATTATTATACCCAAAAGTCAGCTTTCTCGACTAGCAGATTACAAAGTTCTTTCAAAGGTATACAATGTACGCAAATACATTTCAGGTTGATCATTATGCACTAAATGATTCGAAAAAGGAATCGCAGCAATATGAATTTCAGACCATATTCCACAGTACAGATTCGCCTTGTGTGTAAAGAGCACTATTTCTAACTATACTTTCAGTTTTAAGCTTAAGAGTGTCATTTTTAATTTCATTACATAGATTCAAACAACTTTTATTAGACCTAATAATATTCTTTGAATGTTTGAATCAGTTTTTCGATTTTAACATTTACTTTTATATAGGAAATCATTTCATAAGAAATACTAAGAAGATCCTCAATCTTTTTAAATAACTGTTTGAGTGAATATTATCCTTATGAAAGAAAAGAATTTAATGAATTGTATCAATCCATACTCTCTTTGTATTATGAGGTGAATACACTTTAATATATGATAACATGAAGTTCATAACGTTGATGTTAATATGAGAAAAATGACATTTTCTACAAATGGTGAAAAGCATCTTATTTTAATAACATTATGCAATTAATTAATTTGTCTAGTTCCTGGCTTACTGCAAGCACTTTTTCATGTTGAAATCCATAATTTGAAACTAGTGTGAATAATTCTTCTTTTTTCGCTTCAATGATTTGCTCTAATTTTCTCAGCTCCATACCGTATTTAATCGCTCCAATTTAAAATGTATGTACTCTAGTATAAAGTATTTACATAATAAGTAAAAGCGTCATTTTTAAGTCAATCTTACATCTATTAAAAAAATATGATATAGAGGCATATATATAGTAAGTTAAAACGTACACAGTATCAGATTTGGAACTTGTAAATAAAGCATTAATAAACCAACAAATAGACTAATAACATATTAGTCTATTTGTTGGTTCAAGTTCAAATTGCATTATGTATATTTCTTACAATAGTCACGTATCTACAAGAAGTCCGTTTGGGCGAAAACGACTCATCATGATTTCATCAATGAACTTACCATGAGCTTTTAAATTCCCTTTTTTAATACCTTCTTCCCTAAATCCAAATTTTTCATATAGTGCTTTTGCGCGAGGATTTATTTCCAAAACACCTAGTTCTACTCTCTCCAGTATTAACCAATTGTCCGCAAGATCTAACATTTTTGTAAGCAAAGCTTTTCCAATTCCTTTATTATGATATTCACTATCTACACCAATGAATAAATCTCCCGAATGTGATCTCCGTCCTTGTCCTTGCGTTAATCCAACAAACCCAACGACTTTTCCATCATACTCCGCCACAAATTCAAACTGATTAGACGCTAGGTTTCGAATTCTATTTTCCATCGCATCCACTCTCATACTAGGCAAGAACACCATATAAGGTAAAACATCATTTTGTATGCATATACGATGAATTGCTCTAGCATCTTGTATCTCTACTGCTCGAATCGTAACTTCCATCACGTTACCCCCTTTTTAACTCATACAACAAAGATTCTTTATACTATGCAAAAATCCTACTTGCGTTTATTTTATATTTAACTTCCGAACAATTCATTCGATTGAATAACAACATTTTCAAAAATTTTTGTATAACAAATTTAAAGTTTCTTTTTCTCATTTTTTGAATTATTATATAATAATGGAATAATTTCTCTAAAAAACTATAGTTTGGAGGTTTTAGTATGACGACACTCGGTATTATCCGCCATGGCAGTACACACTGGAATAAAGAAGGAAGAGCTCAAGGAAATTCAAATATTCCACTTGATCAAGACGGATTCTCTGATGCTTATAAACTAGCAAAACGGTTAGCTACAGAAAATTGGGATTTGATCTATTCTAGCGATTTACTAAGAGCAAAGCAAACTGCTGAGGCAATAGGAAAAAGCATTGAAAATATAGAAATCCATTTAGAACCTAGACTTCGTGAAGTAAGCGGTGGACAAATTGAAGGGACGACTGAAGAAGAACGAATTTCGAAATGGGGAAATAATTGGAGAGAACTTGATTTAGGAATTGAAAGCGCTGATAGTGTTAAAGCAAGAGCCATACCGTTTATTGAAGAAATTACATATAAACATCCTAACAAAAATATACTTCTCGTTAGTCATGGTTCATTCATTAAGCACCTTCTTAAAGAATTAGTACCCCATTTAAGTATGTTAGAATCCCCTAAAAATACATCAATAACTAAGATTATAAAATTAGAGAATGGATGGGATTCAGAATTATATAATTGCACGGTGCATTTAGACTAAATCTTTAGGATTCCAACAAAAAAGAAGACCTTTTAATAAGGTCTTCTTTTTTGTTGTTTAGTTTCTTAGAAATATGAGATACTAACAATTATATAGCACTTAAATCTTTTCCCATTATCACATAAGGGACATCATCTTTACTCGGATGAAATGGTTCCATTATATTAATCCATTCCAATTTCTCATATAATGAACGCGCATTATGGTTACTTACTTGAGTCGTTAAAACGCTAGTTTTATTGAATATTCCATCTAATAAATGATTATGTAGTACAGTTCCTAATCCGTTTTTTCGATAATCGGAATGGACCGCTAATTCAACAAATTCAAAACAATCCTGTAACCATTGATTTGCTTGTTCCAAACTTAATGCTTCTCTCAATACATGATTATAGTACTGTCCTTCTAAAGATTGATATCCATAAGCGAAACCGATTATTTCATTTGCATCACTTATAGCTACTATACCCTTGAAATTTTTATTATCCATATGTCTTGTAATTCTTTCTACCATTTCATCAAAGTCTTTTCCTTCATACACCATGCAGTACAGTTTTGCCATATTTTTAATTAAAGTTTCATCTTTCTGTATTGGTACTATATTCACAGCAGATCCCCTCCTAATATAAAAGTCATAGTAGTTACTATTTTTACAAATAATTATAAAATAAAGAATATTAAAATAATATAATAATATTGCGAACTTAGTCTGTGGGTAGTACCAAAAAATCCTAAAATACGGTAACAAATAAAAGCCACTCATTTTGAAGTGACTTTTATTATTCAACAAAATTAAACTTTTTAATATGATTCAATTCTTTACTTTATTTCTATATCAAAAATGCCATTACACATTTAATAGTTTCTAAAACAACCCCATTCATTATACCTTTCTCTACATATGTGTGAATCCTTTTGTTTTATTTTTTGTTATATGGATCCGAATTATCAGAACCATTTTTAACACACCTACACATAGCAATAATATGGATAGGTAATAGAGAAGATGTCCCACCCCCGGCATGAATAAAGTTATAGCCGACCATGGAACCGAAGTTATTTTAGGTAAAAGGAACAGCACCGCCAAAGAGAGTAAAATATTAAAAATCAATATAAACAAGACATTTATGACAGTACGTGCTGATGTAGTCTTACATTTTTTTCTCCATTTAAATAAGCTATAGATGGAACGAGCGACTAAAGCGAGAACTACTAATACAACCAAATCAACAATCAAGTATATCTTGGTATAATCTGGCATGTCAGCTTGCGAACGATCTTGACCGTGAACAATCCCGTTAATCCCTGCAATGATGCTATCATAGGATATGAGGGGATCCTGTGCATTTGTAAGAAGAATGAATCCGTATTCCCCTTCCATAGCCATAAACGAATACGTATTTTCAGTTAAACCATCATGAAAAATCACGTTCTTGTTAACACTCCATCCCATAGCGTAAGATGGACCACCTCTCATCGATGAGGAAGGCTTATGCATTCGCTTGGTACTTTCTTCGGACAATATAACATTGCTTTTAAAACGGCCGCGGTTCATTTGTGTAATTAAATAATTTGACATATCTTCTGCAGTGGAAATTAAATAACCTGACGCAACCGTGGCCTCGTGGTTTAATTGCTTTGTCGGTACCATAAATCCAAACAAAGGTTGATATCCAGTTGCCAAACCATCTTTTTTAGCCTCTTTCGAATTACCGTAACTGTGGTTCATGTTAATTGGCTCGAAAATGTGATTTCTCACATATTGTGTATAAGATTCCTGGGATACTGCTTGAACGATCCCACTAAGGATATCATAGTTTAAATTCGAATATTGGAACACGGCTCCTACAGGTTTGGTAAGTGCTGTATTTTTTAGGCTTCGTATATGTTCTTCTATAGACTTATTACCGTGTGTCAGGCTAACACGACCATCATAAGTAGAAAGCCCACTTGTTTGATGTAATAAATCTTTGACTAAAATTTTCTTAGACGCTTCTTCATCAGCTACCCGAAACCATGGTAAATAACGCTGTACTGGAGCCTCAAGATCAATCATTCCTTTGTCGACTAACTGCATGATAGCCAGTGCTGTAAAAGATTTGCTGGTAGAGCCAAGGACAAAGGGAGTCTGCGGAGTAACCGGTTGATGGTTCGGTCCTGCTATTCCATAGCCGTTAAGATAAACAATTTTATCTCCCTTTACAATCCCTAACGAAGCACCAGGAATTTTGAATCGTTTCATTGCAGTATCCATAAATTGATCAACTTTCTTCACATCAAAAGTTGTTTCAGCTTTAACTTCTGTCCCTATAAAATTACTTGTAATTACAATTATAATGATCAGAATCCCGCATACTTTTTTATACACATTCTCGATAATTCTTCCGTTCGCATTCATCAACAACGTCTTCTCCTTTAATTTTGTAATACAATCTCAAATGTTTTTTCTCTTACACCTTCAAAACTTCGCTTAGCAAAGGTTCAACTAATATAAGGTAATCTATAGAAGAACTAGATAGAAATTTTGAAAATCCTCAATAGCCCCTGATGTCAAGGTGATTCATATACCTCTCATGATTCTACTGTTACCTAAGTAACATCTACGAAAATCAGATTGCCGTATGTCGGAGCATTAATGATTTCTAACACTATAATTTTTTATTTTCATATGTAATAATTAAACAATTTATTATCAATTTATATACCTGCCATAATCCTAATGACGACATACGTATATTCAGGTAGGTGTGCTGACAATAATATGTTTTTTCTCGGTCTATTTTAGCTGCCCACAGAAATAAATTCTTATGTTCCGAATTTGCTGTTATGACCTTTATCATTGTTACAACAATCGTCAATATAATAATTAGTACATTCAACATCAAACCTTTCTTTTAACATATAAACATTCTCCTTTATAAATTTAGTTGTGCACAACAATAAATTTAACTCCGTGCTCTTTCACTCTACAATAAACAGAAGATTCTAAATATCTATTTTCCTTACAAGAAGATTACAAAATTGTCATAAAAGTGAGTATCTATTTTCAAGTATGTACTTTTATTTTTAGAAATTTTCCGGTTCTGCCAAACTTATAAGAAGGAGTTGTTCAAAACTTTGCGAAATATATATTCGGAAAAGTAGGTTTACAATTAACAAAAAAAAACGGACTCAATACCTATATATATAAGGGTTTGAGTCCGTTTTTTCCAGTATTACATATTTAATAACTTATAGTTTTATCCAAGCCACTCATAGAAATTATTAGATAGCTCTTGTAACTCTACTATAAATTTACTTGCATGATATCCATCACAAACAGCATGATGCACTTGTATCGAAATAGGTAACAATATTTTATCCCCCTGATTAAAATATCTTCCCCCTGTAATGATAGGTAATAAAAAGTTGTCATCATTATTTATATTTAGGTTAAATCCTGTAAAACTAGCCCATGGAACACTAGATATAGGAAAAGAATTTAGGGGTATATTTTCTTTTGTGAAAAGGCCATGTATATTATCGTATTGTTTTATATCTTCTAGATAGTTCTTATAAAAAACGCTGAATTCGTTAGAAAACTCGGTCCATACACTTGAAAAAGATTTGTTATCATTATGAAATATTGTATAACTTGGTATCATTGTATCCCAGTATCCTAGAACACCTTCATTGTTAAAGCAAGTCCGAAATTCTTTATGGGCATTGACTGTTCTACTGACCATATAAATAAAAGTAGGATATAGTTTAATTTCTTTATTGCGAAGTTGTTTCAATAAGTCCGTGATGTCTATATTAGCTGTCATACTAAACGTACATTTAAGATTTATATAATGATCAAAATACGGCTTTCTATCCCAATTTTCTTTATCAATTATATGAAATTTCATCTTATTAGCCTCCTAAAATTATGTGGTTTATTTTAGAAGGCTAATTTTCTTGTTTTCACCAAATCATTCACCTCTTCATAAAGTTTTGTTAAAAATAAAATCTGTTAGTATTAGAGCCATAATCTCTATTATCTACTTACGATATACGTTAACCTTAAACAAAAAAACACACTGTTTCAATAAGCATTTTTATCACGAGTTCATATTAAATATATATACTTTATATTCACCATTATTGGATGAATTTCTTAAAATATTTCTGTCTTTTGCTAAAGGGATGGTTACTCTTCCCGTACCACATGCTATATCTAAAATCCATTCATTTTGGATTCCAAGTTTTTTGGACCAAGATAATAAAAGCGGAAAATCTGACAAACTTGTATTTTCTACATCATATCGTTTCGGATTTTCATATTCTGATAAATTCCACTTCGCTTGCAAACTAATACCTCTTTTCTTTTTTCAGCTAAAGCTAATATACAGATTATAACAAATAAACAGATATCTTTTCACTTTCTCTAGAATTACTTCCAAATAATTTGGACTAATCTATCCTTTCACACAGTAAGCTGAAAATGAAGGTTACAATAATGGAGTGTGATGCTATGGAACGGTTATGGCTTCCGATGATCGTTACGCTTTTTTCTTTTGGAGGATTACTATTAGGGGGAGCTGTTGGACTTGCAACGCGGCAACTGATTGAAGAGAAAATGCACCGTTTATATGCGCTATGTGGCGGCATATTATTTGGATTATTATCGCTAGAAATCATTCCAGAAACTTTTTCAAACTTTGAAATCATCGGTCCTATGCTCGGGATTACCCTTGGTATATTAATTATGAGTTTACTAGATAATTATTGCCATCACCCTATGATACATAAAAAAGACCAGCAAGCATGGCAAACTTTTTTATTTCTCTCTTTTGCTATTTTTATCCACAATATGCCGAGCGGCTTTGCATTAGGGGTTGCCTTTACAAACCATAATGAAACTGCAATTCCCTTCTTATTTGCGATTGTTATACATCATATTCCAGAAGGATTAGCTTTAATTATTCCTTTTCTATTTACACAGCATAAATATCTCTCATTTCTATTAACAATTCTGCTATTATCAATTATCCTCGGTACCGGCACGCTCTTTGGGATTATGATGAATGGGAAAGCGATTCATTTACAAGGACTGATAATGGGGAGTGCCATTGGTTCTTTAGGATATGTCACAATGCATGAGATGTTATGGAAAGCGAAGAAACACCTTTCTCCTTTTCCCTTCCTTACTTGGGCTATTAGTGGATTTTTACTCATAACTATTTTTACTCTTTTCGCTGACCATCATTAAAAAAAGGACTCATATTTTGTATATTTTACCTATTTATCCAAAATATAATAGTATCTCAATGCACAAGGAGGATCTATTATGTTTCGTAAAACAGCGGGTGAAGCGCTTGTTGATTTGCTTATCGAATGGGGCGTTGACCACATTTACGGCATGCCTGGGGATTCAATCAATTCAATTATTGAACCGCTTCGAAAAAAACAAGACAAAATTAAATTCATTCAAGTTCGTCATGAAGAAGCAGGTGCTTTGGCGGCCGCTTCCTATGCAAAATTAACAGGTAAACTCGGCGTTTGTATGGCGATTGCTGGACCTGGGGCGATTCATTTATTAAATGGATTATATGACGCGAAACTAGACCAAGCACCGGTACTCGCAATTACAGGGCAAGTTGAATCAGATTTACTTGGAACTGGGTTTTTCCAAGAAGTAAACTTAGAAAGAATGTTTGATGATGTGGCTGTTTATAATCAACGAATTATGTCAGCTGAACAACTCCCTGCAGTTGTAAACCAAGCGATTCGTATGGCATATACAAAGAAAGGTGTATCTGTTCTTACCATACCAGATGATGTTCCGAAGTTTGAGGTGGAAGCTGGTGCACGTATAACAAGTTCTTCTTTTACATTGCCTGAACTTTTTCCGCAAGAAGAGGATCTAAAATTGGCAAAATTAGCATTGAATGAAGCGAAAAAACCTGTTATTTTAGCCGGAAAAGGAGCAAAACATGCGAAGGAATCTTTACTTGCATTTGCAGAACATATTAGTGCCCCAATCGTTTTAACACTTCCAGCAAAAGGGATTATTCCTGATGAACATCCTCTTTGTATAGGTGGATTAGGATTAATTGGGACAAAACCGTCTTACGAAGCAATGAAGAATGCGGATACATTAATTATGGTTGGTACTTCTTATCCTTTTACTGGCTTTTTACCTGAAAAAGCCAAAACGCTTCACATTGATACGGACCCTGCGCAAATTGGAAAACGTTATGCGACAGATATCGGATTAGCTGGTGATGCAGATAAAACATTGAAATGGTTTTTAGAAAATGTAGAGAAGCATACGGATCATTCATTCCTAGAACATCATCAAGAACTGATGAAAAAATGGGAAGAGAAATTGCATAACCAAGAAGAAGATTCTTCTACTCCAATTAAACCTCAAAGAGTGATGCACGCTTTGCAACGTGTCGCTCATGATGATGCAATTTTATCAGTAGATGTTGGAAATGTCACAGTATGGGCTGCCCGCCATTTTCGGATGACGAATCAACAATTCATCATCTCTAGTTGGCTCGCAACACTTGGATGTGGCCTTCCTGGAGCAATTGCTGGCCAACTTGCTTATCCAGATAAACAAGTCTTTGCGATCTGCGGTGATGGTGGATTTGGAATGACGATGAATGATTTTGTCACTGCCGTTAAGTATAAATTACCAATTATCGTTGTTGTATTAAATAACCATAAAATCGCTATGATTAAATTCGAACAAGAAGTAATGGGAAATGTTGAATTTGGTACAGACTTAACAAACCCTAATTTTGCAAAATATGCAGAAATATGCGGCGGAGTTGGTTACCGTGTTGAACATATCGGTGAATTGCTTCCTGCTTTTGAAAGTGCTGTTAAGCAAGATAAACCTTGTATTATTGACGTAGTAGTAGATGTAAATGAAGCACCCATGCCCGCAAAAATTACATTTGGGCAAGCAGCAGGCTATACGAAACATATGTTAAAAGAGTTATTTGAAGAAGGAAAAATTGATTTACCACCTTTGTAAAATCGAAAAAAGATAGATGAAAACAGATTGTTCTCATCTATCTTTTTTATTTTGATACTTCTTGATGGAAAGAAAAATCTTCTCTTTCACTTTTCACCTGTTTCTCGACTTTCTCTTCTTTCTTTCCTACTTTCCTTCTTCTCAGATTTCCTATTCCAATCGACCCTTGCAGACTATTACTAATAAGATTTCCTGCCAAAATAGTCAGACTATAGAAAAACATCGGTATAAGAACGATCCAAGTATGTGTGGTCAAATGGCGGAAATTTTGTCCAATTAGTCCTGTCCATTCCTTCGTCACACTATCTGCTTCACCGCTAAATAATATAGTTCCTCCAAAGAATAACTGGAGTAAGCCAAGATGCATAAGTAACAGCAACATGCTAACAAATTGCTGGGCAACAAGTAAGAAAAAAGATGGTACAAGATGAGGCCAAACATGGTGACATAATCGATGCCACTTACTGCCTCCAAGAACAGTTGCTGCCATCATAAACTCTTCTCGTTTTACACGCTGTACCTCTTGCCCTGTATACAGCATAACAGTCGGCACAGCCAAACATGTGAGAATACTAATTTGAAACAGAACTCGCATTGCGAAAGGAACTGGAAGCGTACCATTTTCAAAGAATAAAACTTCTCTTAACATAAAATACGAAATCATAATCATGGGAACAATACTAAATGGATCAAAAAATGCAGAAATAGCTGGAAAAGAACGTTTACTATACATACCAAGAAGTAAACCTAGCCCTCCTCCAATGATAACCCGCAAAATCGCAACAATTAAACTCGCACCAATTGTCCATTTTGCCCCTTCTATTATTAATTGAAATAAATCTCTTCCTTTACTGTCACTTCCAAACCAAAACTGAGATGATGGAGGAAAAGGAGCTGCTTCTACTTGTCCTTTTTCGTTATACAACATCGTTACTTCCCGAATTTCCCCATCAAAAAATAGAGTATTTCCGATAC
This sequence comes from Bacillus sp. XF8, assembly GCF_017498755.1. NCBI lineage: Bacteria > Bacillati > Bacillota > Bacilli > Caryophanales > Bacillaceae > Bacillus > Bacillus sp. XF8. The sequence continues at coordinate 65,767 of NZ_JAGDQK010000032.1, read as the reverse complement.
TGACAAGCAAAAGTCCGCTTAAAAAAATCAAACCAATCCAAAATCGCATGTCATGTTTTAATGTTTGCCACATATTACACACGCTCCTTTATCACATTTTGCATGAGCGTATGCAACAAGCGAAATAAGAAGAAAATCGGAACATATAATAGAACTAAGCAGACAGTAAACACTTCTATTTTCGAATTTTCTTTTACGAATACAAACATGCCATATGTATTAAAGAGCCATTCAATGATATAAAGATTGGATAACATGAATAAAATATTCGTTTTCGCATAGTAAACCGTAGTAAGTAACACGTTTCTTGAAATATGGTGCGTTAATATATGTCGTAAACTTAATCCTTTACTTTTTGCAAATATACTATAATCTTTTTCTAGCTCTTCTCTAAAACGGAGTAATAATAGTTTAATAAATAATAACGTTGTCGGTAATGTGAGGCATAAAATCGGTAAAAGGCGAACCCTTTCTCCCGCAAGCCCTGCAAACTTCACTGGCATCCATCCTGTTTTTTGAAACACAATCACTACCAAAAGTTGTGATAATAAAATAAGTAGAATATCCGGAATACTTTCAAGTGTAAGAAAAACCCCATTCCATACACGTTGCCTCATATGAGAACGCTGCAGTACCCATACAACAAGCACATACGCTATGAATAACGACAGTAGAAAAGACGAAACAAACACTAGCATAGTTTCCAAGTAATGTATCCAAATTTGCGGAAATAGAGTTCGAGAGTCCCGAAACCCATACATAATTTCCCCTGGATGAAGTAATTTCTCACCAAGGTATAAAATCGTTTTTCCATATCCAATAGGATCCATTTGTAATCCTTTAAATAAACGGGGGAGTGCCCCTAAACAAAGAATACATCCCAGTGCAGCTAATAATTGTAAAAAAGTAATCCACCACCACTTTCCAACTCGAAACAACATGAAATTTCTCCTCCCTTAACCCTTAATTTATTTTTACAAAATATTCAAAAAATGTAAACTTTATTTTTTAGATTTAAAATGAGACCTAGCAAAAATTCTTAACAAAAGAGTAGCACCTGTTACTTTCTTATAGCAGAGGACTACCTCAGCTTTAGCACACAAAAAAGAGCAGAAAACTCTGCTCTTTTTTTCAGTTTCAATTTCTTTAGAAAAGAATACATTATTTTGTCATTTGTTCTTTCGGCAAAACCATTCCTTTATATAACTGTACCGTAATCCAGTAGTATAAGGCATAAATTACAAGAAAAATAGATATTGGCATCCATACTTTTACAAACGGATCAACTAAGAAGAGACGGAACAAGTTAAGCCCTACTAAAATGTGAGAAATACCAATGATAGCTGGAAAAATAAATAGATATGAAATTTCCTTATAAATACTACGTGACAACATACTACGGCGTGCTCCAATTTTCCGAAGCATTTCATAGCGGCGTACATCACGAGAAGCTCCGGTTAAAATTTTAAACATAAGAGAGCTCGCCATCATTGCTAAAAAGGCAATTCCAAGGAAGAATCCCATGAACATCGTACCGCTCATAAAACTATTCATAAATTGATAAGTTGTCATTTTTGTATATAATTCTACTTTTCCACCTTTTGCTTTTTCTACTAATTCTTTTTGTCGTTGATCAATATCTATTAACAACGGTTTATACTTTTGTAAATCGTCTACTTGTATGAGCGTAACACTATGCTCTGTTCCTTGAATGTTTTTATAATGGTTCGCATCAGCAATTCGAACAGGTTTTCCATTAAATTGATTATGTGTAACTTGAATTTCTCTTACAATCGCATCTTCCCAATCACTCGGAACATGCGGGAGTTTAAGCGGAGCATCAGGTGCTTCCATAGATGTGTATAGAGGTTCAGTTAAAGGTTCTTTTACGCGTTTACGTACAGGCTCTTTTACATTCTTTGTATCCTTATGATCTGAAATGAGCGGCGGCTTTGCCGTTAAATCATCTCGTAAATAATAGACTGCTTTTCCGTCCACTTTATACTTATATGTTTGTTGCTCTACAATTTTCATTTGCTTTAATGCGGCTGTATCTTTTTCATTCGGATCATGAATCGTCGCATCATAGACTCGAGAAAAATCCGTCATAATGCCGACGTTTTTTTGAAAAGCCATCCCAGCTGTCATCGCTCCTGCACCAAGTGCAATTAGCATCGCGACAGTCCCAAGCACCCGTGATAAACTATTGATTCGAAAACGAAGCTGAGCATATGTAAAACTATTTAAACCTGTTTCATTTCGTTTTTTGTTACTTTTTAACCGCGTCACAAACAACGGTAACAATGAACTAAAAATAAAATATGTCCCTATCGTTGTAGCACCCGTTGCTAGTATAAAACCTATTTCACGTAACTTATCTATATGAAGGATAGAATAATACCCTGTTCCTAACAGTAACACTCCCATTACAGTAAAAATGATAACACGGCGTCTACTCTTTTCTATTGCATCTTGTGTTTCATCTTCACGAAGTAACTCAAGTTCAGTTTTACGTAATAAACGTATACTATTGATAAATCCAGTAATTATAAATAAGATCAAGAAGAATCCACATGTAACAAGAACTGCAGGTATATAAAATGGCGCATAGCCTTTCGCTGAAATTTCTAAACCATTCATTAAAAAATTCCCTGCTGCACTTGCTAGTAATATTCCTACAATAATTCCAATGATAATGCTAACAATCCCCATACCGAATGTTTCTATAAATAATAGCTGTGCGACTTTTTTCTTCTTCGCTCCGAGCATCATATACATACCAAGCTCTTTCCTGCGCAATGTGAGTAAAAAAGAATTAGCATATACAATATAAAAGACTGTAATGAAGGAAAGTAAGACAGCACCAACCCAAAATACAAGTCGAATACTATTAATCATACTATTATCTTTTGTAAATTGACTGTTGATTGCCATCGTTTGGAACATATAGAAGATACTTATACTAATAACGAGACCAACAAGTAAAACAAGATAATCCTTTAACATCTTTTTCATACTATGACGTGATAATTCCAATAACATGCTCTCGCCCCCTACTTGGATTCAGCCGCTGAGCCCATATGAGCAAGCACACCTAAAATATCTTGATAAAAATCCTCACGTGTTTCTCGGTGTTTCAATTCTTTATAGAGTAGTCCATCTTGAATAAATAGAATCCGCTGACAATAACTCGCACTAAATGCATCATGCGTCACCATTAATATACTTACTCCATGATTTTCATGTAAATCTTGCATCGCTTCTAATAAACTCTTCGCATTTTTACTATCAAGTGCACCTGTTGGTTCATCCGCTAATACAATAGCAGGATTATGTACTAAAGCCCGCGCCGCAGCTGTTCTCTGTTTTTGTCCACCAGAAATAACTGATGGGTACTTCGTTAAAATCTCCATAATCCCCAGTTTCTGTGCAACCTCATTTACTTTCCCACTTATCTCACTTGAAGGCACTCCTTGTAATGAAAGTGGCAATGCAATATTTTCATAAATCGAGAGGTTTTCAAGCAAATTAAAATCTTGGAAAATGAACCCCAGTTTTTGAGAACGGAAATCTGATAATGCGTTCCCCTTCATGGAAGTGATATCTGTGCCTGCTATTGTCACACTTCCTCCTGTTGCATGATCAAGTGTACTAATTACATTAAGTAGTGTCGTTTTCCCTGATCCAGAAGGTCCCATAATCCCAACGAATTCCCCTTTTTGTATCGTAAGCGATACCCCTCTTAATGCTTTTGACTGACTTTCATTTCTTTTACCATATGTTTTCTCCACACTTTTTACTGTCACTACATTTGTTGCCATTTCTATCACTCCATCCCCATTTGTATATCATTACTTTGCCATACGTTTCTTAGGTTTCCACTACATAAATTCTTAATATTTCTTAAATTTCTGACTTCATTTCTTAATATTCTCAATTTTATTTACAATCTGCCCGCGATTTATCTTACATTCACCTTACATTTTTGTAAGGTACAAAAATAACAAAATGAAATCCCACCACCTCCCCTTCGCTTAGAGACGGTTGCTTCTAAATATATTAAGACAAGCATAATGTAAAATAAGTAAAAATGGGGAGGATTAAATTCAATGAAGCGTTCCGAAAATATAGTGAGTAAACGCCTGCGACAGATTACTATTGCTGGTTTATTCCTTATGTTACTTATAACTACAAGGTTTGGATATATGATGTTTCTTTATGAAAATGGTTTTATATTAGAAAAAAGAACATAATAGAAGCAATAAATACGAATACGATTGGTAGTTTAGAAAATATCTTTGAATTAGACTTACAGGGTTTTCATTGGGTTAAGATTGATGAGCTAATTCATTTGAGTAAAATCGATCCAAGCGAACATCATTAATTGAATTAACAAAACATGTTCTCAAAAATGCATAGGCGAACCCTCGACATATATTAAATTAGATCATGGTTATATCCTTTACAAGGAATCTAGTGGAATGAATATAGCTTTAGAGATTAAGAAGAAAAATGATGAATGGAAAGTAGAAAATAAACAGGTTAAAAAAGGAATTTAAAAACAGTTAGAATGCCAAGTGTCTGGAAAACTTACTCAAATTATAATGAAAATTGGTTCAACTAATAATCAGTGGGGCTGAGGCATCTCCACTGATTATTGTTTCACTTTATATGTAAGCTTTTAAATGTGCTTTTTCTCAAAACCAATGATGATTTCACCTTCATGGTAAAATTCTATAACAAAGTTATTTGGACAAAAAAGATAAGTATCGCTACCAACCGCCGTTACATCGTCAATATTACGCAATACATCTTTTAAGTCTGCATAGAGTACAGGAGCTGGTCCCGTGCTCCATAGAATATATACTTTACTTGTCAATGGAATAAACTGATTTATTTTATCTATTGAGGCAACAGTACATTGAAGTGCAACCTTATTCCAAGCGATTCGCCCCCACCATTCAAAAGGATAAGATTCACTTAATAATGTGTATATTTCCTCTCCTTTTTCAAGAGATAATTCTTTTGTTTCAACACCTAACATGCAAGTACATTCCTCATATAAAGCACCATAAGTAGGTTTATGCTTTTTCTTGTTTGCTTCAAGAAGTTCTGAGAGCCTTTGAGCTCTTTGGTTTTTATTCATCATGTCGTCCACCTACCGAAAGCATTTACTAAAATCTTTATAAATAGATAAAAACTCTTTTATTTCTTGGCTAATATTCTCTAAATTTCCATATATATTTTCTGTGGCCAAATATATTTCCTCATTAAAATTATAAAGCTTTGTATGTACATCATCTAACTCTTCACAGCAATCATACTGTACCAAACTAGATATAAAAAATTTTATTTCCAATACATTTTCTTCACATACAATAAATTTCTCCCATAAAAGTCCCAATATAATTTTTAGCGGTAATTTTTTATCATATCTTCCCTTTATGTTTTTTAATTTAGATGCAATATCAACCAATTTATCATTACTAGATAAAGAAACTTCTATAATTTCATTAGAAGGATAATCCAATTTTTCAATTGTTTGATCAGCCCAATTAATTATGTCAGCTTTTGAAAATATTCCAATTTGTAATCCTATCCTATAAACTTCAGCCATTTCTTTTACATTCACCATATATAGCCCCTTAAACTTTTTAATAATTATATAATACAATAAAACGAACCTTCCATCAGTGTTTTTTCTTCGTCCCACCTCCCTTCCTCGTTTCTTTCTGAATCTTGAGGCATACTTTTTTGCTAAATGGATTTTACAAACTTCTAGACATTCCATAAAAATCAGGATATACAAGATTAAATCCAAATTTTTGATATAACTTTATACTTGATACATCCGCCATTACTGTAATATGAGTATTCTCACTAGAAACTCCATCTAGATACGTCAATAATCCCTTTAATATAATGTCTTCTATCCCCTTATCCTTCTGCAAAGGCGAGACGATAATATCAACAATTTGAAAGAAATAAGCTCCATCACCAATAACTCGCCCCATACCCAAAAGTTTTGAGTCAGTTCCTCTCACAATAACTGAATATGTTGAGTTGCTTAAAGCTATTTTTGTAAGTGCTTTTTTTTGTGAGTTTAGTCCTACACTTTTTCTTAGTTCCATATACTCTTTTACATTCGGGATTTCATGCAATATATTCATTTTGTTCCCCCTGCCTTTTTACTTATAATGAAATGAACATCTATACAATCAAATATACAACACTAATGCAAGTGATAATGTTATAACAGAGTTCTCCAGTAAAACACACATTCATATAACAAAAGTTTATCGAAGCACTTTAATCTTTTTATTTAAGGTTTACATCCACTACTAGCTTTGATAAATTTAAAATCAACCTTTCGATTTAAGGGAGTGCTACAATGCATTATTACAAACCAATAGAGATTGCTAAAGAACTTCAAATCAGTACAAGTGCTTTAAGGCATTATGAATCTTCAGGGGTTGTACCATCTCCTGAACGTTCTGAAACCGGATATCGCCTTTATACAAAGGTACATTTAGCCTACTTTCGCTGTCTTCGCGCAATGGTTCCTGGGTTTGGGTTCACAGTCACTTATGATGTACTTCGTCATATTCAAAACAAAGATATGGACCATGCATTTTGGATTGTCAACGCAGAACAAGCAACATTACAGCATGAAAAAAACTCGCTGATCAAACACTTCTATTCCTACAGGACAAAAATTTGACTGTTATGAACGATAAGAAAGTGAAAAGTACAATGACTATAGGTGAAGTAGCTTCCATAACTGGTGTACAAACCTCTGCTATTCGTCATTGGGAAAAAGAAGGACTAATATCCCCAAATAGAAATCCTGAGAATGGATACAGGTTGTATACCCACATGCACGTAAAACAAGTTCTTCTTATTCGTACTTTAAGAAAAACAGTTTACTTTTTAGATAAGATGAAAGAAATTATTCAAGCTGTGGAAAATCAAAGTATTAAAAAGGCAAAAAAAGTTACTGAGAATGCACTTTTAAGTATTCATCAAAGAAACCGGCAACAATATAACGGTGTTCATAAGTTGGTAGAGTTGTGCAATGAGATTGGATTAATGAATTACGACGATGCTTCTCTATTAAAACCTAATCATTCTTTTGACCAGACAAAGTAAAGCATCTGTGAATAATTTTTTTATTGTAGTAAAAAACACACCACTTATTAAAATTGGTGTGTAGCAACATTTTTTATCCCGCATTAACGGGCAGTAAGACCCCTACCTCAAAATTTAGTCAAAACAAGGAAGTTAGGTGATGGATCAACTGCCCATAAAAGCCCGATTGGTGAAGACAAATAATCAGTGGGAGATGAACAAAACCCCACTGATTATAGTTTCACTTTATTTAGAGCATTTATTATAAATTTCATCCTGCACACTTTTCATAAATACAGATAGTGAAACCACCTCAGATTTCTCTTCACCATATTTACGCACATTTACAGATCCATTTTCCATTTCTTTATCCCCTATAACAAGAACATATGGTACTTTTTGAATCTGAGCTTCCCGTATTTTATACCCTAACTTTTCACTTCGAATATCTCGTTTCACTCGAATACCAGCCTGTTTGAACTTTTCTTCCATTTCTTTTGTATATTGATCATGTGCTAAAGTAGAAACAGGAATTATATTTACTTGAACTGGAGCTAACCACGCCGGGAATGCGCCGCCATAATGTTCAATTAATATTCCTAGAAAACGATCAAAAGAACCTAATACAGCACGGTGGATAACAACTGGTCTTCTTTTCTCATTTCTCTCATCAATATAATTCAAATCAAATTTCTGTGGCATTTGGAAATCAAGTTGAACTGTTCCACATTGATGGCTTCTTTGCAAAGCATCTTTAATATGAAAATCAATTTTTGGTCCGTAAAATGCCCCATCTCCTTCATTCACTCTATAATTATAACTTAATGATTTCAGTACATTTTCAAGGGCCTCTTCTGCTTGGATCCATAGCTCATCATCACCCATTGAATCTTCAGGTCTTGTTGAAAGCTCAACTTCATATTCAAAACCAAATGTTCTATAGACATAGTCAATTTGTTTTAACACTGACTTTATTTCACTTTCTATTTGTTCAGGTGTTACATATAAATGCGCATCATCCTGGCAGAATGTACGTACTCTTAATAATCCGTTCAATGCACCACTGAATTCGTGGCGATGTACTTGACCAAATTCACACATTCGAATTGGCAAATCACGATATGAATGTAATTTATTTTTAAAGATAAGCATGTGTCCAGGGCAATTCATCGGTTTTAATGCAAAGCTTTTATTGTCTACCTCTGAGAAATACATATTATCTTTATAATGATCCCAGTGCCCTGATTCTTCCCATAGCCCTTGATTCATCATAATAGGAGTGCGCACTTCTTGATAATCGTATTTTTGTTGTATTTCTCTTAAAAAAGCCTCTAACTCATTTCGGATGATTTGTCCTTTCGGTAAATAAAAAGGCATCCCAGGTGCTTCTTCTGAGAACATAAATAATTCAAGTTCATTTCCAAGCTTGCGATGATTTCTCTTTGCTGCTTCTTCTACAAACTGCAAATATCTTTCTAATTCTTTTTGAGAAGAAAATGCAACACCGTATACACGCTGAAGTACTTGATTATTACTATCTCCGCGCCAATATGCACCAGAAACATGAGTTAATCGAAATGCTTTTAAATAACCAGTTGACGGTAAATGCGGACCGCGGCATAAATCTACAAATTCTCCTTGTTTATAGAGTGTTACAACTTCACCTTCAGGAATCGCTTCTAAAAGCTCCAACTTTAAATGATCATTTACTTCTTCAAACAGCTTTGCTGCTTCCTCCCTAGAGATTTCAACTCGTTCTATCTTCAAATTTTCGCTTATTATATTTTGCATTTCATTTTCAATTTTAGGTAGGTCCTCTATAGCTATGCTATTTGGAAGATCCATATCATAATAAAATCCATTTTCAATAACAGGTCCTATCCCAAGTTTCACATCACCGTATATTCTTTTTACAGCTTGCGCTAATATGTGGGCAGAAGTATGTCTTGCGATTTCTACACCTTCCGCTGAATCCATAGTGATGATTTGCACTTTCGCATTTCCTTCAATGTTTCGGCGTAAATCAAAAACCTGACCATTCACCTTTCCTGCTACTGCCTTCTTTTTTAAACTAGTACTAATTGATTCTGCAATTTCCTCTAAAGTAATTCCTTTTACAAATTCTTTTACACTACCATCCGGAAATATAATTTCAATCATCTGTTCTCTCATTGTTCATCTCTCCATTTCATAATAAAAAGCACACTCATCCCTAAAATAGGGACGAGCGTGCTTTTACCCGTGGTTCCACCCAGATTCCCACCGTAAAAATACAATGGCTTCTTTTGCGGTAACGTCGCTTACACGGCACTAGATACTTTGATTTTCCCCAGTGCAGCTCTAAGGTGGTAAGTTATTTCCCTGCGTTAGGAAGTTCTCAGCATTCCTTCCCTCTCTGTATAACCGTTTAAAATAACTCGTGTCCTTTTCTTCGCTTATTATGAAATTAAAAATAAAAAAGCATACTCATCCCTAATAAAAGGGACGAATATGCTTATATTCGTGGTTCCACCCAGATTCCCACCGTAAAAATACAATGGCTTCTTTTGCGGTAACGTCGCTTACACGGCACTAGATACTTTGATTTTCCCCAGTGCAGCTCTAAGGTGGTAAGTTATTTCCCTGCGTTAGGAAGTTCTCAGCATTCCTTCCCTCTCTGTATAACCGTTAAAAATAACTCATATCCTTTTCTTTGCTTTTATAATACATCCATTAATTGTTATTTACTATATCCTATTCATTTTATTTTTGCAAGTGTCAAAATATATTTTTTGTTCAATAAAAAAGGAAAACTAAAAACAATTTTCATGTTTTTGGTTTTCCCCTATTTTTTACCAATCTTGTGGTTCGTAGTTTAAGTCTGCAAATAATCTTTTTTTCTCTTTCTTCGTTAAATCTCTCCACTGTCCAACTGGTAAATTATTCAACTGAATATTCATAATTCGCGTACGTTTTAATGTGTATACTTGATATCCTAAAGCTTCACACATACGACGAATTTGGCGATTCAATCCTTGTGTTAAAATAATTTGGAATTCATATTTTGATAACTGTGTTATTTCACAAGGAAGTGTTTTTGTTCCTAAAATTTTAACACCCGCTGCCATTTGTTTTAAAAATTCAGGCGTAATCGGTTTATCTACTGAAACAATATATTCTTTTTCATGTTTATTTTCAGCACGTAAAATTTCATTAATAATATCGCCATCATTCGTTAACAAAATTAAACCGTCTGAATCTTTATCAAGACGTCCAACGTGATTAATTCGTAAAGGATGATTCACTAAATCGATAATGTTCCCTTTAACTGCCTTTTCACTTGTACATGTAATACCTACTGGTTTATTTAAAGCGATATACACATGGTCACGAGCAATTCGAAGCTGCTCTCCATTTACTCGCACGTCATCACCTGGTTGTACTTGGTCACCTATTTTTGCAACCTTTCCGTTAATAATTACTCTTCTTTCATTAATTAATTTATCTGCTCCGCGTCTAGATGCTTTTCCAGATTCACTAATAAATTTATTTATACGCAAGTTAGGCACATCCTTTTCTCTAAAAATTTCAAGCTCACACTGCTTCTACCGTACAATAACAAAAGAGTAAGCCTCCTAATATAACTTAAATATATTAACATGAATGGGTATCTGACGTCTTCTATAATTTTCATGTTTAAGAGAATAGAATTCGTCTTATTGAACTACATACCAATAATACATTCACTGCACTCCTTCTACTTTTAAACTAATAACTCATACAACCATAACTACTAAAATCATTTATCCTAGATATACATCATTTATTCACTTTTTTTATAATTCATATACAGACCATTCTTTTATACATGCAGCTTGCTTTCCATTTATATTTTCAACATCCTCCGTTACATTAGCTAATTCATATAATCCAGGGAAAATTTCTTTCACATAACTTTGATGTGATATTTCATTTTCCCAAAAAGAAAGGACGACATAACGATTAGCGTTTTTAAGAGATCTTCCCACAACGCCGCCTAACATTCCTTCTAATTTTTCCATTCCTTTATTCCAAATTGTTTCCTGTATATGCAAAAAGTGCTGTTCCCTTCCTCTTTTCACATCACAAACTGCAGCTCTGACAAATAGATTTTTTGTAAGTACATCCGTAAATGAAGTAGCTTTCATATCAAATAACGTTTGAAACAACTCTACTTCACAAGATAAATACGTATCCTTTTGATTGCTATTATGAAAAATTGGATCGTGCATTTCATTCATAAATTTTTGATATGTATTCATGTTTTCCCATACAGTAAACACACAGGCCTCATCTTCATTCCAGCCTCCAAATTGTCCATGAAATCCCTCTAGATTTTGTAAATCTCTCCATTTCTCTTGTGCCTCTGAAAACAAACCCTTTTTCTCTTTTTCTACCTGACAAAATATCGTTTTTAATAACATACTGCTCCCCCTTACTATACATTCCATGTCCCTTTTGCAATGCTTGTTACTTCTCCACCTACAAAAACCTCGATTACATCCTCTTTTTCTTCAGCTCGTATATATAATAAAGATGAACGATTTATCTCATACCCTTGTTCAACACGCAAATTTATTTTCTTTTTATCAAAATAACGATGTTTTATTAAATATGCTGCTAAACATCCATTAGAGCTACCAGTTCCCGCATCTTCCGGAATACCATAGTACTCTGCAAAATCACGGACATTCAGATCATTTACTTCCTCATACGTTTCAGAAGAAAATACCATAATTCCTTTTGGCTCTATCTTTTCGATTAGTTGAAAATATTTTTCCTTATTTATTTGAACTTCCTTTACAGCAGCTAACGATTTTAACGGCACAAGAATAACCGGTAAACCTGTTGATACTTCTTGAATTGGATATCGAAGGTCTATTTGAGAAATATCAATATTTAGTACTTCTGCAATCATATCTCTATTCAATTCTCCTCCAAATTTAGGTTCATTTTGATGCATCCATAATACATTTTCTTCATCGTGAAAAGTAACCTCTACAGAACCACCTTGGAAATGTAATAGAATATTTTCAAGCGTATCATTTTGAAGAATTGCTTCTTTGAGTACAAAAGCTGTTCCTAATGCAGGATGTCCAGCAAAAGGTATTTCTTCATTTGGTGTAAAAATGCGTACATCATACCCTCCGTTTCTCTGTTCTTTTGAGAGAATAAACGTTGTTTCAGCATAGTTTATTTCCTTTGCTATTAACTGCATTTCCTTACTTGAAATTTGATGAGCATCTACAAATACTGTAAGTTGATTCCCTGTATACTTCCCTTGTGAAAAGACATCTACAATATAGAAATCCATCCTTCCCATTTCTCCCTCATATATAGTTCTGAAAAAAACTACTTTTGTTTACATAATAATATTATGTTTTATAAAACCCAATATTACTTAGGTAATTATTAGATTCATTTATCATCCAATTCCCGAACGTTTCTAAAAATACTAAAATACCCATTGTGTCATCTAAAGGGTCAATAGCATATTGCAGCGCTTTCCTCATGTTTTGTTCTTGTTCAGGAAAATGCATACTAAACATCTCATATGCTGGATATAAGTCTCTAGAATAAAGTCCTTCCCTATCAATTGTTAGTGCTAAACCCGCTCTGACTACTATCTTCATAATCCAGCGGCAACAATCTTTTATATCCTCCCTACCTTCATTATGAATTAACTCTTCACGTGCCTGCTCGATTTGTGCCTGTAAATGAATAAGATGTTCATACGCCAATTCCTTACTTACTTTATATTTAGGCAAACGTGGCCTTATATCCTCACCGAATATACATACCCCATGTGTTTGAATCATAAAACTTATAAAAGAAAAATGAGCAGAATGTATCACTTCTTCTACATCATAAAAACTTAATTCCACCCCAGATATACAATCAAATTTTTGGAGCAGTTGTTGTTCTACACTTTCGATCCATTCCAAGTCTATTTTCTTTGGATCTTTTCGAACTAATATAATTGTATCTATATCTGCAATCCCTTTTATTCCAATCCCTCTTGGAACAGATCCTCTAATGTAAATACTATGAAGATCATCCTGTAACAAACGGAAACATATATCCTTTACTTCTTGTATAACTCTCAGAAAAACTGGTTGAATATTATTGATATGTGAGTCATTAATGATGTATCCTGTACCATCCACAGGACAAAAACGACCTATTTTTTTAATAATTGACAATCTATCAACTCATTTCTATATAAAGTGTTACTTCCATGTTATATAGAAATGAGTTATAAATCAAAAAATTCAGAATAAAAAATTCGGAAAAACATCTATTTTGATACAATTGTAACAGTATTTACATTTAATACATGATTCAATAAAGTGAAACTTTAATCAGTGGGAGTTTTCTTCAACCCCCACTGATTATCAGCCCGCACCAATCGGGCTTTTACGGGTAGTTAATCCCCCACCTAACTTCTTTGCTCTTGCTAAATTTTGAGGTGGGGGTCTTACTGACTGCAAATAGCGGGATAAAAAGAGTATTTTCATAATAAATCTATAATTTTTAGCAACCGATTCAGCGCATATACAAAAGTTTGATTATTATTTCTTAAAAACTTTTTCTTTTTTCGACAAAATACAACAATTTCCGAATGTGTAACTTGTTATTATAGATTAATACATCTTGTTTTTCGCATATTAGGAGGAAATATCCAATGAGAAAATCGTTTCATAAAAAATGGTGGTTTTGGCTTTTTAGCATGATGATTATCACTAGCATTGTGGCCATTATTTTTTTGAACTACACGAAAGAGACAAAAATACAAACTACTAAAGAACCTGTCGATAAAAAAATCTATCAACAAGAATTAAAATCCCAAATCGATTTTCTTACTACAAAATACGATAATATTATCGAGCAAGAATGGCTACCAGCATGGACTGAAATAAATTTAAATCCAAGCAACATAAATACAGCTGAATCACTAGATAAAATGAACAATGTAGCTAATCATTATAATGAACTAGCTAAAAAGATGGATGCTTTTAACGCTGAAAACAACATGAATGATTCTGATTTAAAAAAGAAAATGAATAGCTTTAGAAAAGAATTTATTGCTGCTTCAAATTGTATGGAAAATGCTACTTTATCTGTTATACAAAGTTTTAAAAATGGTACACCATTGGACCAAAGTATACATAACGCAAAAGAATCTTTAGGACTTGCCGACCAACATATTGTAATCGCGTTATCCACTTTAAATGAAATAGAAGAAATATTAGGGGTTACACAGAAATAATTTCATTATTTTATCCCTTTTATTTTAAGTAGTACAATTAAAAATCTTTTCTTAAAAATTATTTTCCAATAAAAAATGATTGCAATTCGTTTACAAGGAACCTATAATATTGTTTATTGATTATGTAAAAACCATTTCATATCAATATAATTAATTTTTTAACCACATAATTCGGATGAACCATTCAGGAGAAGATCAATTGATCTACCGACGGGGCAAAAAGTTGATGACTCAGCTTTGAAACTCTCAGGTCTTGATTATAAGTAGAACTGCATGGGGACGAATCTCTGGAGAGACTCCCTCTCGCTTCCATATAGCGCGGAGGAAAAAGAGCACCGAAGGAGCAAATCCGCTGTATTAGCGGATAATCTCTCAGGTAAAAGGACAGAGACAAGCGAAAGAAAACGCCGATTTGTATCGGTTTATTTTTCTATTCCTTGTTTCTCCAGAGACCATTTCATTTATGTGAAGTGGTTTTTTATTTTTTCTAAAAGGAGAATAGAGATGGAGACAGTAAGTAAAGTATTAGAACAAATTAATCACTACGTATGGGGATTACCGACCTTATTCCTTCTAGTTGGAACTGGAATCATTCTCACAGTGCGTTTAAAAGGTTTACAGTTTCGTAAGCTATTATACGCTCACAAACTAGCATTTAAAAAATCAGAAGATGCGTCTTCTTCCGGAGATATTAGTCATTTCCAAGCACTAATGACAGCCATGGCCGCAACCATCGGAATGGGAAATATAGCTGGTGTCGCAACTGCTGTTACAATCGGTGGTCCAGGAGCAATATTTTGGATGTGGATTACTGCCTTGTTTGGTATGGCAACAAAATATGCAGAAGCTATTCTTGCGGTAAAATATCGTGTAAGTAATGAAAATGGGGAATATTCTGGTGGCCCAATGTATTACTTAGAACGTGGTTTAGGGAAAAAATGGCTCGCTATTTTATTTGCGATTTTCGGGACAACCGCTTCTTTTGGAATCGGGAATATGGTGCAATCAAATTCCGTTGCAGAAGCTATGAGAATCAATTTTTCGTTTCCTCCTGCTTTAACTGGTATATTAATGGCTTTCTTAATTGCGATTGTTATTTTAGGTGGCGTGAAAAAGATTGGAAAAGTGACTGGTTTTTTCGTTCCACTTAAAGCTTTCTTTTATGTAATTTCTGGGCTCATTATTATTTTTTATCACTTCGATCAAGTTCCAGAGGCATTTTCACTTATTTTTTCTGGTGCGTTTCAAGGTACTGCCGCTGCTGGTGGTTTTATTGGTGCAACAGTTGCTTCTGCTATTCAAATCGGGATGGCACGTGGAGTATTCGCCAATGAAGCTGGCTTAGGAAGCGCTCCAATTGCCGCTGCTGCTGCAAAAACAGATTCACCTGCAAAACAAGCTCTTGTGTCAATGACGGGAACTTTCCTTGATACATTTATTGTTTGTACAATTACTGGTTTAGTACTAATTACTACAGGTGCATGGAAATCTGGAAAAACTGGTGTGGAAGCAACAACACTCGCTTTCCAATCTGTATTTGGTAGCACTGGTAGCATGATTCTTGGTATTGCAATTATTTTATTCGCCTACTCCACTATTTTAGGATGGTCATATTATGGTGAAAAATGTGTAGCTTATTTATTTGGACAAGGTGCCGTACGATACTATAAAGCCATCTTCATTGTAATGATCGCAATTGGCGCCAACTTAAAACTCGGAATCGTGTGGACATTTGCTGATATCGCAAATGGACTTATGGCCATTCCAAACTTGATTGGTCTAATTGGATTAAGCAGTATTGTGGTAGCAGAAACAAATCGATTCTTACAAGCCGAAAAGTTTAAAACATCAAATAAAAAAATTGCAAGTTAATCAAATTTTCAAGCAAAGGGTATCCCATTTTTATATGGGATACCCTTTATTAGTTTTTATATAATCTTTTTACTTCGTAACATTCCTTTACAAAATTGATAATTCCATTCCTTTCTTTACATGCTTTAAGTTTGATGTAAATACTTCAGGAGCATACCAATTTATATATGCACTCGGACATTTGACCTCATCAATATTTGTATTCTCTCTAACTAAAACTGTTAATTCTTCAATGTATTCTATTACTTTTCTCAAGTCTGTTTTTACACCTATAGGCCCATGTCCTGGCACTGCTTTATCAATTTCAAATTCCTCAATCATTTCTAACATACGCTTCCATTCTTGAAGATTAGATTCTTCAAAAAAAGTAGGATGTGATTTCACAAATAACAAATCACCCATAAAACAAACCTTCTCTTTAGGTAAGTAAAGAATCGTATCACAAACGGAATGGCCTCCACCTAACGTAATCAATTTTGCGGTTCTCTTCGAACCATGTATAGTAAATTCATTTTGGAAAGAATATTGAGGTAATATAAGTTGCAGTGTAGGTAATGAAATCGCTAACTGATTCAAGAATGAAATCTGTTTTCGTAAGCTTTCATCATTCTTTTGAGCGAATTGATCTTGTAGGGATTGTATATATGTATGTAAACCTTCTATGTCTTGTTTCTGTTTATCAATTCTGGAAGGATGAATTTCTGCCATTTGCTCGTATGTTTTATAACTAGATATGATATTACAATTTTTAAAAACTTGATTTCCACGAATATGGTCTCCGTGCCAATGACTGTTAATAACCCATGATATAGAGTGACCTGTTATCTTTTCTGCTATCTCTTTTAAATCTGCAGCTGCTTGTTGTGTATTAAATGTATCAAAAATGATGGTTTGATCCCCCATATTTATAAAACCCGCATTAGCTAAAGAACCTCCTCCTTCTTTCGCAATTGCCGCGTAAATACCATCTTTTAATTTCTCAATTGTAAAATGTTCGCTACTGCATGCTTTATACATTTCTTTCCTCTCCTCTCCTTCTATTCTCAATGTATTTGAATACTAAGCTCTCATTTTCTTCATTAAGATTTTTGTTCTACATGTAAATAAAATACAAAGTCCGTCATAGAAGATGGATAACCTAGCTGCCTCAACATAGCTGTTATATTCCCTCTATGATATGTTCCATGATTTACAACATGCTGCACTAATTCGGAAACAGATGTTTCCAATCTTCCAGCGTATGGATTATCAAGTATAACTACTTCATTGATATCTTTTTGTTTATCCAAAAACACTTTGTTTTGGTTTCTACTTGTTCTTGTAGTTGTTCTCCTATTTTTAGCGCTACAGTCATACTTTTGCCACTTAAAACATTTAGCCATACACAATCAACCACATAAATATGAATCAGTGCCTTTGCTATAGAAGGAAACACACTTTGAACTTCTTGATTATACACATCCTTTGGAAGTTCCTTTAGTCGCTCAAATATTCTTTTATTTGCCCATACATGATAATCAAATTGTTTTATCATACTTTGTTTCATATTACATTCCTCTTTTCCTTATATTTACACAACCACATACTTACCTCACAAAATATAATTCTAGTTCCTTAAATTCTGTTTTTTCATCTGCTTTAACAATACCAATTTCCTCTATTAAATTCTTTTGTATAGGTTTATAACTTACATGTGTCTTAAATTCTGTTTCAAAAGGAAATGGTGTGATTCGAATCTTTTTTTTATCTATCCACTCTGCTGTTAACGGATCGTTGGTACCTTTGTTAAAAATCTCAGTCCCTTCAAATCCGCCTTTAAATAAATCAATTTCTTCTTTTTTCGTTATACCAGGTTCATTCATACAAGCATATAAAGATAATTCATCGCAGAATTTCAAAAGTTTATAGTGCTTATCAAACATGGCATACTGCGTCTTTGTTAACGTTTTCAAAAATTGCTTTTGGCGATTTAATTCCTGCTTATAAAACGCTACCATTTCCTGATCTTCTTGATTAAGAGGAAATGATATGAAATGTTTACTACAAAGTGCAGCACCGTAAGGATTTGAATTTTCAATCTCATCAAGACCTAAAGTATAAAAAACAAACCTTAATGAACTTGGACAATCCATAAACGTATAAGGTGAATTTTTAGCATCATTCCAAATTGGTGTTTTATCTAAGCCAATCCATCCTCTATCATGTTCATAAATCGCATCAATACAATCTTTTAAATATGTTTTGTCTTCAAATACATCTTTTCTAAAATTTTTTGCAAATTCTCCCGCCAAAAATCCATGGTCATGCTGTCGAATTAATATGATTTCTTCTGGTTTTGTGCGAATAATCATAATCGAATTCCCCCCTCACTTCTATTTTATATATCGAATTTATTATAATCTATATAAATCCTTCCTTTTTCAAGGAGCAATAAAAATAAATTCCACTATACTTTGCAGGGATTCCGCCTCTTTCACCGAAATATAAGATAACAATACGACCCTACCAATCTTTTACATTAATAAATATTTCTCCATTCTATTATTCATTACACTAACAAACCTAGACAAAAAATTAATATGAGGTGAAAACATGAACAAAACTGAATTAATTAAAAATGTGGCTCAAACAGCCGATATCTCACAAAAAGAAGCTTCAGTAGCTGTTCAATCTGTATTTGATGCTATTACAAACGCTTTACAGACTGGTGACAAGGTACAACTTATTGGTTTTGGAACATTTGAGGTACGTGAAAGAGCTGCTCGTACAGGGCGAAACCCTCAAACAGGTGAAGAAATTCAAATTGCAGCTGGAAAAGTTCCAGCCTTTAAAGCAGGAAAGGAATTAAAAGAAGCAGTAAAATAATAATACCCCAGCCTAGACAAGGCTGGGGTATTATTATTTTACTGAAATTCATCTCATTAGTTCATATATATTATCCGCATGATATACTTCACAAATATAAAATACACATCTACAATTACTTACAATTTGATATTTTCTCGTAGGATATATACTAGATTGTAATAAGCAACCATCAAACAATTCAATAATATTTCCGGAAGGCTGATAGCCTTGATATAACATATTTTTTCTTACATCCATTCTCTCTATTAATTTTTCAATAGGGACGTTTCCAGTTTCTAATTCTTTTACAATTTCACTCGGTAAAAGTGAAGTATCAACAAAAATTAGATTTTCAGATAACACCTTTCCTTTGTAACTAATGGAAGAAATTCGATAAAGAAATGTTCCATTTTTATCAAAAAAACTTTTCACTTCTTTTGGAATATATTTTCGATCTAACATTTCTTGTTCCACAACATTGAACTGAATTGTATCTTTCACAATATTTTCTAAAGAAGCAATAGATGACTTTTCTTTAGAAAATAATAAATCTTTCACAACTTTAACTGCTGTAGCATCAGCCAATTCTCTTTTTTTATTTTCCACTACTAACATGACTAACACCTCTTCTATATTTATATAATCTAGCAGTCACTCAGACGAACATATTCCTAAAATTACTTCATATGAAAATGATCATAGTAGGTATCGGTTCTATTATCGATACACACTTCCATCAACTAATCAGTTACTGCTCATTAATGTGTGAGAAATCTACTACTTTGCAAAAGTGTTCCTGCATTAAACTGCCTCATTTCTGATACATCTTTGTTTAAAAAAGCTATTGAAGCAATATATCCTGATCCAGGCTGCAAATTCATCAAAGTTGTAGTCTCAACAAGCTGTGGCTTATCCTGAAAAACAAGTAGTTTCGGTAAATCATCTGGAGTTGATACAGTTAGATTAGAAGGTGATATCATTAACCCTTCTCCAGTCGCCTTAAGTATAGCTTCCTTCTGTGTCCAATAGGTTAAAAACCCTTCAATTTGTCTTTCAACTGGCAGTTGCATTAACTGAGCAGTTTCTATATCTGTTAATACTCCTACTGCCATTTTAAGTACATCAATATTAGAATTTATTTGTTCTACATCTATGCCGATTGGTGTAGATGTTGTAAATGCGACAGTCACTCTGTCTCCTGAATGTGATACAGATAGCTGCGGCATACCTACAGGTAATTGCGGGCGTCCATGAGCTAACTTACAAACTGAACAGGTTCGATCTATTGGTATATGAAGCGGGGACATTGCGAGCAGTTTTCCCAGTACCAATCGACTAATTGCACATCCAATAATAAATCTTGCTCGGTCCTTGGAATGATGAAATAAATTTGCTTTTTCACGCTCCGTTTCATTTAATAAACTATAATGCCACGATTGTAAGTCTGAAATTCGTGCCCACCATACTTGACATTGATTACTTCTTAGCTCTGGTACTGAATCTACAATCTCCCAATCTCTCATAAAAATTCTCCCCTTTTCATAACCCATATCTCATACTAAGAAAAGCATGGAATCTATTCAGTCTTTCGACAAATATCTCCATTAGCATTTCCTCTTCTAACTTTTTATCATTGCTATTGTAATAGAGAAACCTACCCAGATTTATTATTATACCTGGGCAGATATTTCCTCCGTTATTCACCTGCAACTGCTTTTGAATGAGCTTCGTTTGATTGGACTGACGTTTTTTTCTTTGGTGTAGCTATTGCATCCGTATCACGAATACGTAATGCAAACAATAATGCAATGCATAGAAATACAGCTGCACCAAGCAGGGCGATTTGATACGCTATAATACTAGCACTCTCATTTCCCGCTTCACTTACATCATTATTTCCAAAAGCAGCTAGAAGACTTGCAAGAATCGCAACACCGATGGCAGAACCTAATCGATTTTGCACATTAAAAATAGTTGTCGCTCTCCCCATTGAAGACGGATGAATAGTATTAAAAGCTGAAAATTGAACAGCTCCTACAGAATGACCTAGGAAAAATCCTATGCCGAATAGTAACATTCGAATTATCCAAGGGCTTGACTCTTGATTCACGAAACTTAACAAAACAAATATTATCGCCGAGCACAACAATCCAATAGAAATTAGCTTACGTGGCCCAAGTCTTTTATACGACCAAGGCACAATTTGTGAAGAAATCATGAGTCCAATCGCTTCTGGAAATGTAGTGAGACCTGTTTCTAGCGCTGACGCATGCAATACATTTTGATACATAAGCGGAAATACAAATAACATTCCGAGTAATCCAGCAGCTGAAAATAGCGAAATAAGACTCATATTCCGAAATAGACGATCTTGTAGTAAACGTAAATCCAGCATCGGCTGACTCACACGAAGTTCTACAAAAATAAAGAGAATGATAAGCAAAAGCCCACCTAATCCTGTTCCTATTATTTCTGGAGAGCTCCAACTTTTCGATGGACCTTGACTCATCGCATATATGAACATTGCAAAGCCTGGTGCGGAAAGCATAAAACCAGGTAAATCTAACCGCCCAGCAGTTTTTTCAATATGCTCTACTAAAAATAACGCTCCAATTAGTAAAGCTACTATTCCAAACGGTAGATTAATATAAAACGCCCAACGCCAAGACATATGTTCCACAAAGAACCCGCTAACAATTGGCCCTATTGCTGGTGCAACAGCAATAGGCAAGACGATGAACCTAGAAATCTTTGGCCTTTCTTGTGGTGAAAATGTGCGAAATAACATCGCCATTCCTACAGGCGTCAATAATCCCCCGCCAGCACCTTGTATGATACGGAATATATTTAAGGTAGTAATATTATCAGCCATTCCGCATAGCGCGGAAGCAGCTGTAAATACAGAAAGAGCAATTAGGAATACTCGCTTCGTACCAAACCGATCTCCAAGCCATCCAGAAATAGGTAAAAATACCGCAAGACTTACTAAGTATCCAACATTGACTGTCCCCATTTCTGAAGGCGGAACTTGTAGTTCATGACTAATCGTTTGCAGAGCTACATTTACAATCGTTGCATCCATAGCAGCCATAAACATAGCAGTTACATATACAACACTAACAACAATTTTCGGATTCAGCTTTAAATTCATTACTACTCCCCTACTGAAACGCATTCAAGTGAGTGAAGACTCTTTGGCTTCATATCACTCCAATGTAATTCGATATACGCAAGACAAGCCTGTCTACTATCTTGTTCATAAACAACATCCCAGCCGGCTGGTACCTCAAGAAAGGCTGGCCAGACAGAATGCTGGCCTTCCTTATTTACTAACACTTTATACATAAAGTTATCGTTTTCAAATGGATTCGTCATACTTACTTACCCCTTTCATCCCTTGCAATCTATTCGCTAATACTTGTCCAATTTCTGTAAGTGGTCCTGGCTGACATAAATCTTTATGGCGGCAATCAATATCATATTGTTCAATTTCCCCATCTATATAGCTAAGCCATGTATCTGGAGAAACCGGATCAAACCATTCTGGTATGATTGTTGATCTAAAGAATACAAGATTGCCATGGAATTGTTTTGGAACATACTTTCCTAAAAGACCAACAGAATTTACGTATGTTTCTTTCAAGTTCAAAATTGTTTCCTCTTCCAGGCTCGCTAATGCACTACCATCCCTGCGAAGTATTTCAATAGCATTGGCCATATCAAGTGGTTTCCCGTCCATATTATCTGGATCATATCCTCCTAATGCAAGTAGCGCAATAAGCGCTTCTTCCTCAGTAGGCGCTTCTGTATTTGGTAAAAAGTGACCAGGATAAGAATCCAGCATGACAAGTAATTCAACTTCTTCTCCTTGATTTTGCAAATGTGTTGCCATTGCATGAACAACATTTCCTCCGAGAGACCAACCTAACAATCTGTACGGCCCATGCGGCTGTATTTCACGAATGTGCTCAAGATAGTCAGCAGCCATTTCGTCTAATGATTTTGGAAGTTCTTCACTTTTTGCAATACCGCGTGCCTGCACACCATAAATTGGATAATCAGTTCCTAAAGACCTCATTAATCCCGCATAGCACCAGCTAAGTCCACCTGCTGGATGTACACAAAACATAGGTAATTGTTCTCCACTTGTCCTTAGTGGCAGAATTACATCCAGTGCACTTTGGCTCGTCCCCATCTCAAGTCTTTCGGCAAGCCCAGCAACTGTCGGTGCTGCAAATAAGCTGCCAATACTTAGCTCTACCCCTAGTGCTTCCCTGATACGGCTCATTAACTGCACAGCAAGTAAGGAATGACCGCCAAGATCAAAGAAACCATCATCAATACCAATTCGAGGTACATTCAAAACTTCTGTAAATAAATCACATAAAATTTCCTCTTTTGGTGTTCTTGGTCCTCGGCTTATCGTAGATACAGTAAATTCTGGTACTGGTAATGCTTTACGATCTAACTTACCATTTGGAGTTAGAGGCAATTCACTTATCATAACGAAAGCATATGGTACCATATAATCAGGTAGACTAAGTCCTACATATTGGCGCATTTCAGCTGTATTCATGTTTACATGTTCTGACGGAACAATATAGGCCACTAAGCGCTTATCACCCGGCTGATCTTCCCGTACAACGACAGCAACTTGTTCAACATGAGAATGCTGCATAATAACCGCTTCAATTTCACCAAGTTCAATTCGGAAACCTCGAATCTTAATTTGGTGATCTGCCCGACCTATGTAGTCTAATGTGCCATCTTGACGCCAACGTGCCAAATCTCCTGTACGATACATTCGAGTACCAGGTTTCCCATATGGGTCTGCTATAAATCGTTCCGCAGTTAATCCTGCACGACCTAAATATCCACGGGCAAGTCCTGCTCCTGCAACATACATTTCTCCTACCACTCCTGGTGGTACAGGTTTTAAATAGTTATCTAATACGTATACTTTAAGATCTGGTATACTACATCCAATTAAGCTGTTTGCTCGCAAGGATACAATATTTTGATCAAGCTCAATATAACTTACGTGTACAGTTGTTTCTGTAATACCATACATATTAATAAGCTTAGGCGCGTTTTCTGGATGACGACTATACCAATCTTCTAGACGGCTTAATTCCAGTGCTTCTCCGCCAAAAACGACATACCGTAAAGAAAGCTTCTGTCCTAATTGGGCATTTTCGCGATCCGCCTGCATAAGTTGGTAAAACGCTGATGGTGTCTGATTTAAAACAGTTACTCTTTCCTGAACAAGCAAATTTAAAAATTCTCTAGGCGAACGGCTTACAGTATGCGGTACAATAACGAGACGCCCTCCATACAGTAAGGGTCCCCAAATTTCCCAAACTGAGAAATCAAACGCGTAAGAATGAAACATTGTCCAAATATCATCCGAATCAAATTGGAACCAATGATCAGTTGCTCCTAATAGTCTTACAACATTTTGATGAGGAATCATTACACCTTTTGGTCTACCTGTTGAACCGGATGTATAAATTACATAAGCGATGTGTAAAGGTGATAATGGCTGTATTCGTTCTACATTTTCTATATTCTCTTCACCATATTTGTTTAATGTGTCCATTGTTTTGGGATCATCTACTACAATTGCTTCGATTTCTTCACTCTCTATTGTCACTTTTGTGTTCGTAATCATACAAACAGGCTTAGCATCGCTTAGCATGAATGAAATTCGGTCTGTTGGATAATCAGGATCTAGCGGTAAATATCCTGCCCCCGCTTTTAAAACTGCTAACAGACTTACAACCATATCAAGAGATCTTGGCATCGCCAAAGCAACCATTTGCTCTGGACCTACTCCCTTTTCAATTAGCAGACGTGCCAGCTTATTTGATCTCTTATTTAATTCTGTATAACTTAGTGTAGTGTCCTCAAATACGACAGCAATTGCATCTGGAGTCATGTGAACTTGTTTCTCAAACAATTCCGGCAATGTCATTTCTGGTACAATTTGAAAACCACCATTCCATTTTTCAAGTATTGTTTGACGCTCTTCTTCTTCCAAAATTTCCAAACGTCCAATAGATTGTTCTGGATCTTGTACTGCATCCTCTAATAAACGAATGAAACGAATGACAAGTTTTTCAGCTGTCTCACGCTTAAATAAATCTGTACTAAATTCAAGTAAACCATGTAACCCATTTGGCTGACCTTCAGATGTACTACGTTCACTTATTTCTATCGTTATATCAAACTTTGAAGAACCCACACTCTTAATCTCCAGATGCGTTTCTAGATTCGGTATATCAAGTGTAGCCTCTGGTGTATTTTGATAGGCTAACATAATTTGGAATAGTGGATGACTATTTCTCGAACGCACGGGGTTTAATACTTCAACAAGTCGTTCAAACGGAACATCTTGATTTTCATATGCTGAAAGGTTAACCTTACGTACCCTGCTTAACAGTTCACTAAAGCTAGGATCTCCCGATGTATCTGTCCGTAAAACGAGTGTGTTTACGAACAATCCGACAATATCTCCAAGCGCATCATCGCTACGTCCGGCAATGGGACTACCTATTGGAATATCCGTTCCTGCTCCTAATCGTGTAAGTAATGCAGCAAGCCCGGATTGCAACACCATAAACAAGCTAACACCATTTTTACGAGCAAGCTCTAATAGTCGTTTATGTAACTCTGGATTCACATGAAAATCTATCGTTTCTCCCCGATAACTTGTTTCCACAGGACGTTGATAATCTGTAGGTAACTCCAGTTGATCTGGTAATCCCTTCAGCTCTTCTTTCCAAAACTCAATTTGTTGTGAAATGAGACTATCTTGCAAACTCTCATTTCCTAATAGTTCTTGTTGCCAAAGGGCATAATCAGCATACTGTACTGGCAGTGACTTCCACTGAACTGATTCACCTTTACAATGTGCTTGATACGCAGCCGCTAGATCTCTTGACAATGGGTTTAATGACCATCCATCCCCTACAATATGATGCAACAATACAAGCAACACATGTTCATCCGGATTTATTTCAAAAAGCTCCATACGAATAGCTGGCTCTTCTGCAAGGTTGAAGCTATATCTCACCGCTTCAGCAAGTACCTCAGACAATTCCGATTCAGTTGTAGGTGTAACGATTAGATTAGTGTTCACCTCATCAGTATCTAAAATTTGCTGGTGTGACGTACCAAGCGTATTCGGGAAAATGGTTCGAAGCGTTTCGTGTCGATTAACAATATCGTAGAACGCAGATTGTAACGCTGCTCGATTTACTTCTCCAGACATACGAATAACTACAGGAATATTATATGTTGGACTTGGTCCTTCTAAGCAGTTCAAGAACCATAAACGACGCTGTGCAAAAGAAAGAGGAACTTCTTTTGGGCGCTCTACTTTCTGAATAGCCGGCCTTGCACTCTGCGTGCTATCTAATTGTTTAGCGAGTTCAGCGACTGTAGGTGATTCAAATAATTTTGCAATGCCTAATTCCACACCTAATGTTTCACGAATACGTCCCATTAAACGGGCAGCTAACAGTGAATGTCCACCTATTTCAAAGAAGTTATCATCGATTCCAATCCGCGCTATGCTAAGCACTTCTGCAAACAAATCACATAAAATTTCTTCTTGTGGATTTCTAGCTACACGTTCACTGACAAGTAAATTAAAGTCAGGTGCTGGCAACACTTTCCGATTAATCTTGCCGTTCGGTGTCAATGGCAATTCAGTCATAATCATAATTGCTGACGGTATCATATAGCCTGGTAAACTCTCTGCTACATATGTTCGAATTTCTGCAAGGTCAGGATTCCCTTCAGCATCAGGTACAATATAAGCAACCAAACGTTTATCGCCCGGTTGATCTTCTCGAACAATTACAACGACTTGCTCAACATGAGGATGCTGATGTAATACAGCCTCTACTTCAGCCAACTCGATACGGAATCCCCGAATCTTAATTTGATGATCTGCACGACTAACATAATCTAATGAACCATCCTGACGCCATTTAACAAGGTCACCCGTGCGGTACATTCGTGTACCAGGTTTCCCAAATGGATTAGCAACAAATCGTTCAGCTGTTAATGCTGGTCTTCCTAAATATCCATTAGCAAGTCCCGTACCAGCAATATATAATTCCCCCACCACTCCGATTGGTACTGGTCGTAACCCTGCATCTAGCACATACACCTCTGTATTCCAAATCGGTCTTCCAATAGAAGGTATACTGGTCTCTTCTTCATTCATATCCATGAAAGTTGACCAAATTGTTGTCTCAGTTGGTCCATAAAGATTTGTAACATGACAATTTAATTCTTTTAACCGAGACGCTAGATTCGATGGAAGCGCCTCACCACCAACAAGAACTTTAAGTCCTATTAATCTTTCTGGATAATCTGTTACAAGCGCGTGCCAAAGTGTTGGTGTAGCTTGCATAATTGTAATATTTTTCTTTTGGATGATCTCTGTTAAAGCTGAAGAATCTTGAACCGTTTCTTTTTGTGCAACTTGAACACTTGCTCCACTAATAAGTGGTAAATAAATTTCTAAAGCGGAAATATCAAATGCAAAGGTTGTAACAGCTAATAAACGATCATGTGCATCCATTGAAAATTGATCTTGCATTGCCAATAAAAAGTTACTTAAACTTTGCATTGGCACAACCACACCTTTTGGCCTACCTGTTGACCCCGAAGTATAGATTGTATATGCAGGATTTAAAAGTGATACACCATCAAATGAATCTAAATTATTTTTCGGATATCCTCTTAACTGCTCTTTTGTATCCTTATTATTAAGTACAACCCTTGTTAAATGATTCTTATTTGGTAAATTATCCAAAACAGAAGAATGTGTTAGGATACAAGCAGGCTGAGCATCGCTTAGTATATACGTAATTCGATCCTCAGGATATTCTGGGTCGATTGGTAAATATGCTGCTCCCGCCTTAAGAACTGCTAACATCCCGATAACCATTTCTACAGATCTTGGGAATGCCAATGCTACAAATTCTTTAGGTTGCACTCCCATTTCTAACAGAAAATGAGCAAGTTGATTTGCCTGTTCATTTAATTCTTTATAAGTAAGTTCCGTCCCATCACATACTACAGCAATAGAATCAGGAGATTTACTCACTTGTTTTTCAATGAGAGTAGGTACACTTACGAATGAACTTTCTTTCGTAGTTTGATTCCACTCTACTAAAACTTGCTTGCTTTCCTCATGAAGTAAGAGTTCTAGTTTTCCAATCGATGAATTTACCTGAAGATCTAAAATATTTTCCAGAAGATTCACAAATCTCTTTTTATGAGTTATTAGCTCTTCCAAGTTATACACCTCAGGATTTGCGTCAAAATTAATCCTTAAGCCGTTTCCACCAAACTCGTTTGACACATTTATTGAAAGATCATCCACCGGTCCTGCCGAAAGATTATGTTTAACTCCATGCTTTCCAGCAAAACTCAGACCATAATCAAATGGCATAACATTTATCATTGGACCAAATAATCTTTGATTTTCTCCCAATAATTTAAGATCACGACGTAATTCTTCATGACGATACTTATGATGAAGACGTATATCACGAATTTCATTAGAAATCTGCTTTACAACCTCAGCAAAACTCATATTTGAGCTTATAGACAATCTAAGTGGAACGACATTCATAACCATACCAGGAGTATTAATTGACACTGATCCTAAGCGTCCCATCATTGGTAAACCTAAGATTACATCCTCCACACTTGTTAACTTATGTACATAGATAGCAGTTGCAGCGATGATAAGATCCGGCCAATTCGCTTTACATCCATGCGCAACCCTTTGCAACGACTCTGTATGTAAACGAGACAAGTGCGCTGTTTGGCGAAGAAATTCTTTTGATGTTCGAGGAGCACGTTCCGCCAAACTTACTACCTCTGGTTGATCTTGGAATCGTTCTAACCAAAAGCTACGATCTTGCTCAAATTGATCCGACGCTCGATAAGTAGCATCCTCCTCTAAAATGGTATGCAAAGAGCCAAATGGTCTCTCATCATACGATTGATTATTCATGAATGCCGTATATACTTTTGCTACTCGCTCTGCAAGTAACGAAAAGCCGTAGCCATCCATCACAATGTGATGGATGCGCTGATACCAGAAGAAACGATTGGAATCAACTTTAAAAAGTGCCTCTGTATACAGCTTGTCCTTTTTTAGATTAACTGGCGTAGATAAATCTACTTTCATCCACGCTTCAGCTGCTTTTTGAGGATTCTCTTCTTTACTAACGTCGATAATATGCATATGAAATTCAGGAGAAGCATCGATAACTTGCCATGGCCCTTTCTCATCTTCTTCAAATTGGACATGTAAAGATTCAG
Source organism: Bacillus sp. XF8 (assembly GCF_017498755.1). Lineage (NCBI taxonomy): Bacteria > Bacillati > Bacillota > Bacilli > Caryophanales > Bacillaceae > Bacillus > Bacillus sp. XF8. The sequence continues at coordinate 36,279 of NZ_JAGDQK010000032.1, read as the reverse complement.
CTTCCATTACAACCTTACGTACAGCTAATTCAAATATTTTCGTATCAACTGAACCATGTATTTCTATGTATTCACCTGTATTATAAATTGGATTTTCTGGATCAAGTTGCTGCGCAAACCACATACCCGTTTGCGCACCTGACAATGAATGACGAACCTTTTGACAATTAGACATTCGCATTTACCCCTTTATCTATCTGTATTTGACAGCACCTTTTCCTCTTGAGAGGACACCAAATGAAACCAGTCATATATTGTTGGACGCTCAGCCAAATCTGCAAATGTAACTTCTACACCTTTTTGGCGCCATTTCTCTACTAAACTCATAATTCTAACTGAGTCGAGCCCTCTATTTAATAAATCTTCATCATCACCAATATCTGCTGGTGATTCACGAAGCAATTCAGCCACTTGTTCGCGTACTAGCTGTAATGTGAATATTGAATCCACTTCCTTCGAATTCTTTAAATCGTTTAATAATAAATTCGTTGTCGTAGTCACTGCACATCGATCAGATGCATACTGCAAAGCTTGTTTATGATGTTCTTGTGAAAAATCAGCAACCGCATCAGCGATGAAGAATGGCTGTATCCCATCCATAAATGCTTCACATGCTGTTAAAAGACATCCAATATGCGCATAAACGCCGCAAATAATAAGCTGATCGCGCTCTTGTTCATGCAAAATCTCTAAAAGGTTTGTTTTCTTAAAAGCGCTGTATCTCCATTTTGTAAGGAAAATATCATTCTTATCAGGAGTAAGCTCATCTACAATTTTTTGCTTACGAGGCCCTTCAGGAATGCCTGCTCCCCAGAAATCTTGTAATAATCCCCTTTGCTCTAGCGTTTGTCCACCTGGTTGCGCAGTATAGACTACAGGAATACCAAGTTCCTTACATGTATTTCTGATCGATTGAATATTTGAAATCAGTTCTACTCTCGGTGATTCCTCTGCATCATATGCATCAAGAAAGTACTCTTGCATGTCATGAATAAGAAGCACTGCTCGTTTTGGATCTGGTTTCCACGTTACTTTATTATTTGGTAAATCTGACTCTAATGGCATTGGGTATACTGAGATAGCTGGAATAGCCATCTAATCACTTCCTTCCGAATTATTAATAATATTTATACTCTATGAATTGATAGTAGTTTTTAGTTTTTCGGCAATTGCTTTTCGTAATTCTTTCTTACTTACTTTTCCGACACCCGTTTGTGGAAACGATTCAATAAATTCAATTCGATCCGGAATTTTGTATGCTGCAATTCCCCGATCTCTTAAGAACATTTTCAAATCCCCTACAGCCGGAACTTGCCCGCGAGCTATTACGAAAGCACAAGTACGCTCACCTAAATAATCGTCTGGCATCGATACAATCGCTACATCGTGTACCGCTGAATGAGCTAAAAGGTGATTTTCAACTTCTTCAGCTGCAACTTTCTCACCACCACGGTTGATCTGATCCTTATCGCGTCCTTCAACTACTAAATAACCTTGCTCATTTATTTTGACAAGATCACCTGTACGATAAAAACCATCGGAAGTAAAGGATTTAGCGTTATGTTCTTCAGCTTTATAATATCCACGGATTGTATATGGCCCACGAGTTAATAAACTCCCTACTTGTCCTGGCTCTACATCATTATCATTTTCATCAACTACACGAATTTCATCGAACTCTGACATTGGTCTTCCTTGTGTATGAATGATGATTTCTTCTGGGTCATTAAGTCTTGTGTAATTCACTAGTCCTTCTGCCATCCCAAAAACTTGTTGCAGTGTACAACCGAATGTCGGGCGTATACGTTTCGCAACTTCAGCACTAAATTTCGCGCCACCTACTTGTATGACTTCAATGCTTGATAAATCATTATTGCGTGATGCTTTCGCATCAAGCCATACCATCGCAAGTGGTGGTACAAGCGCCGTTATTGTGACGCGTTCTTTCTCGATAAGAGAAAATGCTTCATCAGGACTCCCACTGGAAGCTAGAACTACCCTTCCTCCGGCATAAAGTGTGCCTAGAATTCCTGGTGAACTAAGTGGATAGTTATGTGCAACCGGAAGTACAGCAAGATACACGCTCTCTTGATTCAATTTACAAATCTCAGCACTTACTCGTAAGCTATAAATATAATCATCATGCGTTCTTGGAATTAATTTAGATAACCCCGTTGTCCCGCCTGATAATTGTAAGAATGCTACATCACTAGATTTAACTTCCGGCTGTTCGATTGGATTCATATAAAGATCACGTATTCCGACAAATTCCTCTTCCTCTCCTACAACAATGACATGTTGCAGCGCCGGAACCTTCTCTTTCACTTCTCTAGCAAGCTTACGATAATCAAATCCAAGCTGCTTATCTGCGATAATGTAAGCAGTCGCTTCAGTGAATTCACAGAAATAACTTATTTCACTACTACGATGGGATGGCAATGCAAAGACTGGAAGTGCACCAATTCGAAAGAGTGCAAAACATACTTCAAAAAATTCCGTAATATTAGGCAGCTGAAGAACAACTCGGTCTTCTTGTTTTATCCCTAATTTGCGGAGCCCTGCAGCTAAACGATCTACTTTTGTATCAAGCTCAGCATAACTTACATGCTTGTCGCCACTTGTAACAGCAATTCGGTCACCATGCTTTTCAGCACGTTCTCTTAACATCGCTCCAAACGTTTCTCCACGCCAACAATCTTTCTCTTTATATCGATCTGCAAACTCTTTTGGCCACTTACGGCATCCTGTTAACATCATTTATCCCTCCAACATTTATTTCAGCGATTCATCATTCAATCCCATAGCCCGAAGCATTGTGCGAAACTTAGCTGATGTTTCAGCTAGCTCATCTTCAGGTTTTGACTCCGCAACAATACCAGCTCCTGCGAATAAACGAAGTGAATTCTCTTCAACTTCCGCACAACGAATCGTAACAATCCATTCACCGTCACCGTTTAGATCGCTCCAACCAAGCATCCCAGTGAAAAAGTCTCGATCAAACGGTTCAATTTCTTGAATCGCTTCCATAGCTTTTTCCATCGGCGTTCCGCAAACAGCTGGTGTCGGATGAAGCGCAAGTGCTAATTCTAATGCAGACACCGAAGCATCAAGTAATTCTCCTTTTACTTCTGTAGATAAATGCCACATCGCTTCACTATTTATTAATGATGGTTTTTCCGGAACATGTAGTGTACGACAATACGGGCGAAGTGCCGCAGCTACCGCTTCAACAACAACCGCATGTTCATGTAAATCTTTAGCTGAAGAAAGCAATTCATCTGCCCGTCTCTGATCTTCTACAGGGTCTTCGCCTCGTGGTCTAGACCCTGCAAGTGGATTGGAGATTACTTGCATTCCACTCCGTGAAACAAGTAACTCTGGACTCGCTCCTATGAGTGTACGACTACGCTTCAGTAAAGCATCACTATTTTCTACTTCTTCACTCTTCGGTAAATCTACCGCAAACGTATACCCGTGTTTATTATGCTCTGCTAAATCACGAAGCAGCTTTTGAATGTCAACCTTTTCTGGAGATTTTAAATCTAACGATCTTGATAGAACGATTTTCTTTAGGCCACCGTCCTTGATTTTGGCTACTCCTTGCTCTACACCACACATATATTCTGAAGGTGCTGGAATAGGATTCATTTCATATGTAAGTACAGGTGATTGCTTGATTCGATCTGTAGAATCAAATTGCAAGCGATCAGCAACTCTGCTCTCATGAGGTACAACGAGCTGTACAGCTTTTGTACGATCAAAAGGCAGTGCTCCTACAACAATTGGATTTTGATGCCCAGCTTGCTTCGCGTTATTTAATACAGCATGAACAAGCTCAGGAAAATTTTCTGCCTGACTATGTTTCACCGTAGCAAACGTTCCTTCGGCAAGTATTGTACGGTACGGTGAAGCAAAAAAGAATGAAGATCCAGCTTTATAGTCATCTAGTAATTTTGTTGCTAACTCCTTTAAAGCAGTTGTATGATTCATCATTTTAAAGCCTCCTATATGTAATTTAAATTCCTAAAGTAGCACCGCCATCAATACACAAATTATGCATTGTGATATGGCTTGCTTTATCTGACGCTAAAAATAGAACTGCTTCAGCAATCTCTGAAGGAATTGCTATTTTTTTTAATGGAATTCCTAATCTATATGTATCTTGTGAGCCTGCAATAATTTTTTTAGCTCCATTTTCTTCTTTCCAAAGTAGGCGCTGCATTTCTGTCTCAGTTGAACCAGGAGAAACTAAATTACAGCGAATATTATATTCCGCAAGTTCAAGACCAAGACATTTCGTAAACATCGTTGCAGCAGCTTTCGATGCTACATAAGCAGCCATTTCCATTCTCGGTACACTCGCTGCATTTGAACCTACAGTAACGATTGCACCAGATTTACGTGACATCATACGTCTACTTACTGATCGAGACACATAAAACACACCTGTAGCATTTACAGAAAAAGTCTTGTCCCAATCTTCATCACTTAAAGAGTGAATTGCACTCATCTTCAAAACACCAGCAACGTTGATTAAAATGTCAATTGGGCCCATTGTATCCTCAATCTGATTTACTGTATCTTCCACCGCGGAACTATTACTCACATCTAAAGGGAACGCTTTCAGTACACTTCCTCTTGTTGCATGATATTCGGTAAGCTTATTGAGACCTAAAACATTCTTATCAACCGCTGCAACCTTTGCCCCTCTTTCCGCAAGCATGTTCGCTACAGTCTCTCCAATTCCTTGTGCTGCGCCAGTCACTAAAGCAACTTTCCCCTCAAACTCCCTAAGGTCCATATTCTCAATTCCTTTCTTTGCAAGAATCTATTAGATCCTTATATACTTCTGTCTTACAAAATGCAAAAGACGAACCCCATATAAGAAAACAAATCACGATATTGATAATCATTATCAATTAATGTTTTCACAAAAAATAATACACACAGTAAACTTATCAGTCAAGTGTATTTTAATCTTAATTTTATCCACACTCACCTAGGTGATAATCATAAAGAAACAATTGATAATGATTTTCATTTTCTTTTGCTACACCGAAATGATAATGTTTCTCAATAACTTTGTCAATCTTTTTTTATTTTTCAGATAAAAGATTTTATTATGCTTCTATACTTATCTACATAAAAAAAACCTGCTATTATTGTAAATATTTACTTTTCTAATCCTAATTTCTATGAAAATAACAGATTAAAAAAATTAAAATAGAACTTTCAAATTTCCGAATTAACAATAACAAACTTTATCATTAATTACATAAAAACCTTAATTTTACAATAAAACCCATATGATGAATCGTTTAATTTCTCAATAAATTTCTGAAAAAATTTTATTAAGAAATTTATTTAAAAATGACTATGCACATCTTTTTCTCTAAACGGCACTTCCTCCAAATGTAAATCATACTAATATAACTCAATTCGTGCAGTGAGTATTTGATGGGTGATTCTACTAACTTCTGTTCTCTTACCAAATTTTCAAGTAAAATATTTCACTGTTGTAATACAATATACAAAAAAAGAACCAGCCTAAGCCGACTCTTTTCTTATAATCTTACAGCCGTTTCTTCAAAAGTAATGGTTGGTTCTGAAAGCTCCATCATATCGAAAGAATTTTTCACACATTGTAATGTATCGCAGTCCTAAAACGACTGAAATAGAGCGCTCTCGTTTTCTTGCTTACATACCAATCTTTATCGCTGGTATTATGTTCTGGGCCATTCAAGAACAAGGATCAATTATTTTGGCAAGATATGCAGATGAACGCACACAATTACATTTTGCTGGTCTAGGACTTCAATCTTCATGTTACCAATCCTTTAATCCATTATTCGTTGTTTTATTCGCACCTATATTCGCATGGTTATGGGTGAAACTTGGAAATCGCCAACCGTCAACTTCTAAGAAATTCTCTGTCGGGCTCTTCTTTGCTGGAATTTCTTTTTTAATCATGATTATTCCCGCTTATGTAAATGGGACAGAATCATTAGTAAGTCCAATCTGGCTAGTGCTTAGCTTCTTTCTTGTTGTAATTGGAGAATTATGCTTATCACCAGGCGGACTCTCTGCAACAACAAAATTAGCACCAGCCACCTTCTCTGCACAAACAATGAGCTTATGGTTTTTATCTAATGCATCAGCTCAAGCAATTAACGCTCAAATTGTTCCACTATATAAACCAGAAACAGAAATTATATATTTTGGTGTAATTGGTGGTATTTCTATAATTCTAAGTGCACTATTATTTTTACTTTCACCAAAGATTCAAGGAATTATGAAAGGTGTGCGTTAATTCTGTTATATAGCACAATGAAAGAGACTGGTAGCTTACCAGTCTCTTTCTATTTTGAAAAATATAAATTGAATACTTGTCTCAAAAAATCTATAAGATAAAACTATATATATTAACCAAAAATTGTAAACAACTATACTTTATTTCACTACAAACCGAGTCTGACTACAACCATCCTTTTGCTTTGTTACTTCAAGTACTGCCGGCATCGCATTCTTCAACTCTTGCACGTGTGAAATAACACCAATAAATCGTCCTGATTTTTGCAAGTCAATCAATGCATCAACTGCTTTTGTTAATGACTCTTCATCTAGTGAGCCAAATCCTTCATCGATAAACATTGTTTCGATAGAAATGCCGCCTTCATACGCTTGGATGACATCTGCCATACCAAGCGCTAGGCAAAGCGATGCGTTAAATTTCTCACCGCCGGACAATGTTTTTACATCACGTGTTTGGCCGGTGTACGCATCATATACGTCTAATCCTAGTCCACTTTGACGATTGCGTTTTTCAACTCGTTCACTTCGTTTTAAATAGAACTGTCCATTTGATAGTTTCCGAAGTCTTTCGTTAGCAATTTGAACAATTTGTTCAAGATACTCAATTAAAATGTAACGTTCAAAGGAAATACGACTTTCGTTATCCCCTTTCATGACTACATATAAATCAACAAGTTCTTGGAAGGCTTTTTCTTCTTCATGAATTTGTTCATCAATCCGTCTAATGTTTTCATGTAAATCAGAAATGTATGCAACTGCACTTTGAGCACGTTGGCGCTTTTCTTTTGTAATATCAAGCTGAATTTCTAGTTCTTTCATTTGTTCTTCTAGAACTGTTATATCAATCCATTCTTTTCCCTTTAGTTCATTTGCTAATTCTTCAATTTGTTTCGCTAATACTTCAAGAGATGAATAGTATTTTTGAATGTGCTCTTGCAGATGTTTCATTTCTACATCTTTTAATTTCGCTTCTTTATAAGCTTGTTGATTGATAAATCCACCTTGTTCAAGCTCTGTCATAAAACGCTGGAAAGTTTCTTCTTTCTTTTCTTTTGTATGAGTTGCTTGCTTCACAGCCCCATCATACTCAGCTTGCACACGTATATTTTCATTTTGCCAATGTTGATAAGCTTCTTGTACTTTCTTCCACTCATCTTCCATAAAACGAAGCTCTTTAACAGCATTGTCAAACTGCTGTTTCCATGCTTCTACTGTTTGTAGGCCTTCAGGAATTTTTTGCTGATCATGTTCATAAGACGTTCGAAGCTCTATACACTCTATTTCGGTGCGGTGTTGCATAGTTTCAGCTTCTCGCTTTTGCTTCTGTAACTCTTCTAATTGTTCTTCTAATCCTTTTAGATTTGAAGCCAACTGTTTACGTTTTTCTTCGCTTGCTTTTAATGTGTTCACCTCAGCCGCTAGTTGCTTTCCTTTTTGCACCAATGCGCGATATGTTTCAACTAGCTCTTCTGAGCGATAACCGCGTTTTATTACTTCTTCTATTACTTGTTCATACTGCTGACGATAGAAATTCCACTTTTCTTCTAATTGAACGTGCGATTTTTCGGCCATATTTTTATTTTCTCGCAGCTCATTCAGCTGTTTTTCATCGATGGAATCTCCTCGTTCTGTTGCTTTTTCTGGATGAGTCTTGCTACCACATACCGGACAAGATTCCCCTTCATGCAGATGAAGAGCTAAAACCCCCGCTTGTTCGTTTAGCCAACGGCGTTCCATATCTTCATATGATTTAACTGCCAATTCCATCCTTTGATATGCAGTTTCTTTTTCTTGTTCATATTTTTGTTTTTCTTGCCAAACGTCATATGCTTGCTTTAATACTTTTGCATCTTCTCGCATATTTGTTAGCTCTTCTACTTTTGCTACATATTGCTCAAGTGCTACTTCTAACTGATGTAGTTCTCCAGCTATTTGTTGCTTTTGCGATATCTGCCCTGCTAGCTGTTGTTCAAGCTTTTGAATACCCGCCTTCAACTTTTCACTCTGAAGTTCTGCCTTTTGTAATGTTGATTTCTTCTCTGCTAATGAGGATATGATTGGCTGTAATTCGTCTAGTCTCTGTACATTTTTTTTAGCTTCTTCACGTACAGACTCCTTGCCCTTTAATTCTTCATACTTCTCTTCTGCAAGTCCAAAGGTTTCAGTTGTCTTTTCTTTCTTAGCAACTATTTGTTTTAGTAATTGCTCCGCATTCTGTTCACTTTGCACCGCTTCTTCATACCACTGTTCGAATGGTAATAATCGCTTCGCCTGTTCTGCGTGTTTAAAACGCTGTTCCTGCGACTCTATTTGCGCACGATTCTCTTGTAAAGCTGTTTGTTGTTCTTGTTTCTGCTGCAAATCTTGAAACTTTTCATTAACAGATTTCCCTGCATGAAAACGAACTTCTACTTCTTTTAATTGCTGCGTTTGTAATGTTTGCTGCGCTTGCAATTGCTCAACTTCTACTTCATAACAATTCGTTTCTTGTTCAAGTGCTTCAACTACTTGATGCGTATTTACATGTTCCTGCTGCACCAATATCTCTAACAATGAACCATCTCGAACTGGTAACTTAAAGACGTTACGGAAATACAGTTCTCTTTCTTTTTGTTTTTCTTGCAAGACGTCTTTCCACTGCTTCCGTTTTTGATCTAACAATTCACGCATTAATTTATAACGATCCGTTTTAAAAATACGACGTAAAATCTCTTCTTTATTTTCAGTTTCCGATGTTAATAGTTTTCGGAACTCCCCTTGTGGAAGCATAACAATTTGACTAAATTGATGTTTGCTAAGTCCGATTAAATCTTCGACCTTCTTGTTTACATCCGTCACATGAAAACGATCCACACATGGAACCTTCTCATCATCTACTACTTCATACAATTCAACAGCATGCCCAGTAACTGTTTTATTCCCTTGTTTTTTATGACCAAGCTGCCTTTTTATTTCATATTGTTTCCCTTTCAATTGAAAGGTTAATTCTACGCTCGTATATACATTATCATCAGCAAATTGGCTGCGAAGCATACTCGTATCACTACGTTCTTCCCCGCTTGCTTCTCCATATAACACATAACAAATCGCATCAAATATCGTCGTCTTCCCAGCTCCCGTATTTCCTGAAATCGCAAAAATACGATGGTCTCCAAGATCACTGAAATCAATGACCTCTTGCTGTTTATATGGACCAAACGCTGTCATAATAAGCTGAAGTGGTCTCATCCTCGTTCACCTTCCCGTTCTTGCACTGTTTGTAATACTTCTAAGAAAAGACGTTCTTTCTCTTCTGATAAGTCTGAGCCCTTCATTTCTTTATAAAAAGCTTTCAAAAGGGATAAGTCATCCGTTTTATGTCTAGAAACAGTAACTTCATTGGCTTCTGTAAATTCTCGTCTTTGCATAGAACGTTCAACATGCATTGCATTTGGATATACGGAACGAATTTTCTCCATCGGTTGTAGTACAGGATTTTCATCTAATAATTTGACAAACACATAGTCTTCACTTGTCGGATGCTTTAATAAATCATCTATTTTTGCTTCTACTGTTCTCATTTGGCGTCGAGGTGTAAATAAGCGTTTCTCTATTGTCATCTGTCCCGTTTCATCTAATTCAACAATATAATATCCTTTTTTATGGCGTTCTTCAGAAATAGAATAAGCAAGTGGTGAACCTGAATAGCGAATTGTTTCATTACGTACAAAATGCGCTTGATGTAAATGACCAAGCGCCGTGTAATGAAACTTGTCAAAATAATGGCTATTTACGTATTCAGCACCACCAATTGAAAGCGGACGTTCTGCATCACTCGTATTTTCTTCTGCTTCACCTGAAGCAGTAACAAATGCATGTCCTACGAATACATGTCTTGCTTCTTGATCCAACGTCTCCGAAAGTTCATTCATGAAAATACGCATCGCATCATCATGAGAACGAATATCTTCATTTTTCATCACATGTCTGACAATACTTGGATCAGCATATGGGACTAAATGAAAATGTACTTCCCCATGCGCATCATGTAAAACAACTGGCTCGTAAGGAAATTGAAATTGTCCCACAATATGTAACCCTTGCTTCTTCATTAAACTACTGCCAAAATGAATACGGTCTGGACTATCATGATTCCCTGCTACCGCGATTACCGGCGTTTGTAAATCAATCACTATTTTTTGTAATACATCATTTAATAAGTCTACTGCTTCTGTCGGTGGAATTGCTCGGTCGTATAAATCACCTGCAATAATGACGGCATCTGGTTTTTCTTCTTCCACAGCTTGAACGAACTGCTCTAAAACAATCCGTTGATCTTCTGTCATATACACGCCGTGAACAAGTTTTCCTAAATGCCAATCCGCTGTATGAAAAAACTTCATCTTTCCCTTCCTTTCTCTCTTTTAATTTACTGATTGTAATGAAACAAGTTGATAGTTAAGTGTTGTCTTTCCATCTTCCCACCCTAACTTTTGAACGATTGCATTACCGATTCTGTCTTGATCCGTTTTATATAAGGGTAACATTTCATTCATAGCAAATAAGTGATAACCATCTAATACTAATTGAAATACATTTTCTTCTATATGTAATCTCGTTTCTTTTTCATTTGAAATAATCTTTGTGTGCATCTCAAATTTCATATGGATACAACCCCTTTTTTTCTATTCTCTACACTTTAATAGTATAGTGGGTATCCTAGATTGACAAGTGAATACATAGTGAAGAATACACTTTTCTATTTATTTTCTTTTTTATTTTCCTTATTATATTACGGTATGTGAAATTATTAATATTTATAAAAATAAAAATGCCCTTTCAGGCACTTTTATTTTTGTAAATAATCTTTCATTATATAGTACAATACAGTGATTAAAATAATCGCTACAAAAAATGAGAATAAGGCCGCGATATACCCGTCTTTATTTAACATAAAACAGAGTGAAATAGATATGATAAAAACCGGAAATACGAGACGTACTTTATCTTTCACTTCTTCTGTCGTATCTGTATGATGAAAATACTGTGTAATTCCTACCATGAGAGAAGACAAAATAATAACCGATAACAGCAAAGGCCCTGGCATTCCGATCTCCCCTTTCTCTATTTCTTATTATATACAAACTCAAGTGTCGTTAAAAGTTTGACAATTCAGCGAATATAACAAAATATGATTCTCATCTACACCCAATCATTTCGTTCCAAGCGTAAGAGTCATATATATAGTATATCCTCCGTTTTTAACCTATAATCAATCATAATTGTTGTAATATTCCTTTTCATACGTAGAAATCCTGCAAATAGAACTCGCCAAAATATGCAATTTTCTACAAAAACTCTAATATTATGTCTAAATGTCCATTTGTTTAGACAGTTAGACACTTTTGTTACCCATATTTCTTCTTAATGAAAGGCATTAAAATTGGCACGATACTTGCTTATTAAATACATTATAAAGGACATTTCAGATTGTATCGAGAAATAAGAACGAGAAGATATATAAGAGGAGGATTCGAAATGACTGAAAATGTTTTATTTTCCATTAGTGAAAACGGTGTTGCATCGATTACTTTAAACCGCCCAAAAGCACTTAACTCTTTATCTTATGATATGTTAAAACCGATTGGGCAAAAACTCAAAGAATGGGAAAAAGATAATCGCATCGCTATTATCGTCTTAAAAGGTGCTGGTACAAAAGGATTTTGCGCTGGCGGTGATATTAAAACATTATACGAAGCGCGTTCAAATGAAGTTGCATTACAGCATGCTGAACAATTCTTTGAAGAAGAGTATGAAATAGATACTTATATATATCATTATTCAAAACCGATTATCGCTTGCTTAGATGGAATTGTAATGGGCGGTGGCGTTGGTCTTACGAATGGTGCTAAACATAGAATTGTTACAGAACGTACGAAATGGGCAATGCCTGAAATGAACATTGGATTTTTCCCAGATGTCGGTGCTGCTTACTTCTTAAATAAAGCACCTGGACAAACTGGTCGTTATGTCGCGTTAACAGCTGCTGTGTTAAAAGCTGCTGATATATTATATATAAATGCTGCTGATCATTATATGCCATCTGAAACTTTACCTACTTTTCTTGATGCAATCGAAAAAGTAAATTGGCATAATCAAAATGTACATATCACTTTAAAAGAGTTCATTAATAAATATGAAACAACGCCTAGTGTAGAAAGTGAACTTGCTTCCATACAAGAAGAAATTGAAAAACACTTTTCATTCCAAACAGTCGAAGATATCATCCATTCATTAGAGAATGATAGAGGCTCTTTCACTTTAAAAACAAAAGAAACATTGCTATCAAAATCTCCGTTCTCATTAAAAATTACATTAAAACAATTTATTGATGGAAAGGGAAAATCGATAGAAGAGTGTTTTGCAACAGATCTCGTACTCGCTAAAAATTTCATGAGACACGAGGATTTCTTTGAAGGAGTACGTTCAGTCGTAGTCGACAAAGATCAAAATCCTAAGTATAAATACAAACAATTAAGTGACGTTTCAGATGAAGATGTAAATCGCTTCTTCAATCTGCTTAATGCACAATAAAAAAGCTAGATGAAAGTAGTTTTTTACTGCTTCATCTAGCTTTTTTTCATTTCTGTACATTTCTCCATGATTAGAAAGATGGAGGTGTTACAGCGAATAAAATAACAGCATCCTGATCAAATGAATTCTCCCATTTATGTTTCATGTAAGAAGGAATTTTCACACTGTCTCCCGGGTGTAAAGTGTATACCTCTTGTTGTAAATGAAAAATAATTTTCCCTTCTAAAATATGAGCGATTTCCTCTCCCTTATGTTCCAAAAGTTTGTCAGAGGAAATCGCATTAGGTGGTAAAGTCATTAAAGATACAGCTAAGGCACCTGTTAAATCTGGTGATAATAATTCATATGATAAATTGCCTACAATCATTTTTTTACGTTCATTCGCTCTTACAACTAAGTCATTCGTGTTCGTATCTTCCATTAAAAAACTGAAGGTTGGAACTTCTAAGGCCTTCGCTAATAATTTCAATGTTTGAATCGAAGGATTAGCTAATCCTCGTTCAATTTGACTTAACATAGAAGGTGTTATTTCTGCTAATTTTGCTAACTCTCGCATGCTTAATTTCCTTAGTTTCCGAAGCTCCTCCACCTTTTTTCCGATATTTATATTTTCCACATTTCATACCCCTTTGAGCAATTATTATTAAATACATTTTAACATAATGAAATTTTATTTAACACATAACTTAAAGTATGTTACACTATTTTTGATTCAATTTTCAAAAAAATAAACAAAAGAAAGGCGGAGTGATTGTGGAGAACTATCTTCTTTTTATTATCATGTCCATTTGTCTTATCATTTTACCCGGCCCTGATACTGCAATGGCTACGAAAAACACTCTTACTTCAGGAAAAATGGGAGGCGTGAAAACGGTTTTCGGTACATGTATTGCTCTTTTAATTCATACTTTAGCTGCTGTAATTGGACTTTCCGCTATTATTGTTAAATCTGCTTTCTTATTTTCTACTTTTAAATATGTGGGTGCCGTTTATCTAGTCTATTTAGGCACAAAAGCACTGTTTTCTTTAAAGAACAAAAACAACCTAGATACGAATGAGCTACCTATGAAACATGCAGATGGAAACAGCTCTTGTTTTCGCCAAGGATTTCTTACTAATCTTTTAAATCCAAAAATCGCTGTGTTCTTTTTAACCTTTTTACCGCAATTTTTAAATCCCGACCATAATACATTCGTTCAGTTTTTAATTATGGGTCTTACCTATCTCGTTTTAACCGCGATATGGTTTGCTTTTTATATCTTCTTAATTGATAAAATTAGTCTTTTCATGAAAAAACCAGCTACCCAAAGATACATCCAAGGAATTACTGGCATTGTTTTAATTGGATTTGGTATCAAATTAGCTTTCGAAAAGAATAGTTAAATATGAAAAGTACACCACTCTTTAATAAGCGGTGTACTTTTTGTACATGTAACTTGTTACATGTATGTTCTATTCATCTATTAAAACCAGCGCTCTGTTACAACTTTCTTACGTGTATAGAATTGAACGCCATCTGTTCCGTTTGTTCCAAGATCACCATAGAAAGATGCTTTATTTCCTGCAAATGCGAAGAATGCCATTGGTGCTGGAACGTTAACGTTTACGCCAATCATTCCTGCATCGATGTTATCACGGAATGTTTGTGCATGTTTACCGCTTGATGTATAAATAACTGCACCATTTGCAAATTTGGATTGGTTTGTAAGCTTAATTCCTTCTTCTAAATCTTTTACTCTCACAATACTCAGTACTGGAGCAAAGATTTCATCTTGCCAAATTTTCATATCTTGATTTACGCCATCGAAAATTGTCGCTCCAACGAAATACCCTTCGCGGGCCTCTTCATTAATTTTACGACCATCTACTAATAAAGTAGCTCCATCTGCTACACCGCTATTAATATAGCCTAGTACGCGCTCTTTATGAGATTCACGAATTAATGGACCTACATAATTATCTTCATGGAAACCATCTCCGACTTTTAATTTGCGTGTTTCCGCTACTAATACATCAATAAATTCATCAGCAATTTCATCCACAACAGCTACAACGGAGCATGCCATGCAGCGCTCTCCACTACTAGCAAATGCAGAACCAATAACACCTTGTACTGTTTTTTCAAGGTTGCAATCTGGCATAACAATCGCATGGTTTTTCGCTCCCGCAAGCGCTTGTACGCGTTTTCCATATTTTGTTCCTGTTTCATATACATAACGAGCAACTGGCTCAGATCCAACAAATGAGACAGCTTGAATGTCTTTATTTTCTAGAATGCTATTTACAACATCTTTTCCGCCTTGTACTAAGTTTAAAACTCCTTTAGGGAAACCTGCTTCATAAAATAACTCTACAAGTCTCTCAGCTAAAAGTGGTGTTCTTTCAGATGTTTTTAATACGAATGTATTACCGCAAGCGATTGCAAGTGGGAACATCCATAAAGGAATCATCATTGGAAAGTTGAATGGTGTAATCCCAGCAACAACTCCGATTGGATAACGCCAAATCGAACCATCAATTCCACCTGCAATATTTGGAAGTGCTTGCCCCATCATTAAATTAGGTGTCGATGTCGCAAGTTCTACAGCCTCAATACCACGCTGTACTTCACCACTTGCATCTTTTAATGTTTTTCCGTTTTCTAATGTAATAATTTTTGCAAGCTCATCTTTATTTTCTTGTAAAAGTTGCAAATATTTATATAACTGTCTTGAACGATTCGGAACTGGCACTTTGGACCATGTTTCATAAGCAGCTTTTGCAGCTTCAACTGCACGCTCTACGTCTTCTTTTGGAGAAAGGGGAACATAAGCAATAATTTTTCCAGTCGCAGGATTCGGAACAGCTTCAACTTCCGTACCAGTAGATTCCACCCATTCACCATTAATATGATTTTTCACTCGTTTAATTTCTGTTGTAATCATTGTATTCGCTCCTTTTTATTTTTTATATTTGCTAGAATTCATTATTATTTATGACTAGAGATTAATTGTTCGCTTACCTTCTGATATAAAGCAGCCATGTCTTTTTCACCATATCCCGCTTTACCAGCTTCATCATACAAGTTAAATAGCATTTCACTTACTGGCAAGTGAAGCTCGCTTTCTTTCGCTAAATCAACTGCAAATCCTAAGTCTTTCTTTAGTAGATTTACAGTAAATCCTGGCTCATAGTTTTCTGGTGCAATAAAGCTTTTATAATTGCGCTCGTAAATTCTACTTTGCCCATAACTCACATTTAAAATATCAAACATTTTATCTAAATCCATATTGTTTTTCTTCGCTAATGTCAGCGCCTCACTAACACCTGCTGTGTAAAAACCAATCAGTAAGTTATTAATCAGTTTTACAGTCGTACCACTATCGATTTGCTCACTCACATGAAAAACATTTGCGCCTAATACTTCCATCACTGATAAACCTTTTTCAAATACTTCTTTCGATCCACCAACCATAAAGGTTAATGTTCGATTTTCCGCTCCTATCACTCCACCACTAACTGGCGCAGCTAAAAAGTCTACTTTTTTATCATTCGCAGCATCTGCAAGCCTTTTATTTAGCTGCGGTGCTACTGTGCTTGTATCAATTAGCACAACATTCGGATGACTATTCTCAATTAAACCCTCTTCTCCAAAATAAACGGCTTCAACAGCTTTTGGAGATGGTAAACTTGTGAAAATCAAATCACATGTTTCTGCCAAATTCGCAATAGATAAGCCGATGATTCCCCCTTCTTTCTCAAAAGAAGCTTCAGCATCTTTATTTAAATCGACGCCATATACCGTGTAATTTGATTTGACTAAATTTTTAGACATTGGAAGACCCATATTACCTAAACCAATAAAGCCAACCTTTTTCATACTGTTCTCCTCCTAATTTAAACAATATATTTTCCGCGATTGATAATAGCTTTCGCAATTTCTCTCTTTTTCGTAAACACATTCGTATATAGAGGTACTGACAGTTGACGGATTTCATCTAGAATTGTGTTTCTATTTTGTTCTTCTTGTACTGCTGCAGACAGAAGAACAATTGCCGCTGATTCTACTTTGCGGTATCCTTCTTCACAAAGAACATCCGTTATAAACTGTTTTGTACGTTCTTTTTCCTCACCATTTTTACTTACTGCTTTCTTTGTACGTAAAAATGCTGATTCCATTACATACACTTCTTTCAACATGTCTGCTAACACGCGTGAATATTCTTGTTCTTGTTCAATTTTTAATTCAGGAGTTTGAGATAGCGTTTTCAAAGATTGTTTCAATAATTGTTTCGATAATAAAATATAGCGATGATTTCGTTCTATATTTTCAAAGTTTCCTTCATCTTTGTGATCCTCTATTTGCTTTATTTGTTTCATTAACATTTTCGCTACTGTTAATCGGTTAATTTCATTCGTTCCTTCAAATATACGACTAATTCTAGCGTCACGATATAACCGTTCTACTTCATACTCTTGCATATAACCATAGCCACCGTGAATTTGTACAGCTTCATCTACAATATTTCCAAGTGTTTCTGAAGCATTTACTTTATTGATCGCGCACTCCATTGCAAATTGAGACATTTTCTGCATAATGCTTTCATCACTCTCATAGATTGCGTCATCAATTATGCCGGCTGTCCGGTAAGCAGCACTCTCTGCGCCGTATGTAGCGATAATCATATTTGCGATTTTTTCTTGAATCATCGTAAAATCAACTAATTCTGTTTGAAACTGTTTTCGTTCTCTTCCGTATTGAACAGATAAACCAATTGCTTGCTTTGCTGTTCCAATATTTCCAAAAGCAAGTTTCAATCTAGCAAAATTAAGAATATTAAGAGCTACGTGATGCCCCTTTCCAACTTCCCCTAATACATTTTCAGCTGGAATGACGACATCCTCTAAAATAAGCGTTGCAGTTGAAGATCCTTTAATGCCCATTTTCTTTTCTTCTAAGCCAATCGAAACACCCTCACATGTTCTTTCGACAATAAATGCTGTCATTCCTTTATTTGTCTTCGCAAAAACAACATATACATCAGCCATATGAGCATTTGTAATCCACTGCTTTTCACCATTTAATTTCCAAGCAGTTCCTTCTTCATTTAATACAGCGCTTGTTTTTGCACTTAACGCATCTGATCCGGCATTTGGTTCTGTTAAAGCATAAGCTCCAATCCATTCGCCTGATGCGATTTTAGGTAAGTATTTTTCTTTCTGCTCTTCTGTCCCGTAATATATATATGGTAATGTTCCTACACCAGCATGAATATTAAAGGATACGCTAAACGCTCCTGCATATCCCATCTTTTCTGCTACAAGTCCAGAAACTGCCTTCCCTAATTCGAATCCGCCATATTCTTCTGGAACCTCTATACTTAACAACCCAAGTTCTCCAGCCTTTTCAAACAACTCGCGAGAAACTTGATAATTGTGCTGCTCGATATTTTCAATTTGAGGAACAATTTCCTGTTTAACAAATTGTTCCGTTGTTTTTGCGATTAAATCTTCATCACCTGAAAAATCTTCCGGTGTAAAAAAAGTTGTATTAAGATCCTTATTCAGCGAAAAAAATTCATCCCATTGCAATTTTGTTTTCTCCATCTGTATCCCCCTATCATTTCGGTCTTCATTTTATTTATATGCAAAATCTATGCCAAACTAAAAACTTGATAGAACACGGGCTCAGTGAAAAGAAAACGTAAAACTGTCTAGACAGTTTTACACTGTTTATAACAATTTGTTTAGATTTTAAATCGTGACAATTTGTTATACAGGGTCGCCCTAGAAATCCCTAACAATGCTGCTGCTTTTGACTTATTTCCTTTTGCTTCTTTTAAAACGCGTTCAATTAATCCTCGTTCTTCCTCTTCACGCACCACTTTCATCGCTTCTTGTTTTGCTGGTAAAGACTGAATCATGGGTACTAATTTCTTCTGTTCCATATCCCTGTAATAGAATTCCTCTGGTAAGTCCTTAGCTCGTATATGTGCATCATCCGATAGTGCAAATAGCCTTTCTAACACATTGATTAATTCCCGAACATTTCCTGGCCAATTGTAATGGAACATAAGGCGTAATACCTCTTTATCAATTGTCTTTTCTTCAGCACCGTACATTTGACATAACTTTTGTAAATGTTCTTCGACAATGAGTGGTATATCTTGTTTTCGAAAGCGAAGCGGTGGAATATGAATCGGAATAACATGAAGACGATGATATAAATCTTCTCTAAATGTACCTTCTCTAACCATTTGTTTTAAATCTTTGTTTGTCGCTGCGATTAGCCGGAAATCAACAGGAATTGGATGTGTACCACCTATTCTTTCTATCTCCCTTTCTTGTAAAACACGTAAAATTTTCACTTGCGTTAATAGAGACATATCACCAATCTCGTCTAAAAATAACGTTCCATGATTTGCAAGCTCAAACTTCCCTGACTTCCCATTCTTTTTCGCACCTGTAAAAGCACCTTCTGCATAACCAAACAGTTCAGATTCTAGTAAATTATCAGGGATAGCAGCACAGTTCACACTAATAAATGGACCGTTTTTCGTTATACCTGCATCATGTATAGCTCTTGCAAATTGCTCTTTACCGACACCACTTTCCCCAGTAATTAACACGGATGCTTTCGACCCAGCTGCTTTTCGGGCCATTTTTTTCGTTTCAGAAATTGTTTGGCTTTCTCCAAGAATATCTTCAAATCGAATCTGCTTCTTTTTCGGTTTAGAAAACGTTGGTTTGATTTTCCTATCCTTTTGATCAAATCGCTCTAGTATTTTATAAATATCTGAAATTCCTTCATGAATAAGCATCCCTACAGCACCTATCACTCTTCCTTGCTTCCAAATCGGCATCCGGTGTACAACTAAATTTTGTCCTTGTAGACGGTGTACTTGATTTCTTTCTGGTACTCCTGTTTTTAATACAACTGGAAGTCTTGTATTTTCAATTATATTTTCAGCGAGCTGTCCAATCGCTTCTTCTTTCGTTACGCCCACAAAGCGGCTATACGTATCATTAAACATTTGGATAACACCGTTTTCATCCACAATCGCAATGCCTTCATACGCAGTATCAAAAGAGAGTCGTAACCATTCAATTACATGCCCAGCCTCTTCTAATTGCTGTTTTATAAACTTCTGAAAAGCAAAAAGCTCGCTTTTCCCTATAACTCCTTCTAGCATTCCGTTTTTTTCATTTATCACATAAAATGGTAGATGCTGAACCACTTCCATTGCGTTCGTTCTCGTTCCCTTGTGAAAAGATTCATCTATAATCATATGAACTGAAGTATTTTCATCACTGTTTTCTTTCATCCACTGAACACAATCTAGTAATTTCACAATACCTATCATTCTTTTTTCCTCTAGTACAGGCAGTTCATCAGTTTTTGATGCGATAAGTAGATTGATTGCCTCTGCAATCGTATTACTCATTTTCACAAACTGAAAATCTTTATTCAGCCATCTTCCTACAGAGTAATCTTCTATAGAGTTCATATGTTTCCACCTCTTTTGCAAGCAATTAGGAAATATAAAAAGGCGATGACTCTCCACATCAAGCAGTTGTTTTTGCCAAAGATGTATCATCATCGCCTTTTCCCTTTGTTTTATTGATCTTCAGATAAAACTGTTTTTGCAATTCCGTTATCTAATTCCTCAAAATCATGATACGAAATCGTTTCATACAATTCACTTCTCGTTTGCATATTAGATAGCCCTTCTTTTTGTGAGCCTGTTTCTTTAATAAGCGTAAATACACGCTCATATGCTTTTGCTGCAACGCGAAGTGATGTAACCGGATAAATTACCATTTGGAATCCCATATTTGCAAATTCTTCTGCACTGTAATATGGTGTTTTCCCAAACTCAGTCATGTTCGCAAGCAATGGAACATTTACTTTACTGTTAAATAAACGGAATTCCTCTTCAGATTGAAGCGCTTCCGGAAAAACAGCATCTGCCCCTGCTTCTACATAAGCAATTGCCCTTTCAATTGCTGCATCCAATCCTTCTACAGCGCGAGCATCCGTACGTGCTACAACTACAAGAGTTGGTGCTACTTCTTTAATCGCTTTAATCTTTTGTACTAATTCTTCAGTGGAAACAAGCTTTTTCCCATTTAAATGTCCACATTTCTTCGGTAATTGTTGATCTTCAATTTGAACGGCAGCTACATTTGCTTCCACCATCTCTACAGCAGTACGTGCCACATTCAGTACTCCACCAAACCCTGTATCAATATCAACAAGAAGAGGTAAATCCGTTGCTCGAACAAGGTCTCTTGCTCGTTCAGCTACTTCAGTAGACGTCACAATTCCTAAGTCTGGTAACCCTTTGCTTGCCGTATAAGCAGCTCCTGATAAATAAAGAGCTGAAAATCCAGTGTTTTTTGCAACAAGAGCAGCCATCGCATCATGTGCACCAGGGATTTGTAAAATTTCAGGCGCTTCTACTAAAGCTCGGAATCGATTAGCAAGCTCCTCTTGTGTTGACTGTTTATTCACAACCCAAGCCATGCTTATTCCCCCTATACTTAAATTAAGAAAAGATCTACAAATTCATTTACATTCATATTTTCTAATTTTTCTTCATTCAGACACGCTTCATGAATTTTTTCTTGTTGCTTACTAGAATAATGAACAGCCATATTTGCAGAGAACTTTTGAACAACTTTTGGAATCGCTTCGTCTCTACGGAAACGGTGACCTAATGGATATTCACACTCTACGTTTTCTGTTACTGTGCCATCTTTAAAATGAACTTGAACAGCATTGGCGATTGAGCGCTTGTTCGGATCAAGGTAATCTAAACTATACTGTTTGTTTTCTACAACAACCATCTTATTTCGTAATTCATCTACGCGAGGATCTAATGCAACTTCATCCTCATAATCATCAGCAACAATATCACCTTTTAATAAACCAATTGCAGTAATGTATTGTAAGCAATGATCGCGGTCTGCTGGGTTATTTAATGGACCTTCTTTATCAATAATACGAACTGCTGATTCATGTGTCGTAATTGTAATGTGGTCAATTTCATCTAATCGTTCTTTCACTTCTGGATGTAATTTCACTGCACATTCCGCCGCTGTTTGAGCATGGAATTCTGCTGGATATGATACTTTAAACAACACATTTTCCATTACATAAGAATCTAAAGGTCTTGCTAATTTTAGTTCTTGTTTATTAAACAATACATCTTGGAATCCCCATCCTGGCGCAGATAGTGCTGTTGGATAACCCATCTCACCTTTTAGTGCAGTAAGAGCAAGATGAACACCACGGCTCGTTGCATCTCCAGCTGCCCAAGATTTACGAGAACCTGTATTTGGAGCATGACGATATGTACGAAGACTCGAGTTATCAATCCAAGCATGAGACAATGCGTTAAAGATTTCTTCACGCGTGCCACCAAGCATTTTTGTAACAACTGCTGTTGTTGCTACTTTTACATATAACACATGATCAAGACCCACACGGTTTAAACTATTTTCTAATGCAAGTACGCCTTGAATTTCATGTGCTTTAATCATCATTTCAAGTACATCTCTTACTTTTAATGGTTCTTTTCCTTCTGAAATACGAACGCGGCTAATATAATCTGCAACTGCTAAAATTCCACCTAAGTTATCAGACGGATGTCCCCATTCTGCAGCTAGCCATGTATCGTTATAATCTAACCAACGAATCATACATCCAATATTAAAAGCACCTTTTACTGGATCAAGTACAAATGATGTTCCTGGTACACGTGTACCATTTGGCACAACAGTTCCTGGTACGACTGGTCCTAATAATTTCGTACACTCTGGGTATTGAAGTGCTAATATTCCACATCCAAGCGTATCAAGTAACACATAGCGAGCTGTACTGAACGCTTCTGAACTCGTCACCTCTTTATTTAATACATAATCCGTAATCTCTTCTAAAATTGCATCTTTTTGTTTAATTTCATTTGTTTTAATCACGCTATCCTTCCCTTTCTGTCGAAAATTCGTTATTATTAAGAATGGGTGTCGGTCAAACACCCACCTGGCGGGCGGCCTTAACAACTCCCCAGTTGTTTTTATTTGCTAAGCACATGTCGCTCGCCGATATAATTTACACGCGGACGGAACAATCGATTGTTTGTATGTTGCTCAATCACATGCGCACATAAGCCCACCGTTCTTGAACTGAAAAAGATTGGTGTATACAGTTGAATTGGAATACCTAACATCCAATATACTGGAGCTGCATAATAATCTAAGTTTGGATAAATGCCTTTTTCCTTCTCCATAATCTTTTCTCCAGCTTCACACATTTCATATAATGAATAATCACCTTTTACATCACATAACTGTTTTAAAGCTTCTTTCATCATAAGTGCCCTTGGATCCATCTTCTTCATGTAGACCCGATGTCCAAATCCCATAATTTTTTCTTTGTTATATAATTTCTTTTGCAGTAACTCTTCAAATTTCTCAACATTCCCTGCTTCTAACAGCATGTACATAACCGCTTCATTTGCACCGCCATGTAAGCTTCCTTTTAAAGATGCAACTGCACCTGTTAAAGCACCGTATAAATCTGATTGCGTAGATGCAATCACGCGCGCTGTAAATGTAGAGTTCGGCATTTCATGTTCGCTATATAAAACTAAGGAGCGATCGAATATTTTTTCTTCAAGCTCAGTCGGTTTTTTGCCAGTTAACATGTAGAAGAAATTCGCACTATATGATAATTCCTTAAGAGGCTGAACAGGCTCTTCATTGTTTAAAATATGGTAACTGTTTGCCACAATATTTGGCACTTTGCTTAACAGTTTATAACCTCGGGCTTTATTCACTTCTAACGAACGATTTTCAATATCGTTATCGTAGCCAGCTAATGCCGATACACCTGTGCGTAATCCGTCCATCGGATGCGTTTCCTTTGGCAATGCTTTTAAGACATTGAACACACCTTCTGGTACTTCATATTCTTCCTTCAATTTCTTTTCAAGCGCCTTCTTTTCATCCTCATTTGGTAGATGTTCCTCTAGTAAAAGGTGCACAATGTCTAAATACTCTTTTGTCTTTGATAGTTCAATTAAGTCATATCCTTGAATAACAATTTCACCTTTTACTGTGTCAAGAAACGAGATTTTCGTCTCCGCTGCGACTACACCATCTAATCCCGGGGAAAATTTTTCTTCAGCTTTCATTATCATTTCCTCCAATCCTAATAGATCTTCGTGCACATAGCTGTAAGCCTTTACAATATCGTGAAAATACATTTCTATTTCAATGTATCAGAGTTTTTAGAAGATTTCAATTTATTTTATAATGATAAGTTTCCTATACTTTTCCTGCTGTAACAAAACTATTTTTCAAGAATAACGTCTAAGTTTTTTACTAAGAAGCTCGATGTCCCTTCTTTTTCTTTTGAACCGAAATATAGTAATTTTCAACAACGCTTCCTTTAAAGCTTATAAAACAAACATTTTACTCCGTACATTTAGTGTATTTTTCCAGCACACAAAAAAGCGAGTTGTATATATACACAACTCGCTTACACCCATTTTATATATCGATATTAATCCAATACAATTTTCATATAAAATATTTTTATTTTTAATAAAGTTATTATTTTACATAATTAAATTCAATTTCATCCATTTCCACATGATAACTTTCAACTAAATCATAGTCTTGAAAAGACCAAATATCATCAGAATCGATAAAAAATTAGATACTATCCTGTTCAGTAGTCGCATCTATATCATCTCCCGGCGCCTCGAAATCTAATCCTAAAGAATAACCAGATTGAATCGTGCTATTCTCTCCATATCTAACAATAATCGAACAAAATACGAACCCTTACAGTAAATACAAGAATATACTGTGGTATAACGCACTTTAGGAGTGATTCTTTTATGTATCTATTTCCTTCAAGAATTACGGTTGCAGCTCCTGTGTCGCCTTCTGTTCATGTCGTTCCCGTTCATACAGCAACTTCCGATGTCGGGATTGAACTTCCTGCAACTTGGCAGCAATATCCATTACCTGGTGAAGCAATACCTTCTTTTTGGCATCATGGAGCTCATCCTATTGGCCTCTATTATGGTCATACTTATCCAGTCACTTTCCCATATGCTGCACCAAAAATTCACTATCATTTTCCATCCATTTATTTTCAAAATTTTTATGGCACCTTTAATATTTAAAGGGCATGTAAAAACCCCTAAGTTACCGATTAATTACGGTATCTTAGGGGTTTTTATTACGCATTTTATACAATATGAATTTTAAAGAACATTAGATTTATTGACCACCATTTTGATTTGTGGTTGTCTCGCCTTGACCATTTCCAGTGCTCGGTGGATTCGTACTAACTTGACCTTGACCTTGACCATTTCCACCTTGGTTATTTCCGTCTCCGCCACTTGGTGGAGTCGTTCCACCTTGGTTATTTCCGTTTTCACCACTTGGTGGAGTCGTTCCACCTTGGTTATTTCCGTTTTCATCACTTGGTGGAGTCGTTCCACCTTGGTTATTTCCGTTTCCACTACTTGGCGGATTTGTATTCCCTTGGCCATCTTGATCATTGTTCTTATTTTCTTCATTTTGTTTTTGTTCTTGCTCTTGTTTCTTTTTCTCCTCTTCTATTTGTTGTTTCTTTTGTTCTTCCTCTATTTGTTGTTTCTTTTTCTCTTCTTCAATTTGTTGTTTCTGTTGCTCATCGTTTTTCTTCTGTTCGCCTGAGTTTGAATTTGACTTTGAATTTGACGTGCTCGGATTTGGAGAAGAATCTCGTTTTGCACCTTTCACACGTAATTCATCTCCCTCTTGAACAACACTACTTGGCATTTTGAATTTTGCTCCGCTTGTGCCAAATTCACTCATCATCTCTTTAAAAATTTGTTGTGCAATTTTCGTATTTTTACTACTTATATAATCTTCAGAACCATCTTTCATATATCCAGTCCAAACTGCCATTGTATATTGCGGTGTATAACCAGCAAACCAACTATCACGTGATGCACTAGCTGGTATACCATATTTCGCTAATTGTTCAGATGAATAGTTTGTTGTTCCTGTTTTACCTGCCACATCTAAAGAACTTACATTCGCTGCTGTACCTGTACCAGACTTAACAACAGAACGCAGCATATCTGTAACCATATACGCTGTATAGTCTTCCATAACGCGTTTAGATTTTGGTTCAAAACTTTGTGATTTCCCATCAGGATAAACTACTTTTTTAACGAAGTGTGGTTTTGTATATTTACCATCATTACCAAATGTAGCATATGCTCCTGCAATTTCAGTTGGTGATACTTCGTTCGTACCAATTGCTGTTGACTCAACCGCACTTTCTTTAAATGGAATACCTAAGCTTTCTGCAAAGCTTTGTGCTTTACTTAATCCTACCTCTTTTGCTGTTTTGATTGCCGGTATGTTACGAGACATTTTAAGAGCATCACGCATCGTCATCATACCTTTGAACGTTCTATCTGCATTTTGAACCTGTTGTCCTGTCGAATATTTATATGGTGAATCATCAAGCTGATGATACGTTGACCATTTTAAATATTCAATTGCTGGACCATAATCAAAAATTGGCTTCATTGTTGACCCTGCTGAACGATCTAGTTCAATTGCCATATTATGTCCCTTAAATGTCGCTTTATTTTCACCACGTCCGCTACCTATAGCACGGATTTCTCCAGTTTTTGTATCCATAAATGTAAAAGCACCCTGGAATTTATCATTTGGATAATTAATAATATTGTTGTTTAAAAGCTCATCTGCATATTTCTGTGCTTCTGGATCTAAAGTTGTGTAAATAGATAAACCATCAGACCCAACATTCGCATCTGGTAATTCTTTCTCTACTTCCTTTACAACAGCGTCTATAAATGCTGGATATGGCATTTCTGTAATTTCTTTAGGAGGAAGGAGTCCTTCAGTTACAGGAACCTTTGATGCATCTTCCATTTGTTTTTTCGAAATATATCCATGGCGATTCATTAAATGTAATACAACATTTCTACGCTCTGTTGCTCTCTCTACATTTTGTGGTTTAGTTGGATCATAAATACTTGGTCCCTTTGGCAATCCTGCAAGCATCGCAACTTCTGGTAAAGTCAAATCTTTTAATTCTTTTCCATAGTAGTTTTCAGCTGCGGTCGCAATACCATAAGATCGATTTCCTAAGTTAATCTTATTTAAATACATTTCCAATATTTCATGTTTCGAATATTGTTGCTCTAACTTATAAGCTAAATATATTTCTTGCGCCTTACGCTTAGGCGTTTTATCCATAGATAAGAAATAGTTTTTAATAACCTGTTGTGTAATTGTACTACCACCTTGCGAGCCATAGTTCCCAGTGAGGCTGACTAAAACTGCACGTGAAGTACCCTTAAAATCAACTCCACTATGATCATAAAAACGCGCATCTTCTGTAGCTAAAAATGCCTCTTCTACTAATTTCGGTACTTGATCATACGTAATATTTGTTCGTTTCTCTTTCCCATATTCATATATCAGGTTTTTATCTTTATCATAAATTTTTGCTGATTGTGGATTAACAAGCTTTGATTTTTCAAGTTTAGGGGCATCCTTAATCATAATGAAAAAAGTAGTTACTCCCCCTACGAGCGCCACGATTCCAAGTATTAAGCATCCAATTAAAAATTTACGAAAAAACGATGTTTTCCCTTTCGTTTTTTCTTTATTAGTACTTGGTTGCTTTTTCTTTAGTACTTGTCTTCGCTCTTCTCGAGAACGATAATTTTCTGACATGTTACTTTCTCCTGCCTTTCAATTCTCTTGTTGATTTATCATCAATAAATGAGTCTCTACTTTTGAAATGTTGTTTAATCAAAACAGGCCCCGAATATATTTTCGCATCGCTTTTTAAAAAGCATCATATTGCACTGTTTGTATTATCTACCTATCTCTCTTGCTGAAAAACATAACTATATTAATCTATGTGATTGTAATAGTAAGAAGCATATTTTTCTAACCCTGAAATTTGAGTTATTATTCCTCCTTTTATTCCATATAGATCATTTCTTAAACACTTATCAAAAATAGTTCATTGTCAAAGCTTGTATCAAAAGGATACAGACAAAACAAACATATTTAGATCCGTGTTCCTTCAATGTTCTGTATTGACACCTTATCCCTCAACTTTTCCATACAAATAATTGGCTGTTAATTGTATTAAAATCAAACACTTTCTTAGCTTCAATTACATTCGGGATTAAGTGTATAGAAACTATCTTATAAAACATAACTCCCTTTTAAACAATCATTAACAGCAAAGAGTAGTGAAATTAAAATATCATAACAATATGAATTCCGTGTGAACTTGTAATAAAACGCAGCAACACAGCTAATAAAAAGGATAAATACGATATATTATTCAACAATCTATATACTATTTACAATGTGCTATTCAGTCAATACATAACACGATATACCTTTAAATTCTACATCGTATTTTACAAAACAGACTCAACAAATATCCTCATATTATCAAATAGAAAAAGCGACTATTTTATTATGATGAATCTTCTCACTTCTTTACCTCATCACTAATAAAAAAATATATAATACCAATCCGTAAACTTGTGATTGAAATGAATCCAGAAAAGATTCCCAGAATCTATAAAGCACAAATGACTTGCAACTCTAAAAATAAATCCCTCTGTTGTATTGTAATAATAAATGAGTCATTTTCATATGTATAAATAAAGTAACCCTTCATTTTATTTCCATCCTTCTTTTCAGAGATGACCTATGTGCAAATTGCTTCACTTGTTTCTATAACTCATAAATTGAAAAATTAATCAGTGGAGTTTTCTTCATCCCCCACTGATTATTAACCCTCACCAATCGGACTTTTATGGGCAGTTTATCTCCCATCTAACTCCTTTGCTTCCGCTGAATTTTGAGATGGGAGTATTACTGCCCGCCAATAGCGGGATAAACATTACGAAACAGTTCTCAATTCTGTATTATACCTACCATAAGTAAAAAGCATACGTAGAAGTACATTTCTTTAGAAATCCGAAACAATTTTATATAGAATTACTGTAAAATGATTTTCCCTAACAGGAATTACATTTTGAACAGTGATGTTATAAGAACCTGTTTCTTCTCTTCTTTTCTCAACAAGTTGTTTTAAAATGTGTGCAAGTGAATCTTCCTCTTCCAATATAATATCTATAAATTCTTGTTCATTCATATCTGTCCCTCCTTCTCAACAATCACATTTCGACAAAATAGAAGGTTTTTCCTTTTTCAACATCTAAATATATAAAAGAAGGGAGATGAACTAAAATGACTTTATATCCAGTAATTTCCAAAAATTTAGTCGCTATAGGTTATAATCCATCATCTATGATTTTACGAATTGAATTTAGAAATGGTACATATGATTTTTACGATGTACCGGAAAATATATACGAAGGATTACGAAATGCCCAATCCAAAAGTTATTATCATAACACTTATATTAGAAATTCCTATCGTCACACCAAAATTTAAACAGTCTATATTATAAAAAGAACCGTTTTTTGTATTTGTTACACCTACTTGTAAAGCGAAAATTCAATCAATAGAGTTTCCAATTCCTTTTAACTTCTTTGCTGTTACTGAATTTTTAGGTGGGGGTATTAATACTGCAAATTGGAAACAATTTATATCATTGTATAAAGATTATTTTATGTAAAACCAAAAATGGTATTACGTTGTTTGTCAAACGTAATACCATTTTTCAATTTAAATATATCAATATCACTTAATCACTACATGCTCTTCTTTAATCCAACTGCTCTGTCCAATATCGATAGCACCATCTTGTTTTGCCCAAATACGATAAGAAATTGAACCATCGATCACACCTTTAAAATTTATACATTCAGGTTCTGCATAATAATTAACTCCATATCCAACGGGGTATTTTGAATATGCATGGAACCACTCTATATCAAAATGCTCTAATTTCGCCCACTGTTTCTCACTTCCTAACCTAATCATATCTTTATCTCCACCGCCCCAATATCCTTCAAAGATAAGATAAGGAATTTTATTTGTGATACGTCCAGTAAATATAAGCTCTTCAGGATTCTCATATAAATTAATTCCGTAACCTTCAGGGTATTTTGAAAGAGCAATTCCAATACCCACAGTTTGTTCTGAATTGTTATGCATCTGACTTGTATTGCCTATGAACCATGACAGTGACTTATCACCTACCAAATAATTCAAATCAACTTTGCCAATCCCGTTGATATTTCCTGTTTCAGTATATTGCCATATATCACAAGGATATGCTGGTTTATTACCACCATAGCGTGGAATCCAAAGGAAATCCGCTCTCAC
Organism: Bacillus sp. XF8; assembly: GCF_017498755.1. NCBI lineage: Bacteria > Bacillati > Bacillota > Bacilli > Caryophanales > Bacillaceae > Bacillus > Bacillus sp. XF8. Next base: position 6,042 of record NZ_JAGDQK010000032.1, on the reverse strand, counting down.
TCCACTTAAACCATATTTATTATACATGTGATGACCTACGTACAATCCAACTTTCCAACCTGCAGCTTTACAAGTATCAATAAATGCTTGAGATGCTTCAGCTAACTTATTAGGGCCACAACTTTTTAACGTATCATCTTCAACATCAAGAACAAGAAATTTAGCATTAGAACTTGCTCTTGCCATAAAATCTTTCGCTTCTACAACTGCATCTGTAACAGAAACATAACAACCATAAGCATATGCAGCATGCGGTATACCACGTTCTTCTAAATTTGTTACATAGCTGTTATACCGCTCATCAACTGTTCTAGAACCATATTGTACACGACATATAGCAATCTCAATTTGCGGTGCCGCCACATCCCAATCGACATTACCGTTCCACTTAGAAATATCAATAATATGTTTGTCCATTATTCCTCTTCTCCTTTTGTCATATCATATTTAATTACCAAGAGCGATGCCTTCTAGATTAGATACACGCCTGCAATATGTATATAGTAGGAATCGATCGAAATAGGTGTTTATTTTGCTAGTTCTATTTAACAATTTATCAAATGGTAAATTAAAATGATTTAATACTATACTTATGGTATTAAGTATCTATACTAAACATTAGCAATATTCAATACAAATATTATCAATTAACTATACGAGTAAACTATGTTACATTAATACCACGGTTACTATTACCGTTAAATCCTTGCTCCCTTCAAGGGTTTAACATACTCTCCTAATCCAATATATACAGAAAAAAAGAATCTGTAACGGATTCTTTTTTCTCATGAACACTTACTAAGTAAACTGTAACTTAGCATAGTATGACAAAAAGAAGCTCATCCTTTGTTAAGTCAGCAGGTTGGTGGCTAATTTACTGGTAAAACAAAAAAAGAAGGCAGTGTAGTCTTCCTTCTAGATGGTGATCCTGAAAAAATTAATCACTTAAAATTAGTATTTAAAGCACCTCAAAATAAAGATTCTGTAGCAATTGGTGAAGAAAAAACAATTGAATTTGATATGTAACAAACAATAAAGCCGCCTCTTTTTAATAAGAGACGGCTTTATTAAAAAAGTAAGATTTTGTACATCCTATTGGACGCTTTTTATTTCATAACCATTTAACTTTCCAATGCCAAGTAAATCGATTTCAGTGTCAGTTAATTTCGGGATGAATTTTACTATTTTTGTTCTACCTTGAAGAATTTCTCCTTCAGTAGTAATAAATTCAAATACTGGTTGCTCATTTTTCTTCATTATTTCAACAAAAATTGCACCTTTATCAGTAGTTCCACGTATAATGACTTCCCAGTCTAAATAGTCATCAATCCTTACATAAGCTATTCGAAAATCAATTTCTTCTTTTTCCTTTCCTAAATAAGTGATTTTTTCTACTTCAAACTGTGTCATTTTACTCCCTCCCTTTTATTACATCTTCGACAGGAAAGAAGAAAAACCTACACCATAAAACATCTATCTATATTTGAAATTACTAAAAATAACAACACTATAGAACATGATCGTCTCTAGAGTCCTTGCCCTATCTTAAAAGAGAATAAAATATTCCCTTTCATCCATATCGACGCTAATTTCCCTAGTAGCCACAGTGTCAATCTTACTCCTCTACCATTTGTGTGATTCCAATTGCCGAAATTGCCGTACCAATTGCTTGTATCCAAATACCGATTAGTCCAACTAATCTCTCATCTTCTTTTTCTCGATCATTTTTCTCAATCATTTGTTTTTCCTTCGATAAATTGTGGATACCTTGATATGCTTGTAATCCTGCCCCTAGCGTCTGCAATGAATTCCCCACTACAATCAGCCATGGAATTTCAGGTTCCTCATTTAGTGCCACTTCTACCCCTACAAATGCACCAATAGACTGCAAACTATTTCCTGTGATAATGAGATAATCATTCTCTTCCGTTTCTTTTTGTATATTAAAAAACGTTCCTATTACATTTGAAACATTTCCTAAAGCCAGTAATTCAATCCCTGTTTCCTCCAAAGATTGGTTTCCTCGTTTGATTTGTTCCTCTTTACTAAGTGCATTTTTCACTACTTGCATTCCTTGTATTTCTCTGGAATTTATTAATGCTATCAATTGCAGTATATATCCAAGAGCTTGTAATGACCCACCTACAATTACAAGTGGTTCTTCCACATTTTCTTCACCTATAAATCCCCTTGTAGTTCCAATAGCCGCTATCGTATTTCCTCCTACTTGAAACCATGCTCCCGTAACTTCTAAACCTCTTGGATTCATAGTATTCATCCACCTATATTAGAATCATCTTATTTATCATAAATACTCTTTTGAATGAAAACGTTTCTCTCGGTACTTTTAAACTTCAATATTTATATTGTCACTAACAAAAATGACTTCCCTGCATTTCCCCATTATATTTTGATACATTTCATTTTGTGCATGAAATGACTGCTCCAAGCTTTTCTCTTATGTATATATTCCAAATTAAAAAGAGCACTCAAAAGTGCTCTTTCGTGATAAGGAGTTTTCAATGAGTATGAAAAAAGCGATTTAAGCTTGTTCCATACTGCAATATATGCTTGTCCTGCTCAAAAGGTGTACGATTTATAAAAAAAATTTGACTCCACGAAGAAACTAGATTTTGTATTACCTAATATTGAAAATAAAAGTAAGAACACGTGATTCATTCGACTATCATCCTATCTTTTTCCAACATATCTGCTTGATAAGGTAGAGCAGGTACGATACCATTATTATTCTTTAATACAGCAAAGAAAATTGTATTTATTTCATAGCTTACAGTATTACTATTTTTTGGTATATAATTTTTCCAATCAAAAAAGAGCATCCACCTCAGTAGATGCCAAAATGTGTGATAAGGAGCTTTCAATGAGTATTGAATAGGACCTAAGAGAGCTTCTCCTACACTACAATATATGCTTGTCCTTCTCAAAAAGTGTAAAAAAAGCCGCTATTCTATAGCGACTTGCTTAGCTAATTCACATTGCAACCTATATTCTTCTAACTCCCAAATTTTATCAATAATGCGGTCCTTGCAACATTGAATTCCAATATTCACATCGTAATTAGCAGGGGCTACACATGCGCTGGATTCGGTTAAAATAAATCCATTCGGCAACTTAGCAACCACTACTGTACATTTGCCGTGAAACTCTTCCACTGTCCATCGAGTCTTTTCTAAAATGTCGTTAATATCTTCTTGTGTTACAGTATTCTTCATTTGCTTCTCACCCTTCTGCATTTGTTTTTCAACCTTCTTCTCTTCGATGTCTAACTTACGATGTTGTAACTCTAAGTCTTGTTCCTTCATCTGTCTTTGCTCTTCTTGCATTTGTTGCTCTGGTTCCATCTGCTGTTGTTTACCAGCTTCCATTGGAGCATTTAATGCATCCATATGCTCTTTCACATGCTCATCGACTAGCTGTTGTACTTCTGGTGGTAACTCATCGTATAAGCTGGACTTTCGAAATGCATTATGAATATATATATGCACTTCATGATCATAGAAGTCGCGAACTTTTGGCGTTTCTAATGATAATTGTGGTGATTGCATTCCAGCTTGCATTGGCTCTACACCTTGTGCTTGCATTACTTAAGCTTGTTGTTGGAACTGCTCACACACTTGCGATTATTGCTGCAACATTTGTAAAGCTTGTGGTTGTCCTGCAATTTGTTGGAATTGTTTATTTTCATCGAGCTGCTGCATTTCAAATAACTCATTACTATCACATATAAACCCTGAATACCAACACTTTGTTAACTATCTCTATTTTTGTTCGTTGTGTTGTTTTTTTCGTTAGCCCTTAAATCGAATTGCAACTACATTCTTGCTATTTAATAAACATTATCAATAAGAGTTTAGAAATTCTATTAAGAGAAAAAGAGTGCTTTTATTCAAAGCACTCTTTCAAAGAAAATTACCAATCTCTATCATCACAATCATTAAAATCTCTATGTCTGCGTATACATCTTCCAAACACTAAATCATCCCAAAATCTACCACAATCTCGAAAGTGATTGAAATGACAATTACATCTCATAAATATGATTCCCTCCTCTTAACAATAGAATTCATCATATTCTATGCTTAAAAACAAAAACTGCTTGTTTCATAGTCTACATGCTGCATTTTAGAGTAATAATAATCATATCTAATCTTCAAGTTTTAAATTTAGTTACACTACAATCTAATACTAGAGATAAAATGCAGTCTATGAGCCTAAATTACATGTATCTTGGTCGAACCCCTTATCTTTCCCTAACAACAAATAAGACACTGTACCGATCACGACAGCGCTTAAAATAGTAATTGTTATACCCTCATTCATTGGAGCATTTTCAATATGAATAAAGTCTCTTTTCTCAATAAAAAAGAGCATCCACTTCAGTAGATGCCCAAATGTGTGATAAGGAGTTTTCGGTGAATATTGAATAGGATCTAAGAGAGCTTATCCTACACTCCAATATATGCTTGTCCTTCTCAAAAGGTGCAAAAAAAAGCACCTCGCCCAGGTGCCATGTAAAAGACAGGAGTAACTAACACGTTAGAGAACCTTTCCGTGCTATTGTATGTTACATTTTTCTTTATATTACCTCTTTTTAGGTGTCTAATTTGTCTAATTTCGAACCACCAGTTTCGGTATAATTAACCCGTTAAATTACATAATATAAGTTTCTAGCTGAATAAACCTCAATATTCCGTCAATACTGTAGTTAGGCGATAGCCAGAACTCATTTAAAGTCCCTAATCTTTCTCCACCCCCATTGGAGCCGAGTGGTTAGCTTTTGCTAGCTGCTCTTTTGCTTTTTTCATTGTCACTTTTTAGATTCAATGCTCATATGTTATTTTGAGACAAAAAATTAATATCTCAATAATGAAAAGGTCCCCTTTTACACCACTTTAATCGGTTTCAACATTAACTTTTTTTCCTTAAAGAGCACTGTTCAAACGTGCTCTTTTTGGTTTGTCAGAATAAAATTCCAAGTCACGGTTAAACTATAAACTGTCTGGTGAATAGCCATAATCCTATTTTGTAGTACCATACTCTTCTTCTCCCTTTCCCTAGGGCCGAGCAGTCAGCTTTTGCTAGCTGCTCTTTTTTAGTTACATTTACCATTAGTAACTATCACGGTTACACCTTATAGTATAGAGGCTCGAATAAATCGGGCTGTTATACCCATTACCCTAGGAAACTAGGGTTTTGTTTTGTACAAAATGAAATTTTTATTTAGTAATTTACCGATTCTTTAAACTCTTTAAATGATTATTTTCTCAAAAATTATTGCTAAACAAACAATCCGATTTATCATGTTAACAATAATACGAAATACTGTTAATATGACTTTAGGAGGTACATTAGATGAAATTAAAAAGTTTCCTTGTTACTTTTTCAACGTTTGTATTAACAACGGGGCTATTCTTTTTAATTGGTCACTTGTTCACTATTCCATGGCTAATGTTTCACCACGAATATATAGATAATACAAATGGCTTCTTCATTTCAACAGGCTCCGTCGTTCCTTTACTTATTGGTTTGATTGTAAGTTACTTTGTAGAAAAGATCTATATCCATAACTACCGACAAAAAATCTCTTAATATTGCTAATGTCTTAGTTGTGTATGGCTTCTTGTGATTCTAATATTAATCGGTATGGCACTTTACTCTTTCTTGTGCATCATATTGAACTTCCATACCGATCACTTTCCTTTCAATTAGCGTTTTTGTTGATTTTTTTCACATTTAAATGAGACAAGCATATGTTATTGTATGAAGATCCTTACTCATAGAATCCTACCTTATAAGAGCGCATTTATATGTGTGCTCTCTTTTTATTTGCCACTAGTTGCGATAGGTAAGACTTTGAAGTTATCTCCATCTTTTCCCCCGCTTAACACTGTACGTGCGACTTTCATCGCATACAGCGTCCCATCTTATCCTTTTATCCTAAAGTAACTAGATTACAAACTTTACGGAGTTTGTTTATTTTCTTCAATTGCTTATCGTTTAATTGAAGTATCCTCATATACC
>NZ_JAGDQK010000031.1:0-2216 GCF_017498755.1 Bacillus sp. XF8 | reverse complement strand
TTTAGATGGAAAAAAAATAAATCAAGATCAAGTGATTGAATTTAAGGCAGAATGATTTATAAACAAAAAATATTAATAGAATGCTTTATCCAAACAGCAGGAATGATGCTCTATCATCCTGCTATTTATTTGTATTATTTTCTATCTATACTTATTTTTCTTTTTCGAGATCATTCATTTTTAGGTTCATATAATAAACCAATCTAAACATCAACGGAAAAAACAAAGAGCCTAGTAATAATGTCGTTTAATTTTTATCATTATAAAGCCAATACCCTTCCAACAATGAAATGATTTGGAAGGGTATTAAAGTTATTTAATTTTTAATTGTATTCACGATTATTGTTATCAAACTGAATAATAAAGTTGTCTAATTTAAAAACTAAATATCTAGGTTTTCCCCCAATTATAAAGTAAATTTCCCACCATGATAACAATAGTACGTTTCAGCTTTAAGATTTTTAATCTTTCTTAAAGACTGTTGCGCTTTCTCAACATTTAAACAAAAGTGCGGATTAGCAATGATCAATTCATGATCTTCATTAACAGCTGCATCACCTGTAATTACACTTTTTAAACTTGGAAAATACAATGAAATATGCCCTGAAGTATGACCTGGTGTTGCTATTACTCTACATTTGTTATCTAAAATCATATCACCATCATGTACCTTTTCATCAATTGAAACATGTTTCAATTTCTTTAATTGCTGTATAAACCATTTACCAAATTCGATTCCTTTATTTGGCATATTCTCTAGCATTTCTTCGGCTTGAACCAATCTCTCTGACTTCATTTCACCACTAAGGTATTTTGATTCACTTTCACTAGCTATAATGTTAATCCAAGGATACTTTTCTTTAAAATCATATAGGGAACCTATATGGTCATCATCATAGTGAGTAATAATTATATTCTTTAAATTCTTCACTTCATATCCATTTTGTAAAATTTCATTTTCAATTAAAGGTAAGAAATTTTTATACCCTGTATCGACCAAAGTTAGTTCATTATTCAATATAATTAAGCTAGGATAAATGTAATTTTTTTGTCCATCAAATTCAATTGGTAGCTCTATGATCTTCATTATCTTCCTCCATTACTGCACGTTTGTGAAATATAATATGCCTGAATATTCTATATATTTATTATACATGATATGGAAAAAGACGATATAATACCTTTCATATCCCCACAAGCAATTTCAAGTCGTATCATTTTTTGAACCGAAACTTCAAATAATCCTTTTGGTGCTTCATTTTCATATGACCAATGATAGGTACCGCGAGTGAAATCAAATGCTACAAACAGTGGATCGTAACTATGGTATTTAGGGCGAACAGGTTCAGGAATGGTTTTGTAATAGCGAAATAGTTGTTTTTTATCTTCTTCAGCTAATGTTATGATTCGTGACAAGTTTCCTATTTCGAGGATGATAAGTGTATTATTCTCAAAATGAACATATTCCGATTCCATTATTTATGAACTGACAATTAAGAATAAAGTGATTTGTTTTGTAAATAAGGGATAATTGTGCTTTCTCTATTAATTATAGAAATCAATATATTTTTTATAGAAAAAGAAACCAGTCTCGTTAAAGAGAACTGGCTTCTTTACAATAAATAATTGATTAGTTTAAAATTTTCACCTTAACAGTTTTACGTCCCCAATTACTAGATTCGCCTTTTGAACCAACTAGAACGTCAATGCGATTACCTTTAATTGCACCACCAGTATCACCAGCGATTGCTTCTCCGTAACCTTCTACCCATACTTTTGATCCTAATGGAATTACTTTCGGATCAACTGCAATCAGTTTCATGTTTGGATTTGCTGTTAAGTCATGACCCATTGCACTTAATACACGACCACCGTATGCGCCGTTTTCACTTGGGTCCGCAGTATATGCTGTTGCTACAACTGTTAACTCACGAGCACCAGATGGTGTATTTGTTTCAGTTGATTTCCCATTAGGTTGTTGTGCTACTGGTTTTTGAGCTTTTGCTGCTTCTTGCGCTTTCGCTACTTCCTGTGCTTTCGCTGCTTCTTGCGCTTTCGCTACTTCTTGCGCTTTTGCTGCTTCTTGCGCTTTCGCTACTTCTTGTGCTTTCGCTACTTCTTGTGCTTTCGCTACTTCTTGTGCTTTCGCTACTTCTTGTGCTTTCGCTGCTTCTTGCGCTTTCGCTACTTCTTGTGCTTTCGCTACTTCTTGTGCT